>NZ_JAKQYH010000063.1:0-85792 GCF_022343545.1 Streptomyces arenae
AGGCCGGGCGGCGGCGGGCGAGGCCGGGCGCCGCGTTGTCGCCGCCCGGCGACCCCGCGCCGCCCGACCGGGGGTGCGGGGCTCAGCCGGTCGTGCGGCCCCACTGTGGTCCGAGCCGTGACCACTCCGCGTCCCAGCGGTCCATCCGCCGGCGCTCCAGCCGGCCCCGCGCCACCAGTCCGGCGACGAACGGCACGGCCGCAGCGCTCAGCCCGACGAGGCCGCCGATCAGCCCGGCACGCAGGTGGGCCTCGGAGGCGGTGGCGGGCCGGGTGACGAGGTGGCCCTGCGGGTCCGTCCAGACGGTGACCGGAGTGCCCTCCTTGCTGCCGGCCACGACCCGCGCCTGGCCGGTGTGCACCGTGCCGTCCTCGACGGTCCAGCCCACTCTCGCCCAGACCCGCTCACCGCCGGCGGAGTCCGACCCGTCCCGGGGCGTCCCCGGGGCCTTCTCCATGACATGGGCCACGACCGGGTGCCATTCGACGCGCTCGCGGGCCAGCCCGCCCTCGACCGACCGGGCCGCCGCGAGCCCGGCGAGCACTCCGGCCAGCAGGGTGAACAGCCAGGCGCCGAGCAGCACCCAGGCCTCCACCGTGTCGGCGCGACGCTTCAGCGGGTTGCGCCGCCAGCGCCACAGCCAGACCTTCGGACCACGGAACGCCTTCAAAGGCATCCTCCTCACGCGCGCACGGACAGCCCGGACCGCCCTCCCATACGGCAGAGGCCGCCTTGTTGCTCACGGCGAACCTCCGAGTCGACGGTCGCACGAGTGACCCCGCTCGCGCAGGCGTCTTCCGGAACGCGTTCCGTCACCTCGTTCGACCGACCGACACGACGGCTCTGACCTGCGATGACACCCACACGGGGGTGACTGTCAGTGGTGGGGTGCAGACTGGCCGGAAGGTGAGGGTCTGCTGTGACAAGGACGTCATGGAGGTGATCGGCATGACCGAGGTACTGCTCGCCGTGGGCACCCGTAAAGGTCTGTTTCTCGGGCGGCGACGAGGTGGCACCTGGGAGTTCGACGAGAGTCCCTACTTCAACGCGCAGGCGATCTACTCGGTCGCCATCGACAACCGGGGCGGCCGGCCCCGGCTGCTGGCGGGCGGTGACAGCGCGCACTGGGGCCCGTCGGTCTTCCACTCCGACGACCTGGGCCGCAGTTGGACCGAACCGGCCCGGCCCGCCGTGAGGTTCCCCAAGGAGACCGGAGCCTCGCTGGAGCGGGTCTGGCAGCTGCACCCGGCCGCCGCGGAACCGGAGGTGGTGTACGCGGGCACCGAACCGGCCGCGCTGTACCGGTCCGAGGACCGCGGGGAGAGCTTCGAACTGGTCCGGCCGCTGTGGGAACACCCCACGCGTGACAGGTGGGTGCCGGGCGGCGGCGGTGAGGGCCTGCACACGGTCGTCACGGACCAGCGGGACCCGAAGGCGGTGACGGTCGCCGTCTCCACCGCGGGCGTGTTCCGCACCACCGACGGCGGCGCGAGCTGGAAGCCGTCCAACTCCGGTGTCTCCGCGGTGTTCCTGCCGGACCCCGACCCGGAGTTCGGTCAGTGCGTGCACAAGATCGCCCAGGACGCGGGCAGCCCGGACCATCTCTACCTGCAGAATCACTGGGGGGTCTACCGGAGCGACGACGCCGGCGCGCACTGGACCGACATCGGCGAGGGTCTGCCGTCCACGTTCGGGTTCGCGGTGGCCGCCCATCCGCACCGCGCGGGCACGGCGTACGTCTTCCCGATCAACGCGGACGCCGACCGGGTCCCCGCACAGCGCCGCTGCCGGGTCTTCCGCACGGCCGACGGGGGCCGGACCTGGGAGCCGCTGTCGGCGGGGCTGCCCGACCAGGACCACTACGGCACGGTGCTGCGCGACGCGCTGTGCACGGACGACGCGGACCCCGCGGGGGTGTACTTCGGCAATCGCAACGGCGAGGTGTTCGCCTCGGCCGACGACGGGGACAGCTGGCGGCAGTTGGCCTCACACCTGCCGGACGTGCTGTGCGTGCGGGCGGCGGTCCTCGGCTGAGGCCGGCAGCGGGAAGAACGGGCGAGTCCGCCCGCCGGGTTCCGCACACCCCGGCGGGCCGGACCGTCACCGATCGCCCGAGGCGGTGCGCCGTTCCCACCGGCGTTCCCACGGCGCGGACTCCGTCGGGCTTACGGCAGTCGCCAGTCCACCGGCTCGGCCCCCTGCTGGGCGAGCAGCTCGTTGGCCCGGCTGAAGGGGCGGGAGCCGAAGAAACCGCGGTCCGCGGACATCGGCGAGGGATGGGCGGACTCGATCGCCGGGAGGTCCCCGAGCAGCGGCCGCAGATTGCGCGCGTCCCGCCCCCACAGGATCGACACCAGCGGCTTGCCGCGTGCCGCCAGCGCCCGGATGGCCTGCTCGGTGACCTCTTCCCAGCCCTTGCCGCGATGGGCGCCCGGACTGCGCGGGGCGGTGGTGAGCGCCCTGTTGAGCAGCAGCACCCCCTGTCGGGTCCACGGCGTGAGGTCCCCGTTGGAGGGCCTGGGCAGCCCCAGGTCGGAGTGCATCTCCCGGAAGATGTTCTCCAGGCTGCCCGGCAGCGAACGCACCTCCGGCGAGACCGCGAAACTCAGTCCGATGGCCATCCCCGGCGTGGGGTAGGGGTCCTGACCGACTATCAGGACGCGAACGTCATCGAAGGGCTGCTGGAAGGCCCGCAGGACGTTCGCCCCGGACGGGAGATAGGTCCGGCCGGCCGCGATCTCGGCCCGGAGGAAGTCCCCCATCGCGGCGATCCGCTCGGCCGCGGGTTCGAGGGCCTTCGCCCAGCCCGCTTCGACAAGTTCGTACAAGGGTCGTGGTGCCACAGCAGGTCACCCTACTGGCAGCCTCAGGCGCCCCGCACAGAGGCAGAAGTCCCCGCCCGCGGAGGCTGTCCGCGGCGCTACTCTTCTCCTCTCGTCGAGATCGTCAAGGTCGTCGAAATCGTCAAGGTCGTCGAGCCGGTCCCGTGGCACGCGCGGGCGGCCACCGGGCAGGAGGGCAGCCTGTTGCGTCCGGCTGTCGAGCCGCTCAGCCCCGCCGGCCACACGCCGGCCGACCGGTGGCTGCCGTGACCGCCGCGGCCGGTGGGATCCGCGGGGCCGCCGGATCGGAGAGCCCGGTGTCCGGGTTCCTCGCCGTCGACTCCGGCGGCTCCGGGGTGCGGGCCGTCGTCGGGGTGCCGGGGCGGGAGCCGTCCGCGCCGCGGGAGTCGCGGGTGCCGGTGCGGACCGGGGCGCGGGGTATCGACCCCGGGCATCTGCTGGAGCAAGTACTGCCCATGGCACGGGCGTCGGCTGCCGAGTACGGACTGGACCGGATGGACACGGTCGTCGTCGGCGCGGCCGGACTGGCCACCCTGGGGGACGCCCTGCGGGCCGAGTTGCCCGGTGCGCTGGCCCGGGAACTCGGCGCGCGGACCGTCGCGTTGGCCGCCGACGCGGTGACGGCGTACGCCGGTGCCCTCGGCCCCTGCCGGGGCGCGGTGGTCGCCGCCGGCACCGGTCTGATCGCGATCGGTACCGATCTGAGCGGCTGGCGGCGGGCCGACGGCTGGGGACACCTGCTCGGCGACTGCGGCGGCGGCGCCTGGATCGGCCGGGCCGGGCTGGAGGCGGCGCTGCGCGCCTTCGACGGGCGGGACGGCGGCTCGTCGGTGCTGCGGGCCCGCGCCGAGGAGCGGTTCGGGCCGCTGCCCGGGCTGCCCGGCCTGCTCTACCCGCGTTCCGACCGGCCCGCCGTGCTGGCCTCCTTCGCCCCCCAGGTCGCCCTCAGCGCCGCGGACGACCCGGTGGCGGCCGGGATCCTGCGTACGGCGGCCCGGCACATGGCCGAGTCGGCCGCCGCCGTCTGCCCCGCCGAGGGCGCGCCCCGAGTCGCCGTCACCGGTGGCCTGTCCAAGCTCGGCGATCCGCTGCTGGTCCCGCTGGCCGAGGAGTTGACCGCTCTGCTGCCGCACGCCCGGCGGGTGCCGGCGGCGGGCGATCCGCTGCACGGAGCGGTACGCGTCGCGGGTGACCTGGCCAGTGGGCGGCTCACCCTGCCGGGTGATGAACGGCTGCTCTGCGTGGTGCACACAAAAGCGGATTGATCCCACTGGGAGCCGAAGTGTCCGACAGATGGCCGGATCACCTCCGAATCATGCGTAACTCATCAGACAAAACCGGACGGATACCGCTCACCTGCACCCTCCCCGAACAGCAGAGCCCAGATAGCCAGTAACATGCGGCGCCATGAGCTCCCCCACTGGGCCCGCCGGCCTGCCAGTACGAATGCCGCGCCCCCGCCAGCCCGGACGGCACCGCCGTCCCGAGCCGCTGGTGGCTCCCGTTGACGCGCCCGCGCTCGTCCTCGCGGTGCCGGGTAAGCCCAGCGCGGCCACGCGCGGCCTCGCCGAGGAGGTCGTGAGCATCGCCCGCTCCGAGCTGCCCGGCCTGGACGCCCGGATCGGCTACCTGGACGGGGACGACGAGGAGTTCCCCACCCTCCAGTCCGTGCTCGCCCGTGCCGCCGAGGAGCGCACCGCCCGCTACGAGCAGGCCGTCGCCGCGGGTGTCGAGGGCATAAAGGCCCCCGACGGCCCGGTCGCCGTCGTCGTGCCGCTGCTGGCCGGCCCGGACAGCGCGCTGCTGCGCCAGGTCCGCCACGCGGTCATGGAGAGCCGGGTCGCCGCTGATCTGACGGACGTCCTCGGCCCGCACCCGCTGCTCGCCGAGGCGCTGCACGTGCGCCTGTCGGAGGCCGGTCTGGCCCGCGCCGACCGGGCGCGGCTGTTCACCGTGGCGACGGCTGCGGACGGCATCGTCCTGGCGTCGGTGGGCGGCGACGAGGCGGTGCAGGCCGCCGGGATCACCGGCATGCTGCTCGCCGCGCGCCTCGCCGTGCCGGTCATGGCCGCGGCGCTGGACCAGGAGGGTTCGATCGCCTCCGTCGCCGAACAGCTGCGGAATTCGGGCTCGCAGCAGCTGGCTCTGGCGCCCTATCTGATCGGGCCGGAGATCGACGCGGCGCTGCTCAGCGCCGCCGCGGAGGAGGCCGGCTGTGCCACGGCCGAGCCGCTGGGGGCGTATCCGGCGATCGGGAAGCTGGCGCTGGCCAAGTACACGACGGCGCTGGGGATCGCTCCCCAGCAGCCGCAGGGTGCGCCGGCCCGCTGACGCGGCTGCTTTTTCGGACGGGGTCCTTTCCTGGGGCCCCGTCGGTTGTTTCACGGGGTGGTTCGGTCCGATTCCGGCCGCGGGCCGGTGGGGGTCGTTCGCGCAGTTCCCCGCGCCCCCGAGGGGCGCTTCAGGCGACCTCAGCCGAAGACGACGCAGGACGGTGCCGGGAGTTCCACCTGGCCGTCGTAGCGGGGCAGCCCGGTCTCCTGGTCGACGGTGAACCAGGTGATGTTCCCGGAGCGTTCGTTCGCCGCGTACAGGTGGCCGTCGGACTCGGTGAGCGCCCGGGGCCAGTGGCCCCCGCAGGGGACCGTCGCCGTCGGGCGCAGGCGGTCCTCCTCGATCGTGAACGTCGTCAGGACGTCCTCGCCGCGGGTAGCCGTCCAGAGGAAGCGGCCGTCGGGCGACACGGCGATGCCCGAGGGGTACGCGTCGCCGGCGGGCGCGCCGGGCAGGACCGGCGTCTCGCTCAGCGGCCGCAGGGTCCCGGTGCCGGCGTCCCAGCGGCAGACGGTCACGGTCGGGGTGAGTTCGTTGACGACGTAGGCGTACCGGCCGTCGGGGTGGAACACCAGGTGGCGGGGGCCGGAGCCGGGGCGCAGCGCGAACTCGCGGTGCAGGACGGGGACGCCCTGCTCCAGGGTGCAGACGCGGACCGAGTCGGTCCCCAGGTCGACGCTGACGGCCCAGCGGCCGCTGGGGTCGGGCTGTACCTGGTGGGCGTGCGGGGCCCGCTGGCGCCGCTCGTGCGGGCCGGAGCCGGTGTGCTGGAGCACCCCCGAGGGGACGGGGGCCGGTGTGCCGTCGGGGCGGACGGGGACGGCGCTGACGCTGCCCGAGCCGTAGTTGGCGGTCAGCACGTGCCCGTCGTAGACGCTGAGGTGGGTCGGGCCGCTGGCGTCGACCGGCACCGGCGGACCGGCGAGGCGCGGCTTGTCGTCGTGGACGTGGTACGCGGCCACCGCGCCGTCGGCGGTCTCGCTGACCGCGTACAGGGTGCGTCCGCCGGGCGCGAGCGCGAGATACGACGGGTCGGGGACGCCGTCGACGCTCTCCAGGAGGGCCAGGGCGCCGCTGTGCGGGTGGACCGCGGCCGTGACGACCCCGGGTCCGCCCGCCGCCGTGAACGACCCGATGAACGCCCTGCGCCGCCTGCCGCCGTCTGTCACCGCTGTCCCCTCTCGATACGGGCCGGTACGAGTCGGTACGGGCCGGTCCGGGGCCGACGGTAGCAGTTTGCGGTCTAGACCAAGACGTGCGGGCGGGGCGCGTCTCAGGCGCCGGCGAGCCGCGGGCGGGCGGTCGGGCGCAGCGGGTCGGCGAGTTCGGCCAGGGCCCGTTCCAGGCCGTGCAGGTGGGCGAGGGCGGGTTCGGTGGGCGGTTCGGCGGGGGCGGTGATGTGCTCCGAGCCCCGGGTGAGGGCCTCCACGGCCGCCTCGACGCGCCAGCAGGCGGCGGCCAGCCGGGCGTCGTGGGAGGCCTCCGGGTCGGCGGCGACGGCGACCAGGCCGCGGACCTCGCGGGCGCAGTCGTCCAGCAGGGCCAGGACCCGGCGGGCCCGGCGCTTGCGGCCGGGCGTCGGGGCGAGCGGGTGCACCAGCGGGGCGACGGAGAGCCGTACCCGGCCGAGCAGCTGTTCCAGTTCGGCCACCCGGAGGGCCGGGTCGGCGGTGGTGGATCCGGCCAGCCGGGCGGTGGCCTCGGTCGTGCAGGCGTGCACGCAGCGCAGGGCGCGCCGGATCCAGGCGTCGGTGGTGAGGTGGGTGGTGACCGGCAGCACGAACAGCACGGCGAGTACGGCACCCAGGGCGCCCACCGCAGTCTCGGCCAGCCGCAGGGCCAGCAGGTCCGGGGTGAGGACGCCGAGGAGGCCGTAGAGCAGTTCGGCGAGGAAGGTCACCCAGAGCATCATCCAGGTGTAGGAGACGGCGGCCGTGTAGAAGATGCCGAAGACGGCGGCCGCGACCAGAACGGCGGTGGGGACCGGGGCGCCGTGCACCGGAGCGGCGACCAGCAGGCCCAGCGCGATGCCGATGACCGTGCCGAGGACCCGGCGGAAGCCGCGGACCAGTGTCTCGCCGCGCGAGGCGGTGTTGACGAAGATCCACCAGGTGGCGCCGACCGCCCAGTACCAGCGCTGGCCGGACACCAGCTGGCCCGCCACGAGCGCGAACCCCGCGCCGGCGGTCGCCTGCACCGCCTGCCGGGTGGTCACCCGGGCCAGGCCGGAACCGGCGGGCGGGGCGGGTACCGGCGCCGGAGGCAGCCCGCGTTCGTAGCACCACAGGCCGAAGCGGACGAGGGCCGCGCCGGACACGGACAGCAGGACGGCGGCCGACAGCTCGGGCAGCTGTCCGGGGGTGGCGTGCAGGAACTGGGCCACGAAGTAGGTCATGAAGGCGAAGACACCGAGGCTGTGGCCGCGCGGTCCCCAGCGGCGCGCGTACACGCCCGCGCCGACCACGGCGAGGAAGACCAGGTCACGGGCGACCGGTACGCCGTGCAGCCAGGCCGCGGCCGTGAGGACCGGCAGACCCACGACGGGCAGCAGCGCGGTGGTGACGGCCTGCCCGCGCACCGTGGGATCCGTGACCGTGAACAGGGCGAGCAGCGCGGCGAGACCGCCGGTGACAGCGCCCGTGAGGGAGTGTCCGGCCGCTCCGCAGACCGCGACGGCGAGCCCGATGCCGAGCACGGCGCGCGCGGCGAAGCGCAGCCGCACCCGCCCCGGGTCCGGAGCCGTGAACACCCTCTTCAGCACTGCTTCCCCTCCCACGGGCGGCACGGAAAAGGCGCCGCGGGGATCCGCAGCGCCATCGACACCGACATGAGAGCACCGCCGGGGCGGCTGGCTCAAGTGGACTCGATTCTGCTGGTCCATTGGCGCAGATGACGGCCGATCCGTCAGGCAGCAGGGAGACCATTGGCCCAGCTCGCCGCGGCGCGGGTCTGAGCCATTGGTACAGTCGTGAGTGATGACCGTGGACGAGCTCGACACCCGCATCCTGCGGCTGCTGCTGGAGCAGCCGCGGACCAGCGTGCGCGAGTACGCCCGGATCCTCGGGGTCGCCCGGGGCACCCTCCAGGCCCGGCTGGACCGGCTGGAGCGGGACGGCGTGATCACGGGAACCGGCCCCGCCCTCTCCCCGGCCGCGCTCGGCCATCCGGTGCTGGCGTTCGTGCACATCGAGGTCACCCAGGGACATCTGGACGACGTGGGGGACGCGCTGGCCGCCGTACCGGAGATCGTGGAGGCTTTCTCGATCACGGGTGGCGGGGATCTGCTGACCCGGGTGGTGGCGCGGGACAACGCGCATCTGGAGGACGTGATCCAGAAGCTGATCAGCCTGCCGGGCGTGGTGCGTACCCGCACGGAGGTGGCCCTGCGCGAACGCGTCCCGCACCGGCTGCTGCCGCTGGTGGAGTCGATCGGCCGGGCCGCGCGTGGATGACGGCATCCTGGCTCCCATGAGCGGTCCCGGCAGCCTCGCGGTCATCTTCGATCTCGACGGAACACTGGTGGACAGCGAGCCCAACTACTACGAGGCGACCCGGCAGACGCTGGCCGCGCACGGCGTCGCGGACTACACCTGGGCGGAGCACGAGAAGCTCGTGGGCATCAGCACGCTGGAGACGCTGGGCCTGCTGCGGGAGCGCCACGGCCTGCGGCCCCCGGTGGCCGAACTCCTCGCGGAGACGAACCGGTTCTATCTGGAGCTGGCCCGTGCCGGCACCCGGGTGTACCCGGAGATGCGCAGGTTCGTGGAGCTACTGGCGGCCGCGGGCGTCCCGTCCGCGGTGGCCTCGGGCTCCTCCCCCGAGGCGATCGAGGCCGTCCTGGCCGGCACGGGCCTGGACGCGTGTCTGCGCACGTTCGTCTCGGCCGACGAGGTCGCGCGCGGCAAGCCGGCACCCGACGTCTTCCTGGAGGCGGCCCGCCGTCTCGGGGCCGCCCCGGCCGACTGCGTGGTCCTGGAGGACGCGACGCCCGGCGCGGCGGCGGCGCACGCCGCCGGGATGCGCTGCGTCGCGATCCCCTATGTCACCACCCAGGCGGACCGGTTCACCACGGCCGACCTGGTATTGCGCGGCGGCCAGGCGGAGTTCACCGCCGACGCGGTCTACGAGTGGCTGACCGCTCCCTGAACTGCCCTCCCTGTCGGAAACGTTGACGCTCCCCCGTCGGCTGCCTAAGGTCTGGACGATTTCACGAACACCGTCCGGCATTCCGAACACTTGCGAGGTGCCCATGCCGCGGCCGCTCTCCCGAAGGACCCTCATCCAGGTGACGGCCCTGGTGGCCGCCGCCGGCGGGGCCGGCGCCACGGCCGGCGCGAAGGCGACGGCGGCCGAAGCGGCCCGGACGGTGAAGCCGTTCGGGCTGGGGGACGTGGCCCTGCGCCCCGGACTGTTCGCGGACAAACGGGCGTTGATGCTCGACCACGCACGCGGCTACGACGTGAACCGGCTGTTGCAGGTGTTCCGGGCCAACGCCGGACTGGACACCGGCGGCGCGGTCGCGCCCGGCGGCTGGGAAGGACTGGACGGGGAGGCCAACGGAAACCTCCGCGGGCACTACACCGGCCACTTCCTGACCATGCTCGCCCAGGCGTACGCGAGCACCGGCGAGGAGGTGTTCGGGGCGAAGATCCGCACGATGGTGGGGGCGTTGGCCGAGGTGCGCGAGGCACTGCGGCACGAGCCGTCGGTGCTGAGCACGACCGGGCCCCTCGGCGGGCGCGCGGTCGAGAACGAACGCGGGTCCCACCAGTACGTCGACCTGCCGGCCGGAGTGCTCCACAACGCCTCCGCCGTCACCCTGGCGGCCTGGGTGCGGCCCGGCCACGAGGACGCCTGGGCCCGGGTGTTCGACTTCGGTGACGACACCACCCGGTACCTGTACCTCACCGCACGCAACGCGAACGGCGTGCCCCGCTTCGCGATCACCACCGGCGGGGCGGGTGCCGAGCAGGGCCTCGACGGCACGGCCCCGCTGCCCCTGGACCGGTGGAGCCACCTCGCGGTCACCATCGCCGACGGCACCGGCACGCTGTACGTCGACGGCACGGCCGTCGCCCGCGACCCGGCCATGTCCCTCACCCCGGCCGCTCTCGGCCCGCTCGCCCAGCACTGGCTCGGCCGCTCCCACTACCCGGCCGACCCGGTCTTCGCGGGCGCCCTCGGCGGATTCGACGTGTTCTCGCGGGCGTTGGACGCGGACGAAATGGCCGCGCTCCAGCACATGCCGGCCACCGGCGACCTGGTGTCGTACTCCTTCGGCGAGACGACCGGGGCGGTCCTCGCGGACGGTTCGGGACGCGGTCTCGACGCGGCCCTGCGGCGCACCTGGGGCGGGCCGAGCCATCCCGGCTTCCTGGCGGCCTACCCGGAGACGCAGTTCATCCTGCTGGAGTCGATGACCGGCAGCGACTACACCCGGGTCTGGGCGCCGTACTACACCGCGCACAAGATCCTCCGGGGCCTCCTCGACGCCCACACCGCCACCGGCGACGAACGCGCCCTGGACCTCGCGTCCGGCATGGGCGACTGGATGCACTCCCGGCTCTCCGTACTGCCCGCCGCCACCCTCCAGCGCATGTGGGGGATCTTCTCCAGCGGCGAGTTCGGCGGGATCGTCGAGGCGGTCTGCGATCTCCACGAGCTCACCGGGAAGCCCGAACACCTCGCGCTGGCCCGGCTGTTCGACCTGGACAGCCTGATCGACGCGTGCGCCGCGAACACCGACACGCTGAACGGGCTGCACGCCAACCAGCACATCCCGGTCTTCACCGGACTGGTCCGGCTGTACGACGCCACCGGTGAGGAGCGCTACCTGACCGCCGCGAAGAACTTCTGGGGCATGGTCGTACCGCATCGCACCTACGGCATCGGCGGGACCAGCACGGCCGAGTTCTGGAAGGCACGGGACGTGATCGCCGGGACCGTCGGCGCGACCACGGCGGAGACCTGCTGCGCCTACAACATGCTGAAACTCAGCCGGGCGCTGTTCCTGCACGAGCAGGACCCGGCGTACATGGACTACTACGAGCGGACGTTGTACAACCAGGTGCTCGGCTCCAAGCAGGACCGGACCGACGCGGAGAAGCCGCTCGTCACGTACTTCGTCGGGCTGACGCCCGGCCATGTCCGGGACTACACGCCCAAGCAGGGCACGACCTGCTGCGAGGGCACGGGCATGGAGTCCGCCACCAAGTACCAGGACTCGGTGTACTTCGCGGCGGCCGACGCCAGCGCCCTGTACGTCAACCTGTACAGCCCGTCCACGCTGACCTGGGCCGAGCGGGGGATCACGGTCGAGCAGCACACCGCCTACCCACGGGAGCAGGGCAGCACGCTCACCGTGGGCGGGAGCGGCCGGGGCGTCCCCTTCGAACTGCGGCTGCGGGTGCCGGGGTGGGCGACGGCCGGGTTCCGGGTGACGGTCAACGGGCGGGCGGTGCCGGGGACCGCGGTGCCGGGGAGCTACTTCGGCGTGGCCCGGACCTGGCGGCCCGGCGACACCGTGCGGGTGTCGATCCCGTTCCGGCTGCGGGTGGAACGGACGCTGGACGATCCGTCGGTGCAGGCCCTGTTCTACGGCCCGGTGAACCTGGTCGGCCGCGACGCGTCCACGGAGTGGCTGGAGTTGGGCCTGTACGGCAACGCGGGGCTCTCCGGTGACCTGCTGCCGTCCGTGACGCCGGTACCGGACGCCCCGCTCCATTTCACCGTGGCGGGCACGGAGTTCGCCCCCTTCCACGAGGGGACCGAGGACCCCGGCCACGCCTACTTCCGGCGCTCGGAGCCCACGGTGGTGTTCGGCGGCCTGGACTCCGGGGTCGCCGACCCGGTGGGGCCCGACGGCGGCTCGCTCCTGGACGCGGTGTGGGCCGGGGCGCCGTTCCACGACAAGGCGGCGCTGGTCGCGCGGGTGCGGTCGGTCGTGGACACGTGGGTGGCGCGGGGGCTGCTGGACGGACCGGCGGGCGACCGGGTGGTGGCCACGGCCCGGAAGGCGTCGTACGCGCGCTGACCGGAGGGCCGTTCACCCGTCGGGAGCAGTGCGCCAGCCGTTCGCTCCGCCGGTCGTGCGATGCCCCGGATGCCTGCATAGCGTGTCCGTATGACCACGACCTGGGCAAAGCCGCAGCGGCCGGCCACCGAAGACCGGCGCTGGCAGGCGCTCGGGGTCTGTCTGACCGCGGGCTTCATCTCGCTGCTCGACACCTCGATCGTCAATGTGGCACTGCCCTCCATGGAGCACGGGCTGGGAGCCACGGAGGCCGCCCAGGCCTGGGTGGTCTCCGGGTACGCCCTCACCTTCGGACTGGCCCTCGTCCCGGCGGGCCGGCTCGGCGACATGCGCGGCCGCCGCCAGGCCTTCCTGATCGGGCTGGCGGTCTTCACGCTGGCCTCGGCGGCCTGCGGACTCGCCGCGAGCGCCGACTGGCTGGTGGTGTTCCGGCTGATGCAGGGCGCGGCGGCGGGCATGGTCGCCCCGCAGACCTCGGGGCTGATCCAGCAGATGTTCCAGGGCGCCGACCGGGCCAGGGCCTTCGGTCTGCTCGGCAGTGTCATCGGGGTGTCGACGGCGGTGGGCCCGCTGGCCGGCGGCCTGATCATCGACGCCGTCGGCACCGACGACGGCTGGCGCTGGGTGTTCTTCGTCAACCTGCCCATCGGGGTGGTCGCGCTGGCCGCGGGGCTGCGGCTGCTGCCGCGGTTCCCCGTCCTCGGCAGACGGGAGGAGTTCGACCCGGTCGGGGTGCTGCTCCTCGGCTCCGGTGTGCTCGCCCTCATGCTGCCGCTGGTGCAGGAACAGCAGTGGACCGGACGCCAGAAGTGGGCGCTGGTGCCGCTGGGCGCGCTGCTGCTGGCCCTGTTCTGGACCTGGGAGCGCCGGCAGGGCCGGCTCGGACGCGCGCCGCTGGTCGATCTGCGGCTGTTCTCGCTGCGGTCCTTCACGCTCGGCGCGCTGGTCAGCCTGACCTACTTCGCGGGGTTCACCACGGTCTTCTTCGTCCTCGCCCTGTTCCTGCAGAACGCGGCGGGGTACAGCGCGCTGGCCGCCGGTGTCACGGTGCTGCCGTTCGCGGCTGCCTCGGCGGTGGGTGCCGCCCTCGGCGGCCGGCTGGTGGTGCGGCACGGGCGCAAGCTGGTCGTCCTCGGCCTGTCCGGGGTGGCGGTCGGGCTGCTCGGGATCATCGCGGTGGTGCGGCTGGTGCCGCTGGACAGCTTCGGGTGGGCGGCCGCGCTGCCGATGGTCGTCGGCGGGATCGGCTCCGGCATCACGGTCTCCCCCAACACCACGCTGACGCTGACCCGGGTGCCCGTGAAGCGGGCCGGCGCGGCCGGCGGGGTGCTCCAGACCGGCCAGCGCGTCGGCTCGGCGGCCGGGATCGCCGTGGTGGGCTCGGTGTACTTCGCGCACCTCGCCAACCGCGGCCCGGCCGTCGAGGCGCTCCAGCTCGGCCTGCTGACGTCCGTCGGACTCATCCTGCTGGCCCTGTGCCTGGCATTGGCCGACCTGCGGGACCGGGCGAAGGCGCCGGAGGCGGACGCGGAGGACCTGGAGCCGGCCGCCTAGACGGCCACCGCCTCCACCACCGAGAGCACCGTGGGCGTCGGCACCACCCGGGCCAGCTTGAGGCCGGCGGCCTCGAACAGCCCGGCGAACTCCGGCACGGTGCGTTCCCGGCCCACCAGGGCCGCCATCAGCAGCAGGTCGAGCGCCTTGGCCTGGTGCGGTGCGTTGCCCGGCGGGACCACCGCCTCGACGACCAGGATCCGCCCGCCCGGCGCCAGCGCGGCACGGCAGCGGTCGAGGAGGGTGACGCACTGGTCGTCCTCCCAGTCGTGCAGGATGCGCTTGAGGAGCAGTACGTCCCCCTTCGGTACGGCGGTGAAGAAGTCACCGGTCTCGGTGCTCCAGCGTCCGGCCGCCCCGGGCGTGTCCAGCCGGTGGCCGGCCAGCACGTGCGGCCGGTCGTACAGGACGCCGCGCAGGGCGGGGTGACGGTCGAGGACCGTCAGCAGGAAACCGCCGTGGCCACCGCCCACGTCGACGACGGTCCCGGTGGGCGGGAAGTCGCAGGCGTCGGCGATGGGCCCGTTCTCGGCGTCGGACATGGCGGCCATGCCCGTGTGGAAGACGTCCGCGGTGTCCTCGTCCTGCGCGAAGTACTCGAAGAACGGCAGTCCGAAGAGGTGCTCGAACGCGGACGTGCCCTCGGTCACGCACCGGCTCAGGTCGGCGGTGGGCAGCCACATGCTGCGGTCGGTGTTCATCAGGACGGCCGACCGTGCCGAGCAGGGCGCGTCGGTGCGCAGCGCGTCGCCGGCGGCGGTGAGGCGGAAGCGGCCGACGGCGTCCTCCTCGAAGACGCCGCGGGTGGCCAGCAGCCGGAGCACCCGGTACAGGTTGCGCGCGTCGGTACGGGTGGCCCCGGCCAGTTCGGCCGCGGTCCGGGGCCCGTCGGCCAGATGATCGGCCACCCCCACCACGGCGGCCGCCCGCAGTGCGGCGGGGAACAGGTAGCCGAGGGATTCGTTGACGAGGAACGCGGACGAGGCACGGGCGTCGACCACTTCGTCCGCCACTGCTTCTGGGCTCACGGCGCCTCCAGCGCTGGATGTCCGGGATATCCGGGATGTCCGGAGGGCATCGTGGCATCGCACGGACCCCGGGACGGGGAGGCGCCGGGGGTGTCCAGAAGCAGACGGGGGGCGGGCGGGGGCCCGGGGCTGGGGTCAGGAACGGCGGCGGGGCTTGCCTCGTTTCGCGGGCTTGGCGGACTGGGTGCGCTTCGCCGCGCCGGTGCGCGACTGCGCCGCCTTGGCCGGGGCGGGCTTCTGCGACCGCTTGGGCTTCTCCTGCGAGCCCTGCGGTGCCTGTGCCGGCTGCCGGCCGCGGGTGCTGTTCACGGTGCGGCCGCGGACGATGCCGATGAAGTCCTCGACCAGGTCCGTGGTGGCCGCCTCCGGCCAGGACAGCGCGACGGTCGACTCGGGACCGTCGGTGAGCGTCCGGTAGGTGAGGTCCCGGCGGTGGTAGAGCCGGGCCAGGGACTGCGGCACGACCAGGAGGCCCACGCCGGCGGCGACCAGCTCGACGGCGTCCTCGGTGGTCGCGGGGCGCTCGAACGCGGGCTCGCCGGGCGGGGCGTCCCAGTCGAACACGTCGTCCAGGGGGTGGCAGAGGACCTCGTCGGCCAGGTCGGCGACCGTGACCTCCTCGGCCGCGGTGATCACGTGGTCCTTGGGGACGACGACCACCGTGGTCTCGGTGTACAGGGGGATCGCGCTGAAGAACGTGCGGTCCACGGGGAGCCGTACGAGACCGGCGTCCGCCTCGCCCGCGCGCAGCAGTCCGGACACCTCGGCGGCCGGGACCTGGTGGAGGGTGAGCGGGACGCCGGGCAGGCGCTCGTTCCAGATCCTTACCCATTTGGCGGGCGTCGCGCCGGGAACGTACGCGAGCCGGAACGACGGTGTTTCCTCCGAGCCTGTCACCAGGCAAGGTTAACCGGCCGCGGTCGGGGGCGGCGGCCGGCCCGGTACGCGCGTGGTCCGCGCCCGCGCGCCCGGCCGATACCCTTGACCTCATGAGTTCGCACCAGACCGCCCAGACGATGAAGCCCGCGACCGCGGCGAAGAAGCTGGGGGTGTACCTGCCCGCCACGCCCGCCGCCTTCCAGGAGGGTGTCGTCTCGCGCGCCGAGCTGACCGAGCTCCAGGCGAACCCTCCCGAGTGGCTGCGCGAGCTGCAGGCCAACGGGCCGCACCCGCGTCCGGTGGTCGCGGCCAAGCTGGGCGTGTCCATCGCGGGGCTGGCGCGCGGCGGGGTGACGGAGGCGCTCACCACCGAGCAGATCGAGGAGCTGAAGCGCGACCTGCCCGCGTGGCTGGAGAAGGAGCGCGCCACCCAGGCCGAGGTCCGCAAGGAGGGCGCACGACTGAAGAACCTGAAGCGCGCGAAGGAGGCGGGCGAGGACTGACGTCCGGCCCACCCGATCTTCCCCACGGCCCCGGCCGAGGCCCACCGCCTCGGCCGGGGCCGTGGCCGTACCGTCCCGACCTGCTTCTTCCCTCGCGGGCGGGGCTCTCGAAGGGTGTTGTCAGTGGCCTCCCCTACAGTTCCCAGCACTTGATCACTGCGGTGCGGGGAGGCACGCATGGGGTGGGTGACGGCCGGGGACTACGAAGTAGCCCTGGACGACGGGAAGGTGGTCTGCCGCAACGCGGCGGGGCGGCGGCTGAAGTCCGTGCCGGCGAAGCTGGCGGACGATCCGGCCGTGCTGGGACTGCGGCAGCTCACCGAGTGGCTGGAGCGGCACGAACGGCAGTGCCTGGGCGACGTGGAGCGGTGGATGACCCGTTCGCTGCCGGTACCGCTGGCCGTCCTCACCCGGGTCTGGCCGGACCTGGCCTGGCAGGCGGCGCTGCGCGACCTGGTCGTCACCGGCGCCGACGGCGAGGTGGCCGGGTTCCTGCGGGACGCCGACACCGGCCGCGGGCTCGGGCTCGTCGACCTCGACGGCGACACCGTGCGCATCACACCCGAACTGGTCCGCCTGCCGCACCCGGTGCTCCTCGACGACCTGGAGGAGCTGCGGGAGTTCGCGGTGGAGCTGGGGGTCGAGCAGAAGGCGCAGCAGCTGTTCCGCGAGGTCTGGCACCGCCCGGCGACGCTGGACGCGGAGGGCACCCAGGTCGAGGAGTACGCGGGCGGGGTCTTCAAGGAGCTGCGGTTCCTGCACGGCCGGGCCGGCTCCCTGGGGTACCGGGTGCGCGGCGGACACGCGGTGTGCTCCGTGCTGGAGGCGGGCCGCCAGGTGGAGGCCCGGGTCTGGGTCGGCGACTTCGACGGCTACTACGAGACCGAGACCGGCCCGCTGGCGTGGACCGACCCGGCGGGCCGGCCGCTGAAGCTGGGGCAGGTCGGCCCGGTCGCCTGGTCGGAGGGCATGCGGATGGCGGCGGCGCTGTACGCGGGGCGGGACATCGAGGACGAGGAGCGGGCGGCATGACCACGTACGACGACACCACCAGCGCCGCGTTGCTCGACGCCGGCGCGATCCTGCCCGCGGGCACCACCGGACGCGAGGACGCCGACGTCCTGACCGCCCGCACCTACACCCACCCCGCCCTGGACGACCGCCGGGTGGTGCGGCTGGTGCCGGGCACCCTCGGTGAGGCCGAGGACCTGGCCCTGGAGTTCCTCGGCCTGGCCCGGGACCCGGAGGCGCCCGAGGTGGGCCAGGTGCGCCGGGAGACCCTGGGCTTCCCCGCCTGGGCGCTGGTCCACGACCCGGCCAACGGCCACCATGCCCTCGCCCTGGTCAAGGACGTGGAGCGGCTGGCCCGGCAGGCGAAGTCCAAGCCGGGCAACGCCAAGGAGGGTTTCGAGGCGCTCGGCGAGCGGCTGGGCCGTGCGGTCCCGCACTTCCTGCCCACGTTCTACGAGCAGGCCGCGCGGGTCTTCCTCCAGCACGAGAACACCACGTACGCGGCCGCCTTCTTCGGCAAGGCCCGTGAGGCGGAGCGGGTGCACGCCCTCGCGGTCGACGAGGAGCGGCAGCGGGCGGTGTTCCTGGAGTTCGCGTTCGCCGGGGCGCTCACCGTGAAGGCGCTCAAGGAGTACGTGCGGGACCTGGCCCGGCGGCTCCGACCGGACGTCGCCTGGGCCCAGTTCCGGCAGCTGACGGTGGAGCGCTGCGCGGCCGGGATGCCGCCGTACGCCTCGCTGCCGCAGGACGCGCGCGGCCTGGTCAGGGCGGCCGGTCTCGACCGGGTCACCGAGGAGTGCGCCCTCGTCGCCGACCTGCTGGTGTCCCCGGCGGCGGTACGGGCGCCCGCCTCCTTCTGGAACGCCTACCGCACGGTGCTGCCCGTCCTCGCCGAGCGGCGGCCCGAGCTGCGGGTGCGGCTGCTGGAGATCATGCCGGCCGGTCTGGGCCGTGAGGTGGCGGACGACGAGTTCTGGCTGGCGCTGCTCGCCGAGTGCGGGGCGGACCTGCTGCTCACCGAGGAGGGCGGCGAGGCCGACGCGGCGGACTGGCTGACCCGGTGGGCCCAGCACCGCAAGCACGGCGCGGCGTACTCGCACCGCTCCCCGGCGACACTGGCGCTGGTCGAGCGGATGGCGCCGCGGCTGCGCGCGGCCGGCCGGCCCGTCGACCTGTTCACCGGTCGCTGGCGGGCGGGGGCCGACCTCGACCTGCTGGACCTGTGTGTGGCGGAGGGCGTCGCCCTGACCGTCCCGGACCCGGACGAGGAGGTGTACCTGCCGCTCAGCGCCTGGCTGGGTGACGACCGGCCCGGCCGGCGTGACCTCCGGGCCGTCGCGGCCGAGCCCCGGTACCGCGCCCTGCTGTCCGCGGCCGTCGAGGGGCTGGGCCGCGGGCAGGGCAAGGACCTGGCCGAGGCGGCCGCGCATCCGGTGCTCGGTGAGGTGCTGCGCGAGTGGCTGCGGGAGGCGGCCGCGGAGTTCGCCGCCGCCGCCGGACTGCCCGCGGTCGAGGCGCGGCTGGAGCGACTGCGCCCGTTCCGGGCGGTGTTGCAGGAGAGTCCGGAGGCCGTCCGCCTCATCGGCGGGTACGACATCCTTCCGGCGCTCGGCCGCACCCTGCGGGCCGGTGTCCTGGACGAGCTGGGCTGGGCCGCCCTGGACGAGGCGCTCGAACAGCTCGACGCCGAGGTCCGCAAGGACCAGGACAACTCCCTCGCCGTCACCGAGGCATGGCCCGCGCTGATCCTGGCGCGCGGTCGCCGGGCGGTCGTCGTCGGCCCCGACGGGATCCTGCTCACGCACGAACTGCGGCTGCCCACCGACCTGGACCGCTGGCAGCGGCCCCGGTTCCGGTACGCCGACGGCGAGTTGCTGGTGATGTGGCGCGACGGGGCCAAGCAGTACGGCTACTGGTCGAACCGTCCGGCCGAGGTGTTCCCGGTCGGCGGCGAGCAGATCCCCAGCTGGTGGTCCGGCATGGACGCGGCCAACGCGTCGATCCCGCTGCCCGGTGGCGGCCGGGCGACGGGTGGGCGCACCCTGCACGCCGGGGACACGGTCCTGCCGCCGAGCCGCCCGGTGATCGGCGACGGCGTCACGTACTGGCGCCAGGGCCGGCAGGGCAGGCAGTCGGTGTGGCTGGAGTACGACCCGGCCACCGGTGAGCACGGACGTGCCTCGCTGCCCGCGCTGCTGGCGTCGGCCGTCCGCGAGGACGCCTCGCTGCGGCACGGTTCCTGCGAGGTGCTGCCGCTCCAGCCCGGTCTGGAGACCAGCCCGTTCGGCACCGACGGCACGGTGCTCGGGCGGTGGGTGCGCACGGAGGGCGAGGGGGCCGAGGCGCGCACCGTTGCCGGCACTCCGGACGGGCGGACGGCCACGCTGCGGGCCGGGCTGGGCGGCCGGGTGCCGCTGGGGGCGCTGCGGCTGCCGGGCGGGGCCGAGCCGGTCGTCTCGCAGACGTACCAGAGCGTCGCCCTGCACGCGGGCGACGGCACCGAACTCGGCCGGGTGTCGTTCGGCGAGTCGGGCGGGGCGTACGCGGCGGGGACCCGGCTGGTGCCGCCGGTCCCGTTCTGGCACGCGCTGCGCCCCCGCGACGAACACGGATCGGCCGTGCTGCGCGCCCTGACCGACGAGTCGGCCGGGGAGCTGCTGCGGACCACGGCGACGGCACTGGCCGAACGGCGGGAGGCGCTGGCACGGGCCGGTGAGGACGCCCAGGCCAGGGCCGCGGTGCCGGCCGCCGACCAGGTCGCGGTGACCGCGGTGGCGCGGGCCCTTCCCGGGCTCACCGACCGGCGGCTGCTGGCCGGGGTGGCCGCCCTCGTCCACGCGGCCCTGCGGGCCACCGAGTCGGCCTCGGCCCTGGCGACCCCGCCGCGGGAGCTGCCGCGGCAGCCGCGGCAGCGGACCGAGGGCATGTTCGCCGACTACAGCCCCGAGCACGGCGGTGACCGCGCGCTGCACGACGCCACCGCCGGCGTGGTGGCCCTGCGGAGCGCGTGGCACAGCGGATTCGCCGCGCTGCGCCAGATCCGCTCGGTGAACCACGTGCTGTCCGGCAGGCCCGCCGACGGCAAACCACTCGCCCACCGCGAACAGCACGCCATAGGTGACGGCTGGCTGAGCGACGAACACACCGTCCCCGCCATCGGCGCCGTGTGGACGCCGGTCCTCGGCACCCTGCGGCCGCTGGCCTACCGGGCCGCCTCGCCCGCGCTCTCCGCCGTCCAGCGCGAGCCGCTGCTCCTGCTGTTCGAGGCGCTGACCGAGGGACCGCTCACGGGCCTCGGGAACACCCTGCGCGAGGTCGTGCTGGGCGAACCGCACGACAAGCAGCAGCGGGCGGGCCAGGTGCTGCGCCGGGACGGCCGTACCGTGGTCGTGCTCGGCTGCCAGAGCGTCGATCCCCAGCGGGACAAGGTCGAGTGGCTGGCCCTGGACCACGACCCGTCCGGGACGTTCGGCGCCGTCGGGCACTTCACGCTGGTCCGTGAGACCCGGTACAGCACCGGGATACCGGCGGACCGGCTGGCCGAACTCACCAGGCTGGTACGGGAGAAGGGCGCCGCGCCCTGGCGGCCCGAGGCCCCCGCGGAACTGGTGTCCGCGACGGACGGCGGCCTGGGCCCCGTGCAGGCCACCGTGCTGCTGGCCGGCCTGCCCCAGGCCCCCGCCGCCGAGGAACTGACCACCATCGGGCTGAAGCCCCGGCAGCGGGCGTTCGGCGCCGGACTGCTCACCGCGCTGGGCGTGGACGAACAGCGGGCGCTGCTGGGCGCGCTGCTGCCGGACCACCCGGCGGACCTGTGGACGGACGGCCCCCGCACGGCCGCGGCGGGCCGCCTGTGGGCCGAGCGGCTCGGCACCCTGGTACGGCTCCCGGAGGACCTCAGCACCGAGCTCGCCGGCATGGGGATCAGCCACGCCGAGACCGTGCTCAACCCCGCCCGGGTTCCCTGGCTCAGCCGCACCACGGTGTTCCGGCCCGACGCGGACGGCGACCTGGCGCCGGCCGACCCGTCGGCGGTGCCGAACTCGTACGCGCTCACCGGGGCCGTGGACAGCCTGGCCGCGCTCGCGTACGTCCTGCCGTACGGGCATCCGCTGCGGGCCGGGCTGCCGGACGGACTGGCCGCGCTGCGCCGCCGGCTGACCGACCCCGAGCTGCTGCTCGACCTGGGCCTGGACTGGACCGAGAAGGGCGGCCCGACCTCCGTCCAACTGCGCAAGGTGTACGGCCTGCCCGAGACCGGCGGCGGAGACGCGCACGGGGTGACCCGGGCCGGGGAGGCGCTGGTCCTGCGCCCCTGGTACGCGGACACGGAGCACGTCCTGCTCCGGCCGGCCGCGCTGAGCGGCCCCGACGACCCCGTCCTCGGGCTGCTGGAGGGTCTGGTCGGCGCCGGGCGCGGGGCCGCACTGAGCACCGTCCGCACGCTCCTCGGCGACGACCTCGCGCGTGCCCTCGTGGCCGAGGGGCCCGCGGGGCACCCCCAGGACCCCACGGTCAGCGTGCCCGAGCTGGTGACGGAGGCCGCCGCGGCACACGGTCTGAGTGAGGACGCGGCGGCGCTCTACCTCCAGTTGCTGGCGCTGCCCGACCCGACCGACCGCGACTGCGCGCGCTGGACCGGCTGGAAGCCCGCCCGGGCGAAGAAGGCGCGTGCCGAACTCGCGGCGACCGGCCTGGTCGTCGAGGCGAAACGGCCCCGCGCCGGCCGCACCCTGTTCCTGCCCTGCGGCTGGCGTGACCTCAGGGCCCCGGCCCTGCCGGTGGAGACCTGGAAGGAGGCCCTCTACCCGGTCTCCGACGGCGACCGCACCCTGCCGCTGGTCCCTGTGCCGGAGCTGTTCGTCCGCGCCTGGGAACGCGTACGGGCCGGGGACGCGCCCGCGTACGAGCAGCTGACCACCCGGGCGACCCGCCGAGGCCGCCGCCGATGACCACGATCCGCACCACCGCCGAGGACGACCCGTCGATGACCGTCACCACCGCCCCGCTCCGCCAGATCGTCCCGCCCGAGGACCGCTACGCCACCGAACTGGCCTTTCTCGCCGCGTACGACGCCGGGCCGCGCCCGCCCGCGTGGCGGCTCACGCCCCGGGCCGTCGTCACCTTCGTCATGGGCAGCGACGGCCGGGCGCTGCGGCTGCCCGACGACGCCGAGGTGCCGGCGGGGGTACCGCGCCGGCTCGTCGTGGCGGGCAAGTTCGTCGGCGACCGGGCACTGGTGGAACGCTGTGTGGTGACCCTCGCCGGTGAGCGGGGGCTGCTGCTGGTCGGCGAGCCCGGTACCGCCAAGTCGATGCTGTCCGAGCTGCTGTCGGCCGCGGTGTGCGGCACCAGCGGACTGGTCGTGCAGGGCACGGCGGGCACGACCGAGGACCAGCTCAAGTACGGCTGGAACTACGCCCTGCTGCTCGCGCAGGGTCCCAGCAGGCAGGCTCTCGTCCCGTCCCCCGTGCTCACCGCGATGTCCAGGGGTGCCGTCGCCCGGGTGGAGGAGGTCACGCGGTGTCTGCCCGAAGTCCAGGACTCCTTGGTGTCGTTGCTGTCCGAGCGGCGCATCGCGGTGCCCGAACTCGCGGGCACCGAGGACGCGTTGGCGCATGCCGCGCCCGGCTTCACGCTCATCGCCACGGCCAACCTGCGGGACCGGGGCGTCTCGGAGATGTCGGCGGCGCTCAAGCGGCGCTTCAACTTCGAGACGGTGGGCCCCATCCCGGACCTGGACGCCGAGACGGCACTGGTCCGCGGGCAGGCCCGGGCGTCGGTGGAGCGGGCCGGGGCGCCCTTCCAGGTCGACGACGCGGTGCTGGAGGCCCTGGTGACCGCGTTCCGTGACCTGCGCGAGGGACGGTCGGCGGAGGGCTGGGAGGTGGAGCGCCCGTCGACGGTGATGAGCACGGCGGAGGCGGTGTCGGTGGCGGGCGCGCTGGCCCTGGCCGCGGCCTACTTCCCCGGCGACCGCGACGTCCTCGGCCTGCTGCCCGGCCATCTCCTGGGTGTCGTGCGCAAGGACGACCCCGCCGACGCGGCCCGGCTGCGCGGCTACTGGGACGGCCCGGTCCGGCGGCGCGCGGAGCAGGGCTCGGCGACCTGGCGCACCCTGTGGGACCTGCGCACGGTCCTGGAGGCGTGACGCCGTGCCCGACTCCCCCGAAAACGCCGTGGCCCCCTCAGCGAAAGACGCAGCGGCCGGCTTCCCTGAAGACGCCATGGCCCACTCCCCCGAAAACGCCGTGGCCCACTCCCCCGAAGACGCCGTGGTGGACTTCCTTGAAGACGCCTTGGCCGACTCCCCCGAGGCCGCCGTGGCCGGCTTCTCCGAAGACGCCATGGCTCATTCCCCGGCGGCCGCCCTCGCGGCTCTCACCGATCCGGCGGGCCCCTATCTGATCGGTGTACGGCACCACGCGCCGTCGCTGGCCGCGGCCGTACCGGCGCTGCTGGACGAGGCGAAGCCGGACGTCCTGCTCGTGGAGCTGCCGGCCGAGTTGCAGGAGTGGCTGCCGTGGCTCGCCCACGAGGAGACCCGGGCGCCGGTGGCGCTCGCCGCGGCACCGGCCGACGGCAGCGCCGGCCCGGCGTTCTACCCGTTCGCGGACTTCTCCCCGGAGCTGGCGGCGGTGCGGTGGGCCGCGCGGCACCAGGTGCCGGTGGTGGCGTGTGATCTGCCGCTGGCCGACCGGGGGTGGCAGGATCGGGAGCCCGCGGCGGCGCAGGGTCCGGGCGGTCTCTCGGCCGCCCTGCGCTCCCGGCTCACGGGCCGTCCCGGGGACGACCTGTGGGACCGGCTGGTGGAGACGGCCGCGCCCGGATCCACCCCGGAGGCACTGCGCCGGGCGGCCCTGCTGGCGGGCTGGGCGCTGCGGACGGAGTCGGCCGTGCCGGAGGTGGATCTGCGGCGGGAGGAGTGGATGCGCGCGCGGCTGGCCGAGGCGACGGCGAAGGGCGAGCGGGCGGCCGCGGTGGTCGGCGCCTTCCACACACCGGCACTGGTGCGCCCCGACGGGGGCGCGGGCCCGCAATCGATGTGCGGCTACCGCCGCGCGGGCGCGACAAGTTCCGACCGGCCGGCACCCGAGTGGACCACCTCCCTCATCCCCTACACCTACGCCCTCCTGGACGAGCGCTCCGGCTACCCGGCGGGTATCCGCGATCCCGAATGGCAGCACATGGTCCTCGAAGCGGCCGGTGAACCCGCCGCCCTGGAGGACACGTTGACCCGCGCGGCGGTCCGGATCTGCGCCGCCCTCCGCGAGCAGGGCCACCCCTCGGGTCCGGCCGACGCGAGGGAGATCACCCGTCTCGCCGGGGACCTCGCGCGCCTGCGCAACCTGCCCGCCGCGGGCCGGGGCGAGCTGGTCGAGGCGGTCCAGACGGTACTGGCGCAGGGCGAACCGTACGGCCGGGGCCGAGCCGTCGCACGGGCGATGGAGACGGTCCTGATCGGCGGCCGCACCGGCCGCCCCGCACCCGGCGCACCACGAAGCGGCCTCGCCCCCGCCGTGGAGGCCGAGATCGCCGCACTCGGTCTGCCCGGCCCGTCCGACGGCGCCCCCGGAACCGCCCGGGACCTGCGCCTCGACCCCCTCCGCTCGGACCTCGACCGCCGCCGTGAACTGCTGCTGCGCCGCCTGTCGTTGTGCTCGGTGCCGTACGCCGAGGCCAGGTCGGTGACCGGTGCCGGCGGCGCCGACGCCCTGACCTCACGCTGGGAGGTCCGCTGGACGCCGGCCACCGCCGCGATGCTGGCCGCGGCCGGGGTCCGCGGGGTGACCCTCGCCCAAGCCGCCGAGGGCCTGCTGCGCGAGCGGGCCCGCAAGGAACGGGACGCCGGCGGGCCCACGGCGGCACAGGTGCTCGGCGGCCTGGAACAGGCGGCGCACTGCGGTCTGCCCGGTCTCGTGGACGAACGGCTCGGTGACACCGCCGACGTGCTGCCGGACTCCGGCACCCTCCCCGAACTCCTCACCGGGCTGGCCTTGACGGACCGCCTGCGGACCGGTCACATCGCGGGTCTCGACGCCGACGAGGAGCGTGCCGCCAGGGCCGTCGCCGTGGCCGAGCTGCTCACGGCCGCGGCGGTGCGCCAGGTGGACGGCCTCACCGGGTCCGAGGATCCGGCCGACGCCCACGCCCTGCTCGAACTCGCCCACCGCGCGGACCTGTTGGGCGGTGTCCGGCTCACGGACGCGCTGGCCCGGCTCGCGGCCGAAGGCTCCGCGTTGATGCGGGGCGCCGCCGGGGCCGTCCGGGTGCTGCTCGGCCAGGAGGAACCGGGTGCGTTCGGCGATCGGGTGGCGTCATGGGTCGACGGGGCGGTCGACGCCGGTTCCCGGTCCGCGCTCACCGCCCGGCTGACGGGGCTGCTCACGGCGGCCGGGCGGCTGCTGGAGGCGGCGGCACCGACGCTTGAGCCCCTGGTCGACCGGGTGTCCGAGCTGTCCGACGCGGACTTCCTCGCCCGGCTCCCGGCACTGCGCGGCGGTTTCGACACACTGAGCCCGGCCGACCGGGAGCGTCTGCTGACCGGTGTCGAGGGGCGTCTGGGCACCGACCGGCTGGCCGACACCGGCGCGGTCGACCCCGCCGACCTGGCCACCTGGACGGGCGCGGACCTCGCCGCCCGCGAGACCCTGCGCGCACTCGGGCTGCTGCCCACACCCCGGGTGCGGACGGAGCCCGAGACGGTCGGCGCCGCCGTTCCGGCCGCGGAGGACCGCCGGCTGTCGCCCGCCGACCGCTGGCGTCTGCTCCTGGGCCGACGGTCCGACCGGCTTCCCCCGTCGGCACGCGCGCTGGCCACCGCCCTGGACGAGCTGTACGGCAGTGGGCGTGGCGAGGGCAGCCGGGGCGAGCTCGGGGGCGGCGGCGGGCGCGAGGCGCCGTATCCGGGGGTGCGGGAGTGGTCGGAGGAGCTGGCGGCCCTGTTCGGGCCCGGGATCAGGGAGGAGGTGCTGGCGGCGGCCGCCGCGACGGGCCGTCAGGATGTGCTGGCCGAGCTGGACCCGGACACCGTGCGGCCCTCCGTGGACCTGCTGCGTTCGGTGCTGCGGCATGCCGGCGGGCTGCCCGAGGCCCGTCTCGCGGCACTGCGCCCGCTGGTACGACGCCTGGTGGACGAGTTGACGCGGGAACTGGCGACCCGGCTGCGCCCGGCGCTGCACGGCACCGTCCTGCCGCGTCCCAGCAGACGCCCCGGTGGTGGCCTGGACCTGCCGCGCACCCTGCGGGCCAACCTGGCGACGGCCCGCCGGGCGTCGGACGGCACGGTCCGGGTGATCCCGGAGCATCCCGTCTTCCGGACCCGGGCCCGGCGAGCGGCCGACTGGCGGCTGATCCTGGTCACCGACGTGTCGGGGTCCATGGAGGCGTCGACGGTCTGGGCGGCGCTCACGGCCTCGGTGCTGGCCGGTGTGCCGACGCTGTCCACGCACTTCCTGGCGTTCTCCACCGAGGTCATCGACCTCACCGAGCATGTCTCCGACCCGTTGTCGCTGCTGCTGGAGGTCAGTGTGGGCGGCGGCACGCACATCGCGGCCGGGCTGCGGCACGCGCGGGAGCTGGTGACCGTGCCGTCCCGCACGCTCGTGGTCGTGGTCAGCGACTTCGAGGAGGGCCATCCGGTCGGCGGGCTGCTCGCGGAGGTCAGGGCGCTGGTCGGGGCGGGCTGTCAGGTGCTGGGGTGCGCGAGCCTGGACGATTCGGGGCGCCCGCGCTACTCCACCGGGGTGGCGGGGCAGTTGGTCGGTGCCGGGATGCCGGTGGCCGCCCTGAGCCCGCTGGAACTCGCCCGCTGGGTAGGGGAGAAGATCGCATGAGTACCGAACTGCCCGCGGTCGACCCGGCCGTGACCGCCGAACTGGTCGCGGCTCTCTCGCCGCGGCTGCGCAAGCGGCTGGACGCGGGGGTCGCCAAGCTGGCGGACCGCCCGGTCGTCCGGGACGGCGACACCGTGCGCGTCACCGTCGACGACGAGGGGTCCGTGCTCGAACTGCACGCCCCCGACGGCGTCGTGACCGACCCGGCGGCCGTCCGCTGCGGCTGCCTGCTGGCCCCGGACTGCCTGCACCGGGCGGCAGCGGCCTCGGCGGCCCCGGTGGCCGACACCCCCCTGCCGGACCCGCCGACGGCCCCGTCCGCACGCGCGTCGACGGCTGTCACACCGGGGCCCGTGGACACCGCGGCCTCCGCGGCCTCCGCGGACACCGCGGACACCGCGGACACCGCGGACACCGTCGAGGCCACGGAGACCGCAGAGGCCGGCAGGACCGCGAGGGCCGCCGGGGAGTCGGGGCCGGAGTCGGTGGTCCACCTGGCCGGCACCTCCGACGCGGCCCCCACGGCCCCTCAACTCACCGCTGCCCAGGCCGTTCTCGACGCCGTGGCCGCCGTTCTCGACGCCGGTACGGACGGTGCCGGTGCCGTGCTCCAGGCGGAGTTGCTGCGGGCCGCGCACACCGCGCGCCTCGCCGGTCTCCCCCGGGCCGCCTCCGCGGCGGTCTCCGTGGTCACGGCGTTGCGCGCGGCGCGCGCCGCCGACCCGGCGTTCCGGCTCGCCGACCTCGTCACCGCCCTGTCGGAGGCGCTGTACGTGGCCCACCGGGTCCCGTCGGCGACCGGCCCGGAGCTGGCCGAACTGCGCGGCACCGTACGGCAGCCGTACACCCCGGACGGTTCGCTGCGCCTGTACGGCCTGTTCTCCGAGCCCGTGCTCACCGCGAGCGGCTACGCGGGAGCCGTCACCTGGACCGCCGACGCCGACGGCCGGCTGTGCAGCGTCTCGGACGTGGCCCCGGGCGGCGCGGGCCGCGCGGTGGGCGCCGCCGACCGTGCCGTACGCGTCGGTGACACGGCGCTGACGCACCGGGAGTTGTCGCGGGCGGGCCTCGCGGTCTCCGGGGCGACACTGTCGCCGGCCGGGCGGCTCGGCGCCGGCAAGGGGGTACGGGCCGTGCGCGCCTCGGGTGTGGACTGGCGGGCCGAGCCACTGGACCGGTGGTGGGCGGTGCCGGTGACCGAGCAGGTCGGGCGGGCCCTCGGCGGCGGCCACGATCTGCTGTTCCTGGAGGTGACGCCGGTCGGCACGGTGCGGGAGGCGGCGGGTGACTGTCTGCTGGCCGACTGCGGCGGGCTGCCGCTGCGGCTGACGGTGGCGCACGACCATCCGGCGCTGCCGTTCCGTGACAACCTGCGGTTGCTGGCCGCCGCCCGGGGCAGCCGGCTGCGCGTGGTCGCACGGCTCGTCCCGGCCCCGCACGCCCGTGCCCGACTGCTCGCGAGCGAGCACCCCACCCTCGCCGGAACCCGGGTCGACCTGGGGCTGGACCGGCTCCAGCAGGCGGACCTGCCCGCGCCGGTACCGGCCGGCACCGCGCCGACGCCCGCGGAGGCACCCCTCCATGTGCTGCGCCGCCGGGTCGAGCAGGCGGCCTCGGGCGGCCGGCGTGTGCTGGCCTTCCCGGGGAACTCCGCGGCCGACGCGGCTCGTCTGCACCGGCACGGGCTCGCCACGGCCGGCGATATCCTCGACGAACTGCTCGCCGCGGCGGCGGAACGTTCGCGCGACGCCTTCGGCCGTCTCCTTCCGGCGGACACCGGCCGCTTCGCACGGACCTGGCTGACCGCGGCGCGCTACACGGACGAGGTCGAGCGGGTGCTGTGCGCCGCCGCCTGGGGCGGTTGACCCGGCACGACGACCGATCGCGGGCCGCCGCTCCCCCGTGCCGGCGGCCCGCGTGACCGGAGTCCTCCGGTCCGGTGTCGGTTTCCGGTTGAAGCATGCGGCAGCCGGCCGGTACGGGGGTATGCGTACAACTGCGTAGGGGACGGGCAGAGAGGAAGACGTGTCACAGGGGCTGGAAAGGGCCTACGAACGCCTCACCGCACTGGCCGTGGCCGCACTGAACGAACGCGAGCCCGACCGGCTCTGGCCCTTGCTCGCCGACGCCCTGACCGGCCTGTGCGGCGGTGAGACGCTGATCTACAAGCTGGACGACTGGAGCGAGGGCACGGGGACGCTCGGCATCTCGCCTGCCGCCGCCGTCGAGTTGGAGCGGCTCGGTGCCAAGGAGACGGCGGTGCTGCGCTCGGGCTATCCGTTCGCCCGCCACTACGCGGCCGGTCCCGGGCGGACACCGGTCACGGCCGGTCGGCTCGCGGGCCGCGACTGGGCGGCGAGCGCCACCGCGCGGGTACTCGGCGCCGCCCTGGACGTGAACCAGGTGCTGGGGCTCCCGCTGCCGGGGACGGTCGCGCCGATCACGGGTTGTCTGGTGTATCGCTCCGGTGGGGACTTCAGCGACGACCACATGCGCGTCGCCGAGCGGGCGCAACCGCTGCTGGCCGCCGTCGAGCAGCAGCGCCGGCTGCTGGAACAGTGGCGGCGGTCGGCGGCCGAACCGGCGGGGCGCGCCGCGGACGGCGTGCTGACGCCGCGGGAACTCACCGTCCTGCTCCTGCTCACCGACGCGCTGACCGCCGACGCGATGGGCCGCCGGCTGGGCATCTCGGCCCGCACCGTGCACAAGCACGTCGAGAACATCTACCGCAAACTCGGCACCCGCGACCGCATCAGCACGGTGCTGCGCGCGCAGCGGCTCGGGCTGGTGGCGACGCCTCCCTCCGGCAGGGGGTCTGACCTGCGCGGCGGGGGTCGTCGGGAATAGGCTGGAGTGGAGTGGCACCGGGACGGAACGGGGCCTCCCGATGTCCTTCCCTGCCGGACCATCGCCGAGCGTTTGTCGAGCATTTGCCGAGGGGGGTGCAGGAGAGGGAGGCGGAGAGCCATGCCCTGGCGTCTGAACGGCACGTATCTGGAGAGCTGCAACTGTGACGTGGTGTGTCCCTGCACCACCTCGGGCCTGACCGCCCCCGCCGACCACGAGCGCTGTCAGGTGACCTTCGCGTTCCACGTGGACCAGGGGGACGTGGACGGAGTGGACGTGTCCGACCGCAGCGTGGCCGTCTTCATCGACGCGCCCCGGGTGATGGCGGAGGGCAACTGGCAGGTGGCGCTGTACCTCGACGCGGCCGCCGACGAGGGGCAGGCGGACGCGCTGGGCAAGGTCTTCTCCGGTCAGGCCGGCGGCCCGATGGCGGCACTCGCCCCGCTCATCGGCGAGGTCCTGGGCGTGGAGCGCGTTCCCATCGACTACCGCGACGACGGCCGCCGCCACACCGCCCGGGTGGGCGACGCCATCGACATCGAGATCGTGGACCAGGTCGCCCCGCAGTTCGGCGAGGACGGTCCGGTCATGAGCCTGACCGGCATCTTCCATCCGGTGAACAGCACGCTGACCGTTGCCCGGTCCACCCGGGCGACCGGCGCCGGCGTGTACGGCCGGTCCTGGGACTTCTCCGGCGGCAACGGCCATTCGGCGCCCTTCACGTGGTCCGCGTGACCGGCCGGCCGGTCACCGTCGGCCGTGCCACCGGTCCCGCGGGGCTGCTGCTGGTCGCGGCGGCCGCGGCCTGGGTCTGGATGGTGACGCGCTGGGGCGGCATGGCCCCGATGCCGGGCACGATGGGCCTGGGTCTGCCCGCCTTCCTGGCCGTGTGGACGCTGATGACGGCGGCGATGATGCTGCCCGCCACGGCGCCGGTGGCCGCGCTGTACGCCCGTACCATCACCGTGCGCCGCGGGCCGCGCATGGTCGTGTTCACGATCGCCTACCTGCTGGTCTGGGCCGCGGCCGGGCTGCCGGCGTACGGCCTGGCGGTCGGCCTGGGCCGGGCGGCGGACCTCCCCGCCGTGGCGGGGACCGCGGTGGCCGCGGCCGTGTTCGCTGTCAACGGCGTCTACCAGCTCACCCCCCTCAAGGACCGCTGCCTGGCGAGATGCCGCTCGCCGATCGGACTGATGCTGCGCTACGCCTCGTATCCGGGGTCCGCACGCGATCTGCGGGCCGGGGTCCATCATGGGGGCTTCTGCCTGGGCTGCTGCTGGTCGCTGATGGTGCTGCTGGCGGCGTTCGGCGCGATGAACCTGTGGGCGATGGCGGCGCTGACCGCGGTGATCACCGCGGAGAAGCTGGCTCCCGTGGGGCACCTGGTCGCGCGGGTCGTGGGGGTCACCTCGATCGCCCTGGCCGCCGCCGTCTTCTGGGTTCCGGCGCTGGCTCCCGGTCTCACCGGCGGCGGCACGGCCGGCATGTGACGGCGACGGGTGGCGGCCGGCGCGGCGGGTCAGCCGCTCGCCGGCGTCCACTGGATCCGCGTACTGCTCAGGGCGACCACGACCGCCGCCGTCGCGACCACGGCCAGGCCCCAGACCAGGCTGCTGGAGCCCGCCACGAACCCGATGAGCGGTGGCCCGGCCAGCAGGCCCGTGGTGCCCATCGCGGCGACCAGGGCCAGCGCCTCCGAGCCCTGTTTCGCCGCGGCCACGTAGACGCACGGGGTCACCGCCGCACAGCCCAGCCCGACGCACGCGAACCCGAGGAGGGCCGTCACCACTCCCCCGCTCACCAGGGCGAAGGCCAGCCCGGCGGCGGCCAGGGCGCTGCCGAACAGCACCACGCGGCCGTCGCCCCAGCGGGTGCGCCAGCCGTCCGCGAAGAGGCGGGCCAGCACCATCATGCCGGAGAACACGGCGATGCCCATGGGCGCCAACGCGGCGGTGGACCGGGCGACTTCCTTCAGGTAGAGGGCGGACCAGTCGTTCATGGCGCCCTCGGTCACGGTGCCGAACGCCATGGCGCAGCACATCCAGAGCGTGACGCGCGACGGCAGGCTCCAGCCGGTTCGGTTCCTGCTCTGCTTCGGCGCCGCGGGAGCCTCGTCCGTGAGCAGACCGGGCCGGGCCAGGGCCGCCAGCAGGACGAGGACCGCGGCGGCGACCGCGAAGTGGGCCGTGACGGAGGAGGTGGCCGTGTTCATGCCGGAGGCGAGCAGCGCGGCGAGCAGGGAGCCTGCGCTGAACGTCGCGTGCAGCCTGGCCATGGCATTGCGTTCGTACCGGGTCTCCAGAGCCGTTCCCTGGGCGTTCATGGCCACGTTCAGGCATCCCACGCACACGCCGTCGGCCACCATGACCAGCAGGGCGACGGGGTAGTCCGGGGCGAGGGCGAGGCCGAGGAGCAGCAGGGTCAGGCAGAGGGCCGACAGCAGCGACAGGCGTGCCGAGCCCAGCCGTCGCATGAGCACCGGCACCAGCGGGAACGACGCCACGGCGCCGATGCCGGCCGCCATCAGCAGCACCCCGACCTCGGCCGCGGTCAGCCCGAGGTCCGCCTTGATGGCAGGGATGCGCGAGGCCCAGGTGGCGTACTGGAAGCCGAGGGAGCAGAACAGCGCGGCGATGGCCCATTGGCCGCGCTGGAAGGGGTCACGGACGGGGAACACGCACATCAACTCGTTTCGTCGACTCGGGACATGTACACGGCGTTCGCGCCGTATCCGCCCGGAGCGATCCCCGGGTGGGCGGTGAATCCGCGCGCCGACCAGAACCGTTCGCTGTGGCCGACGGCGATCAGCGAGATCCGTTCGAAGCCGCGCGCGCCGGCGGTCAGCGTGAGGTGGTCGAGGAGACGCTGTCCCAGTCCCCTGCCGCGCAGCCGCTCGGCGACGACGAGGTCGTGCAGGTGCAGGTTGCCCGAACGCTGCGCGGGGGCCGCGGGCTCCTCGGCCCGTCGGAGGTCCGGGTAGCTGAACGGCGGATACGGCAGCGCCAGCACGTATCCGGCGGGCCGCGAGCCGACGTCCAGGACGAAACAGGTCTCCGGTGAGGCGTCCGCCCTGGACCGCAGGGCCGACTTCCCCTCGGACAGGCCGAGTTCCGCGTAGGCGCGGGCCTCCAGCGCGGCGACGGCGTCCCAGTCGGTGTCGGCGATGTGGCGTATGCGTACGCCGTCCCGGTTCACAGGTGTCCTTCGCCGACGCAGGTGTACGGGAGCGGGGCGAAGCCGTTGAAGCCCTGGGTCGTGTAGCTGATGGCGTAGGCGCCGGTGGCGAGGACCCAGACGGGGTCGCCGGACGCCAGGTCGCGGGGGACGGGGACGAGGGCGTGTCCCTGGGGGTAGGCGTCGTCGCTGTCGCAGGTGGGGCCCGCCACGACGGCGGGGACGTACTCGGCGTCGGGGTGGGTGGGGAAGACGAGCGGGTACTGCAGCGCGTCCATCTCGTAGAGGCCGTTGAACTTGCCGCAGCTCAGGTAGAGCCAGTACTGGTGCTCGCCGTCCGGCCCCCGCCGCTCGGCGAGGCGGGCCACGTGGGCCCGGATGGCTCCGTGGTCGGCGACGAGGTGGCGGCCCGGTTCCATGACGAACGCGAGGTGGTCGCCGTGGACCTTTCTGAGGTGGCGCATGCCCTCGCGTATGACGGCGAAGATCTTGTCCAGCGGGGGTTCCAGCGGCCGGCCGTACCGGTCGAGGTAGCCCAGGGCAGGCAGGCCGCCGCCGAGGTTGACGTGGTCCAGCACGATGCCGCGCCGGGTGAGGGCGGTGAGGACGTCCGCCAGGCACTCGACGGCGTGGTGCCAGGCGTCCGCCGTCATCTGCTGGGAGCCGACGTGCACGGACAGGCCGGCGGGGGTCAGGCCGAGTTCCCGTGCCCGCTGGAGGATCCGGACCGCGTCCGCGGGTGCGCAGCCGAACTTGTTGCTCAGCCCCCACAGCGCCCCGTCGCCGCTGGTCGCGAGCCTGCAGAAGACCCGGGCTCCCGGGGCGTGGGCCGCGATGGCCGCCAGGTCCTCGGCGCTGTCGGTCACGAAGTCGCGGACGCCGAGGCGGTGGGCTTCGGCGATGTCCCGGTCGGACTTGACGGTGTTGCCGTAGTGCGTCCGGCCGGCCGGGACACCGGCGCGCAGCGCCTGCTCCAGTTCGCTGGGGCTCGCCCCGTCGACCCCGGCGCCCAGGCGGGCGAGGTGGGTCAGCACCTCGTCCACCGGGCAGGTCTTCATGGCGAAGCGGACATCGACGTCCGGCAGTTCGCGCCGGAGGGTGTCGTAGCGGTTCTCGATTCCGGTCAGGTCGAAGAAGATGCGGTCCTCGGTGGCGCCGGCCAGCGCGGCGAGCAGCGGTGCGGACTCGTGCGTCATCGTCGCCCTCACCGTCGCCGCGGTACGGAGGTGAGCGCGGCCGCCCGCACCAGCGGCTCCCACGCCTCCACCAGCAGGGCGAAGTCCTCGATGTCACGGCGCGCCTCGTCGAGGAGCCGTTCGCGGCGCCGTGCCAGCAGGTCGGCGAACTCGGCGTAGCGGCCGCCGAGTTTGCGGTACGCGGTGTCGAGGACGTCCAGCCGGTGGATGTTCTCGCCGCGGTCGAGCCCGGCGCTCTCCCTCGCCAGCCGGGCCACGACGGACGCGCGCACCTCTCCCCGGTCGTCCAGCAGGGCGGCACCGGCCCGCGCCATCCGGTCGTAGACGAAGTTGAAGTAGAGCATCGACAGCAGGAACTTGACGAAGCGCAGCTGGTAGGCGGTGAACCCGGCGTCGGTGCGGCGTTCGCCGGTGTAGAAGTTGACGATGTTCCGGTTGTGCAGGACGCCGGGCTGCCCGGCGTCGTGGACCAGGTGGATCAGGAAGTAGTCGCTGCCGATCGTGTCGGTCGCGGGTGGCAGGGGGACCCGTTCGTGCAGGCCGTGGAAGGCGATGTTGCACATGTCCACGCGCATCGGGTCGACCAGGGTGAGGGTGGCGCGGTCGGCGGTGAACGGCTCTGTGCCGGCGCCTCGGAAGGACTCGTCGACGAGTTGTGTCTTCTGCTCGTCGGACCAGTGGGCGGGGGCCCACAGGCCGACCATGTCGTGGTAGACGGCGGGGTCGGTGCGGAGTATCTCCCCGATGTCCACGGAGAGTTCGCCGATGAAGGAGCTGCCGACCATGGCGACCCGCCGGTCCATGTGGTCGGCGGCCAGCGTGGTCTCGGTGACGTGCCGGGCGGCGTCGGCCGCCCGGCTGCCGAGGGAGGCCAGTTCGTGGTGGACGGGGAAGACGGTTCGTCCGTCCACCACCTGGTACCGGCTGTCGGAGTCCCGGCGGTGGACGGACTCGCAGCCGAGTCCGGCGGCGAGGAGGAAGGCGCGGTTGGTGCAGGCGCCGTAGGAGAGGCCGGCCGGGAGCATCAGGTCCAGCAGGTGGTCGGGGTCCGGCGCCGCGGACCGGTCGATCGCCCGCCGGAGGAAGTCCCGCTGCTCTGCCTCGTCGAGGTGGTGTACGACGATCCGCGGGTCGGCCGGGATCCGGCGCACGGCCTCGGCGTGCTCCGCGTGGGCCGGTGCGGCGCAGGAGTCCAGGACGAGCAGGTGCACCTCGACGTCGAAGTGCCGGACGGCGTAGGCCGCTTCCTCGGCCACGGCCGTGATGGTCGCCGCGCAGGGTCTGTTGGTCGGCAGGGTCAGGCAGATTCGGCGCATGTCTCTTCTCCGGCCGGCGGGGTCGTCCCGTCGAGGTCCGCCCCGGTCCAGGACCTGAGGCCGAGCAGTCTGGCGCCGAGTTCGTCGAGCGTGGCCCGCCCGTACCGCAGGGACTCGTGGCGGGTGGCGTCGCCGAGCAGCGTGCCGTTCCAGTCGGGGGTGGCGAGGGTGCGCCAGGACTCGACCCGGGAACGCCGGAGCGTCTCGTGGGACTCCAGGGCCGGCATCATCGAGAGGTACTGGACCGCGCGCACCTCCTGGTCGGCGGTGTTGGGTGCCACGCCGTGCGCCAGCAGGCCGTTGAAGATCAGCAGGTCGCCGGCCTCCAGCTCCGGTCGCACCACGGGGAACTCCGCGCGGTCGATCCTGGGCCGGATCGGGTCGCGGTCCTCGGGCTGGAAGGCCTTCCACTGGTCGAACCGTTTGAACAGCTCGGGGCAGCACTGGAAGCCGCCGAGTTCCGGCCTGGTGTCGGTCAGGGCGATGATCCCCTGCACCCGCTGCGGCGGCACGCCGAGCGTGGTGTCGACGTCCCAGTGCAGCTCGATGTCGAAGCCCTCGTCCGTACGCGGGATCAGGGCCCGGTCCCGGGTCCTGATGTTGGGCGGGTTCAGGTTGAGCCGGTCGAGCGTCACCCACAGCTCTTCGCAGTCCCAGACGTCGACGAACGCGTCGTAGACCCGCCGGTTCTGCCGGCTGTCCCAGATGAGCTGGTGGTGGTAGGCCTCGACGAAGCCGTAGATGTGCAGTTCCCGGTCGAGGTCGGAGCGGTACTCGCGCTCCTCGTACCAGGTCTCCGGGCGCTCGGGGTCGAGTCCCTGGAACTCCCAGGCGAAGTCCAGGAGCCGGCGGGCCGACGCGGCGGGGACGGCCTGCTTGACCACCACGTAGCCGTAGGTCTGCCAGAAGGCGAAGTCCTCCTCGGACAGCACGCGCAGGGGGCGGGTCTTCTTCAGGTCCCGCAGGGGTGTCGGGGCGAGGTAGGTCTCGCCGTCCGAGCTGAAGTAGGGGGTGTTCGAGGGCGCTCGATGGAGATAACGGTCAGTCGTGGGCATAACGGTGCTCCACACCTCGTTCTCAGGTACCGGCGACCCAGCCGGGCCGCCAACTGCGCGGAGTGCGGGGCGGGGACCGTAGCGGCAGGGTCGCTGCACCGCGGGCCACACCAGCCCCTTCGAACTCGCGTGCAACCAACTTGGACTAGACCAACTCGACCTGTCAAACATCCCGGTTGAGGGCGTGTTGCCGCCAACAGGGCACACGCCGGGGCCACTTGACAGCGACGGTTAGCCTGAGCGGGACGCATTGGTCTGTACCAACGGGAGGGCGCACGCTATGGTCTCCAGCAAGCACAGCGGCAAGGAGTTGCGGCGACTGGCGCGCTCCGTCCTGCAGCCCGGGTTCGTGGGCACCGAGGCCCCCGACTGGGTGCTGCGCGAGATCGGGGACGGCCTCGCGTCGGTCGTGCTCTTCTCCCGCAACATCGTCACGCCCCGCCAGGTCGCGCGTCTGACCGGGCAACTACGCGCGGAGAACCCCGAGTTGATCATCGCGATCGACGAGGAGGCGGGGGACGTCACCCGGATCGAGTCGGCGACCGGTTCCACCCGGCCGGGCAACTTCGCGCTCGGGACCGTCGACGACACCGAGTTGACCGAGGCCGTCGCCGCCGACCTGGGCCGGCAGCTACACACGGCCGGCGTGAGCCTCGACTACGCGCCCAGCGCGGACGTGAACTCCAACCCGGACAACCCGATCATCGGCGTCAGGTCCTTCGGCGTCGACGCCAAGGTGGTGGCTCGGCACACCGGGGCCTGGATCCGGGGACTCCAGTCGGCCGGTGTCGCCGCCTGTGCCAAGCACTTCCCGGGCCACGGCGACGTGGCCGTGGACTCCCACCACGGCCTGCCCGTCTACGAGGCCGACCGGGCGCGGATCACCGAGCAGGCCCTGCCGCCGTTCCGTGCCGCGATCGACGCGGGTGTGCGCGCGGTGATGAGCGGCCACCTGCTGGTCCCGGCCTACGACCCCGAACTGCCCGCCACCCTGAGCCGCCGCATCCTGCACGAACTGCTGCGCCAGGAGCTCGGGTTCGACGGCATGGTGGTGACCGACGCCATCGAGATGGGCGCCGTGGCCGGCCGCTACGGGATCGGCGGGGCCACGGTCAGGGCGGTGGCCGCGGGCGCGGACGCCGTCTGCGTCGGCGGCGAGAACGCCCAGGAGGCGACCGCGGTCCTGCTCGTGGACGCCCTCGTGGACGCCGTCGGGTCGGGACAGCTCCCGGAGGAGCGGCTCGCCGAAGCCAGCCTGCGCGTCCGGGAGTTCGCGACGTGGTCGGCGGGGCTCAGCCCGGCCGGCGTCGCCGCCTGGGACGCCGCCGGCATCGGGTTCGCGGCCGCCCGCCGCGCCATCCGGCTGACCGGGGCCGTGCGGCACGTCCTCCCGCTGGTCACCGCGCCGCACGTGGTGGAGCTGGCGCCCACCACCAACCTGGCCATCGGCAAGGAGACCCCCTGGGGCGTGGCGGCCCCGCTGGGCGAGCGGCTGCCCGGGACGACGTCGGCCCGGGTACGCCACGAGGACCTGCGGACGGGCGACACCGCTCTGGAGACACAGGCGTTGGTCCCCGCGTCGGGACGCCCACTGGTCGTGGTGGTCCGCGACGCCGCCCGGCACCCGTGGATGGCGCGGGCCCTCACGGAACTCGTCACCGCCCGCCCGGACGCGATCGTCGTCGAGATGGGCCTGCCCGGCACCGTCGTCCCGTCGGCCGCCCAGATCTTCACGCACGGGGCCACGGCCGCCTCCGGGATCGCCGCCGCGGAGGTGCTGGCGGGTGCCCTTTAGGGCAGACCTGAGTGCAACGTCCGTACCCGCGGGCCACGTTGACGCCTCCCTGTCGCTTCCCTACCTTCCGAGAGCGCTCTCACGTCCGTCCCTCGAGGCAGGGAGGCCCCCATGCCCCTCGTACGCAGGCCGAGCAGCCGCCGCCCGCGCCGGCCGGCGGCGCTGCTCGCCGCCGCGCTGTCCGCCGTCCTCGTTCCCCTCGCACCCCAGGCATCCGCCGCCGCCACCTCGGCGGCGGCCACGGTGTGCAACAAGTACTGCGACGCGCGGGACCCGGCGCTCGCCGCCGGTGACCGCACGCCGGTCACGGCGAGCATCTACTCACGGTCGGTCGTCCTGCACTTCGACGACGCGGACGCGATGGGCTGGGCCTCCGTCGACAACGGCGGCCCGGGCGACGAGGTGTGGCTCGACCGGTCCTTCGACGGCGGCCGCACCTGGAGCTCGGGCAGCAGGCTCGGCGACACCAGCGTGCCCACCGGCCGACACGGCTGGCGCACACTCATGTACAACGTCGACGACTGGAACAACCTCGGCGTCGGCGCCCTGCGCGCCTGCGGAAAGGCCGGGGACCGCGCCGAGATCGCGTGCACCCCCTGGGCCCGCACCACCTGGAACGCGGGCGAACCGCGCACCGCCGCGGCCACCGCCCTGATGGCCTCCTACGACTACGGAACCGGCCTCTTCGACACCACCGGCTGGTGGAACTCGGCGAACGCGCTGACCGCGGTCATCGACAACATCCGGGTGACGGGCATGGGCAGTTACCGGTACGCGATCGCCCGCACCTACGACCTGAACGTCAACGCGCAGGGTGGCCGGTTCCGCAACGACTACATCGACGACACCGGCTGGTGGGGCCTCGCCTGGGTCGCCGCCTACGACCTGACCGGCGACAGCCGCTACCTGGACACGGCCCGCGCGGACGCCGACCACATGGCGGCCTACTGGGACACCACCTGTGGCGGCGGAGTGTGGTGGAGCACCGCGAGGACCTACAAGAACGCCATCGCCAACTCCCTGTACATCCAGCTCAACGCCGCCCTGCACAACAGGATCGCGGGCGACACGACGTACCTCGGCCGGGCCCGCGCCGGCTGGACCTGGTTCCAGGGCACCGGAATGATCAACGGCTCGCACCTGGTCAACGACGGTGTCGACCTGTCCACCTGCGGCAACAACGGGCAGGCCGTCTGGTCGTACAACCAGGGTGTGCTGCTCGGCGCCCTGGCCGAGCTGTACCGGGGCACGGGCGACGCCGGACTGCTCACCGACGCCCGGCGGATCGCCGACGCCGCCACCACCACCTCGCTGCTCCACACCTCCGGGGGCATCCTGCGCGACCCCTGCGAGAGCGGTGACTGCGGAGCCGACGGGCCGTCCTTCAAGGGCGCCGGCGTGCGCGGTCTCGGCAGGCTGAACTCGGTGCTGCCGGACCACCCGTACACCGCGTACCTCAGGCGCCAGGCGGACAGCGCCCGCACGAACGACCGCAACGCCCTGGACCAGTACGGGCTGCGTTGGTACGGGCCGCTCGACCAGGTGGACGCGGCACGCCAGCAGAGCGCCGTCGACCTGCTGGACGCGGCGCCCTGACGGGCTCGGAGACCGGCGCGGAATCAGGAACCGGCGAGGAAGGAGATCCTCACCTTCCGCTCGAAGTTGTCCTTGTTCGTGTCGACCAGGCACACCGACTGCCAGGTGCCCAGTTCCAGGCGGCCGTCGATCACCGGGAGCGTGGCGTGCGGCGGCACGATCGCCGGGAGGACGTGGTCCCGGCCGTGGCCCGGACTGCCGTGGCGGTGCTGCCAGCGGTCGTCGGCGGGGAGCAGGGTGTGCAGCGCGGCCAGCAGGTCGTCGTCGCTGCCGGCCCCGGTCTCGATGACCGCGATACCGGCCGTCGCGTGCGGGGTGAAGATGTTCAGGAGGCCGTCGCGGCCGGCCGCGGCCTCGCTGAGGAAGGCCTCGCAGTCGCCGGTCAGGTCGACGACCCGCTCCCGGGACCCGGTGGCGACGTTGAGCACTCGTGTGGTGAAGGCATCCGACATGCCTCCATCCTGGCCCATGTGCCGGGCCGTCCGTGCGAGCGGTGGTACGGGAAGATCCCCGGCGACCCCTTGGTTGGTAGAGGCGTGAACAAGGTGCGCGAGGTCGAAGTGGTCGTCATCGGCGCTGGTCAGGCCGGTCTGTCCAGCGCCTATCACCTGCGGCGCACGGGCTTCGAGCCGGACCGTGACTTCGTGGTCCTCGACCGCGCCCCCGCGCCCGGCGGTGCCTGGCAGTTCCGGTGGCCCTCACTGACGTACGGCAAGGTGCACGGCATGCACGCGCTGCCGGGCATGGAGCTGACCGGGGCGGATCCGGCACGGCCGTCCGCCGAGGTCGTCGGGGAGTACTTCGCGGACTACGAGCGCACCTTCGACCTGCGGGTACGGCGACCCGTCGACGTCCGCGCGGTACGTGAGGGCGAGGGCGGGCGGCTGCTGGTGGAGACCGGCGCCGGGGACTGGTCGGCACGGGCGCTGATCAACGCCACCGGCACCTGGGAACGGCCGTTCTGGCCGCGCTACCCGGGTCAGGAGACCTTCCGGGGACGGCAGTTGCACACCGCGCAGTACAGGGGGCCGGAGGAGTTCGCGGGCCGGCGGGTGGTGGTGGTCGGCGGCGGCGCGTCCGGCACCCAGCACCTGCTGGAGCTCGCCCCGTACGCGGCGGCGACCACCTGGGTCACCCGGCGCCCGCCGGTCTTCCGCGAGGGCCCCTTCGACGAGAACGTGGGGCGGGCCGCGGTCGCCCTGGTGGAGGAGCGGGTCCGGCAGGGCCTGCCGCCGCGGAGTGTGGTGTCGGTCACCGGGCTGCCGCTGAACGACGCGATCAGGCAGGGCCTGGCGGACGGCGTCCTGGACCGGCAGCCGATGTTCGACCGCATCACCCCGGACGGGGTGGAGTGGGACGACGGCCGGCACGTCGACGCCGACGTCATCCTCTGGGCCACCGGGTTCCGCGCCGCCCTGGACCATCTGGCGCCGCTGCGGCTGCGCGAGCCGGGCGGCGGGATCCGCGTCGAGGGCACCCGCTCGGTCGCCGACCCGCGCGTCCATCTCGTCGGGTACGGCCCGTCGGCCAGCACCATCGGCGCCAACCGGGCGGGCCGCGAGGCCGTACGGGACATCAGGCGACTGCTGGCCGGGGAACCCCTCGCCGCCTGACCCACGCACCACAGCCTCGCCTCCAGCCCCACGGACCGCAGCCCGAACCACGGACCGCCACCCGCCTCCTGCCCACGGCCGGCACCCCGGTCCACGGCCGCCGCTCAGTGTTGCTGTGCGGAGGGGGACGGCTGCCGGCCCCGGTCGCCGCGCGTGGCGTTGAACTCGGCGACGTTGCGCTGGTGTTCCGTGTAGTCGGCGGTGAACCTCGTGTCGCCCGGCCTGACCGTGACGAAGTACAGCCAGTCGCCCGGCGTCGGGTTCAGCGCGGCCCGCATCGCGTCCTCGCCCGGGTTGTCGATCGGCGTGGGCGGCAGGCCCATGCGCTGGTAGGAGTTGTAGGGGCTCTCGCTCCGGGTGTCGTCCACGGTGGTGTCGAGGGTGCTGCGGTCCAGGCCGTAGTTGAGGGTGGCGTCCATCTGGAGCGGCATGCCGTGCTGGAGCCGGTTGAAGACGACCCGGGCAACCTTGCCCATGTCCGCCTTGTTCGCGGCCTCGGCCTGGACGATGCTGGCGACCGTCACCGCCTGGTAGGGGTTCATCGTGTCGCGCTGGGCGCCGGCCGCGAGAGGCGCCCTGCCGAACCTCTGGTTGGCGGTGTCCACCATGAACCGCAGCACGGACTGCGGGGTCGCGTCCCGATCCACCGGATAGCTGGCCGGGAAGAGGTAGCCCTCCGGGTTGCCCGCGGCCTCGCCGGGCAGTCGCAGGTCCGCGCCGCCGACGGACTGCCTGGTGCTGCCGGCCGGCAGGGCGAGGACCTTGTCGACGGCGTCGTAGACCTGGGACGCACGCCAGCCCTCGGGGATGACCAGGGTGGCGGACCCGGCCGTGCCGTGCAGGGTCAGCAGCGGCACCATCACGGCCGCGCCGGCCACGAGGACACCGGCCACGCCGAGGGTGACCCTGCCCCGGGGCGTCAGCCGGACCGTGTTCCGTCGGGCCGGATTCCGTCGCGACGAGTTCCCGGTGACCGGGCTCCGTCGGACCGTCTTCCGTCGCGGAATGTTCATCTGCATGCGGGCACATTAGCCCGCATACACCAGCAAACCCGGCATATCTTCAGCTCGTCGGCGGAGCCGCGCGCTCACACCGCCGGCCGCCCCGCCGTCTCCAGTTGGGCGTCCCTGCGCACCAGCGCCGCGTAGCGCCCGTCGAGTTCCAGCAGTTCCTCGTGCGTGCCCCGCTCGGCGACCCGCCCGGAGTCGAGGACCACGATCTGGTCGGCGCCACGGATCGTGGACAGCCGGTGGGCGATGGTGAGCGTCGTGCGGTTGGCCGACAGTGCGTCGATGGCGTCCTGGACCGCGCGTTCGGTGCGGGTGTCCAGCGCACTGGTCGCCTCGTCGAGGATCAGGACCGGCGGGTCGCGCAGGATGGTGCGCGCGATGGCCAGCCGCTGCTTCTCGCCGCCCGAGAACCGGTGGCCGCGCTCGCCCACGACGGTGTCGTAGCCGTCCGGCAGCGAGGCGATGTGGTCGTGTATCTGGGCCGCGCGGGCGGCCTCGTGCAGTTCCTCGTCGGTGGCGTCCGGCTTGGCGAAGCGCAGGTTCTCGGCGACCGTCGCATGGAAGAGGTACGTCTCCTGGGAGACCACGCCGACCGCGCGGGCGAGGGTGTCGAAGTCGAGGTCGCGGACGTCGACGCCGTCCAGGGTGACCCGGCCGCCGGTGACGTCGTAGAGCCGGGGAACCAGGTAGCCGAGCGTCGACTTGCCGGCGCCCGTCGGCCCGACGACGGCCAGACTGCCGCCCGCCGGCACGGTGATGTCGATGCCGTCGAGGACCGGGCCGCCCTTGCCGTCGTAGCGGAACCCGACGTCCTCGAAGCGGACCTCGCCCTTCACCCGGTCCAGGTGCACGGGCTCGTCCCGCTCGGTGATGTCGACCGGCAGGTCGAGGTACTCGAAGATGCGCTGGAAGAGCGCGAGCGAGGTCTGGATCTGGACGCCGGTCGCCAGCAGGCTCACGGCCGGGCGGAACAGGCCCTGCTGGAGGGAGACGAAGGCGACGATGGTGCCGAGCGAGATCTGCGCCTCACCCGTCCGGAGCGCCAGGCCGGCGGTCCAGTAGATGACGGCGGGCATCGCGGCCATCACGATCGTGATCACGGCCATCCGCCAGCGGCCGGCCATGTTCGAGCGCACTTCCAGGTCGACGAGACGCTCGGACTCGTCGGCGAAGGAGGCGGTGAGCGAGTCGGCGCGGCCCATGGTGCGGCCGAGCAGGATGCCGCTGACGGACAGCGACTCGGTGACCGTGGCGGCCATCGCGGCCATCTGCTTCTGGCGCTGGGTGGTGATCTTCTTGCGTTCGTTGCCGACCCGGCGGCTGATCCACACGAAGACCGGCAGCAGTACCAGCGAGACGACGGTGAGCCGCCAGTCGAGGGCGATCATCGCGACGACGGTGGCGACCACGCTGGTCAGGTTGGAGACCAGGGAGGTGGCGGTGGAGGTGACGGTGGCCTGCATGCCGCCGATGTCGTTGGCGATGCGGGACTGCACCTCGCCGGTGCGGGTGCGGGTGAAGAAGGCGAGCGACATGCGCTGCAGCCGGTCGTAGACGGCGGTGCGCAGGTCGTGCATGACGCGCTGGCCGACGGTGGTCGATATCAGCGTCTGGAGGACGCCGAAGACGCTGGTGAGGACGGCACTGAGGATCATGCCCAGCGCGAGCAGGCTGAGCAGTCCGGTGCGGCCCTGCGGGATCGCGGTGTCGAGGGTCGCCTTCAGCAGGAAGGGGGTGGCGACGGACACCAGTGAGGCGGCGCCGACCAGCAGGCCGACGATCGCGAGGCGCCCGCGATAGGGGCGGAACAGGCTGAGGATGCGGCGCACCTGGCGGGGTTGTCCGGCCGAAGCGCCGTCGGGGGTCCAGTTGATCTCGTCTCGGGGCATGGCTCCTACGGATGGGTGCGGTGTGTACGGACTGGCGGAGCATAGCTCACTGTTACCTACGCTCACAATGAACTGAGTCCTGTTATTATTCCCGCATGAACACCCCCGACCCCGACGGCCCGCTCGCCGAGCAGCTGTTGCGCCTCACGCGCCGGGTGTGGCGCATCCAGAAGCGCCACCTCCAGGCGCGCGACCTCGGTGTCACACCGGCCCAGTCCCGGCTGCTGCGCACCCTCGCGCACTATGACGCGCCCCCGCGCATGGCTGATCTCGCCGAGCGCCTGGAGGTGGTGCCGCGTGCGGTGACGACCCTGGTCGACGGTCTGGAGGCGAGCGGTAAGGTGCGCCGGGCACCGGACCCGACGAACCGCCGGGTGACCCGGATCGAGATCACGGACCAGGGGCACGCGACCCTGGCCGAACTGCACGCGGCACGCAGAGCCGCCGCCGCGGAGATCCTGGCGCCGCTGTCGCAGGAGCAGCGGGAGGCGCTGGGCGGTCTGCTGGACACGCTGGTCGACGGTCCGGTGGCGGCGAAGCACTGTTGAGGCACGCCGGGGCGGCTCCCTTCCCGGCGCTGCCGGAAAGGGAGCCGCCCCGAGCCGTACGGCAGTCGGTCAGCTGTCGAGCACCGGCTCCCTGACCGGCTCCCGCTCCGCCCCTGACTCCGGCTCCCGTTCCGGCTCCGGCTCCCGCTCCGGCGCCGCCCCAGGTTCCTCCGCCGGCTGCACCTCGTCGCCCAGTGCCTTCTTCGCCCGTTCGACGTCCAGCGCACCCTCCCAGCGGGAGACCGCGAACACGGCGACACAGTTGCCGAGCAGGTTGGTGACGACACGCATCGAGTCCATGATGCGGTCGACGCCGAGCAGCAGGGCGACGGCGCCGGCCGGGATCGCGCCGAGCGAGGAGGCGGTCGCGGACAGCGCGAGGAAGGCCGAACCGGGGATGCCGGCCATGCCCTTGCTGGTGAGCATCAGCACCAGGACGACGGTGATCTGCTGACCCAGGCTGAGGTCGACGCCGACGGCCTGGGCGATGAACAGGGTGCCGATGGAGAGGTAGAGCGAGGCACCGTCGAGGTTGAAGGAGTAGCCGGTGGGCAGCACCAGGCCGACCGCGTCGTCAGGGGCACCCGCCTTGCGCAGCTTCTGCATCACGCGCGGCAGCACGGACTCCGTGGAGGCGGTGCCGAGCGCGAGCAGCAGTTCCGCGCGGATGTAGCGGACGAACCTCCACAGGCTGAGCCCCGTCAGCGCCTTGAGGACGACCGCGAGCAGGGCGATGAAGAGCGCGGCGGCCGCGTAGCACAGGACGATCAGCTTGGCGTACGTCTCGATCACACCGAGCCCGTACTGGCCGATCAGGACGGCCGTCGCGCCGAAGACGGCGATCGGGGCGAGCCGCATCACGAAGCCGACGATCGCGAAGACGACCTCCTGGGCCTGTTCCACGGCCGGCAGTACCTGCGGCACCCTGGTGTGCCCGAGGTGCAGCAGGGCCGCGCCCACCAGGCAGGCCAGCACGAGCACTTGGAGCAGGGAGTTCTCGGCGAAGGCGCCCACGAAACTGGTGGGCAGGGCGTCGAGGACGAACTCCGTCGTGGAGGGCAGTGACCCGCCGCCCGTCTTCGCGTCGACCGCCTTGGCGCTCAGCGTGGCCGGGTCGACGTGCATGCCCGATCCCGGCCGCACCACGTTGGCGGCGACGAGTCCGATGACCAGCGCGAGCGTGCTGGCCACCTCGAACCAGACCAGCGCCTTGAGCCCGATGCGCCCGAACGCCTTCAGGTCACCGGCCTTGGCGATGCCGACGACGACCACGCAGAACACCAGCGGGGAGATGATCGTCTTGATGAGCCGGGTGAAACCGTCGCCGAGCGGCTGGAGGTCCGCGGCGAAGCCGGGCCACAGCCGCCCGACGACGATTCCGAGTACGAGCGCGCAGGCGACCTGCGCGAAGAGAGAGGTACGCAGTATGCGTGCGACGCGTCCCGGCAGGGACGGTACGGACTGCGGCACGGGCACTCCTTGTGGGGGTTTCGACTCACGGAAGCCGAGCGGGACTTCTGCGATACGGAAAGCGGCTTCCGTGTCGATCACCCTGAAGGCCTTGTTGATCCCGTCCGAAACCACGGTGTGTCAGCCGGGTAAATCACGCGCGGAGTGACGCATCGCACACGAGTCGGCTCAGCAGCCGCCGCGGTCCTCCGTCAGCACCCCCTGTTCGGTGGCCAGCGAACGGTCGTAGCACTCGCCCGGCCCGTACAGCCGGTAGCGCTCGCTCGACGTACCGACCGCGTGCCGCTGGTCGCGGGGCACGTCCAGGAGGTAGGACGCGTCGCCGCGGTAGGAGTCGTCGGACCGCGAGCGGTCGGCGCCGGGCCGGACGACCGTCGCCCGGTCACCGAGGGCCAGTTCGGTGCGCAGCCGGTTGTCCGTGCCGATGGTGATGGCGCCGTTCATCGTGTACGTCCGCTGGGTGCGCGTGGTCCGGGGCGGTCCGCCCGCCCGCACGGTGACGCTCTGGTCGTCCGTCCAGGTGGCGTCGAGGGCGTCGGTCGTCTCGCCGTCGTTCCAGCGGTGGACGGAGGTGTTGGCGAGGGTCCGGGCGACGGTGGTGGTCACCCGGCCGTGCGAGGTGTCGACGTAACCGGCGACGGTGAGCCGGTGCCCGGCGTCGGTGTCCACCCGGTACTCCCCCGAACCCGGCGTGTACACCGAGGAGTTGACGGGCTCGGAGGCCGTGGCCCCGGTGAGCTTCCCGGTCACGTGGGCGCGGTGGTGGTCCTGCCAGACCAGTACGTTCACCGGGGCGCTCCAGCCGGCCTGACCCTCGGGCACCCCGGTGACGGAGACCTCGACGCGGTGCGGGCGCCCGTCGTTCAGGAGCCCGGCGAACGGCGTCAGGTCGTATTCGATCGGCCTGACGTCGAAGGCACGGGGGCCCGGGATGACGTACCAGAGGAAGGGGTTGGACCAGCCGCCCGTCCACACGTTCGGGAACGGCGCGGCGATTCCGGCCAGTTGGCCGTCGACCGTGATCTGCACCTCCCGGTACGGCCCCTTGTCCGCCTTGCAGGAGTACGACGCCGGGTCGGCCACCGTCAGATACCAGAACTCCTCGCAGCCGCCGCCGGATCCGGTGGCGTACACCTCGGCGACGACCCGTTCGCTGTTGCGCGGGGTGGTGAGGGTGGTGCCGCCGTCCAGGGTCAGCACCTTGTCGGGAGCGGTGGCCGGCGGGCGGCCCGCGTAGAAGGTGAGCGTGACCTTGACGTCGATGACGCCGGTGTAGGTGCCGTCGACGACGTTGCCGATGAGCATCTCGACGTCCTGGGCGCCGCGGAAGGTGTCGCTGTAGCGGGTGACGTCCTTCTCGACGTGCCACTCGATGCCGTCCGGGGAGGGCTCGGGGGTGGAGGTGCGCAGCACCTCGACGCCGCCGACGTGCAGGTAGCCCAGGCGGTCGTACTGACGGCCCTTCACCTTGCCGTCGAGCCGCAGCACCACCTTGCTCCAGCGGTCGCCGCAGCCCCGCGGGGGCGTGTACGCGCCCCGGTACGGCGTGAAGTCGCGGAACTGCGCCTCGGCCAGCGTGACCCGGCAGGACGTGGCGTGTTCCGGTACGGACACCGGCGGGGCCGCGGTCACCGGGTCGTGCCAGTCGGTGCCGAACTCGGCCGGGACGTCGGCGGCGCGGGCGGCGGGGGCGCCCGTACCGAGGAGCGTGCTCGTCAGGAGCGCCGCTCCGGCAAGCATGGACATGACGATCCGTCTTCTCATGGCCGGTGTTCTACGGGGAGTCGGCCGCCGGCCGCAACGAGCAGACCGGCCGACGATCACGCGGCGGCCCCCTGCCCCCTACGGGTCGGTCGGGTGCGCCCGAGGCGTGCCTCAGGCGCGCCCAGGGTGGACATATGGTGCTATGAGATGACTCTGCTGACACAGTGCTGCCATGCAGATCACGACCGCTCGCGTCCGCCGCGCGGCACTCGCCCTCGCCCTCGGCGGAGCCGTCGCCCTCACCTGCGAAGCCGTTCTCACCGACCCTCCGCGCGAGGGCCGGCACTCCCCCGCTCCCGGTCCCGCCGGGCCGGCCGCCGCGCCGGGCGCACCCGGCATCGGCGATCCCCTCATGCCGCTGGACGGCAACGGCGGCTACACCGTACGGCGTTACACCCTCGACTTCGACTGGCGGGCGCCCCGGACACCGTTCCCCGCCGGCACCACCGTCGCGGCCACCGCCACCCAGGCACTGTCCCGCTTCGACCTGGACTTCGCGGGCAACACACTGCACGGGGTCACCGTCGAGGGCGCACCGGCCACCGCCGAACGCCACGGGGACGAACTCGTCGTCACACCCGCCCGCCCGATCCCCCGGGGCGCCGCGTTCACCGTCCGGGTCACCTACACCGCCGACCCGACCGGGCGACGGCACCGGAGCGACGCGATCCGGGAGTACGGCTGGGTGCCCACCCCCGACGGCACCCTGATCTACGCTCAGCCCGACGGCGCCAAGCTGGTCTTCCCGGTGAACGACCACCCCAGCCTGCGCGCCCCGGTCACCTTCCGCATCACCACCCCACCGGGGCTCGGCGCGGTGGCCAACGGCCGGCTCGTCGAACGCGTCGGCCGGCCGGGCGGACGCGTCCGGTGGACGTACGACTCCGAGGAACCGATCGCCGCCCAGCTGGTCCAGGTGGCGATCGGGAAGTTCACCTTCACCGACGGAAAGGGACCGCACGGACTGCCGGTCCGGGACGTCGTGCCGGACGACCTGGTCACGGCCACCGAGGCCGAACGCTCACGCACCCCGGAGCACCTCGCCTGGCTGGAACGGCGTCTCGGCCCGTACCCGTTCCACCGCTACGGCGTGCTGGTCGGGGACACCGACCTGCCGGTGGCGCTGGAGACGCAGTCGCTGTCCGTCGTGCCGAAGGGCGACCTGCTGGGCGACCGGATCGACGCCGAACGGAATCTCGTCCACGAACTGACCCACCACTGGACCGGCGACAGCGTCGCCGTCCGGCGCTGGTCGGACCTGTGGCTGAGTGAGGGTCACGCCCGGTACTACGAACGGCTGTACTCCGCGGAGCACGGGGGCGTCGGCATGGAGGACGCCATGCGGGCCGCGTACGAGCAGCACGACCAGTGGCGTCACGACGACGGCGCCCCGGCCGAACCGACGGAGCCGACGCTGTTCAAGGTGATGCGGTACGACGGCTCGGCGCTGGTGCTGTACGCCCTGCGGGAGAAGGTGGGTGACGAGGTGTTCGACCGGATCGAGCGCACCTGGGTGACCAGGTACCGGGGCCGTGCCGCGGGCACCCGGGACTTCGTCGCGCTCGCCTCCGAGGTCGCCGGCGAGGATCTGACGCCCTTTCTGACCCCTTGGCTGTACGGCCCGGACACCCCCGCGATGCCGGGGCACCCCGACTGGCGCGTGGACCCGGTCGAGGACTGAACGGGCGCGCCGCGGACCCCTGGCGGATGCCTCACCGGTGCCCGCCGACCGGGTGGCCTCTGCCGGAGCGCTGGTCCACCCGGTTGACGTTCGGCGCGCCGTGCCGCGCCGGGCACGGAAACGTACGAGGGGTGACATCGAGGGCAAACCCCCTGCCCTGGTTGCGACGAGCGTGCTCGGAGACCCTCAGCAAGCGGTTGGAGACCCTCTGGTATGAGAAGAACTGTCGCTCCACGAGTGCCCGGCGCCCTTCGGTCGTGCCGTCTGGCGGCCTGCCTGATCGCGACGGCCGCGCTGCTGCCACCCCTGCTCATCCTTCCGGCCTCCGGCGCCGACGACACCGAGGACCAGCGGCTGCAGAACGCCTTCACGGACGCCGCGCGCGAGTTCCACGTGCCGCGCAGTGTGCTCATGAGCGTCTCGTACATGCAGTCGCGCTGGGACACCCACCCCGGCACCCCCAGCGTCGCGGGCGGCTACGGGCCGATGCACCTCCTGGACGCCGGCGGCGGCCGTGGCCCGGCGCCCGCGCCCGGCCCGCGGGCGCCGGACGGCAGTCCCGCCGACCCGCTCGCCGGAACGGCGTTCACCTCCGGCGGCCACGCCGTGCAGCCCGCGAACCTGGAACGCGCCGCGCGGCTGATCCGGGTCCCGGCCGGGCAGCTGCGGACGGACGCCGTCGCCAACGTCCGCGGCGGCGCGGCGCTGCTGGCCGCCGCGCAACGGCACCTCGGCAAGCCGCTCAGTACCGACCCGGAGGACTGGTGGCAGGCGGTGGAACGTTTCCCCGGCACCCGTGACGTGACGACGGCGGCCACCTACGCCGACGACGTCTTCGGCCTGATCCGCCGGGGCGCGCACCGGACCACCGCCGAGGGGCAGGAGGTCACCCTGCCCGCCTCCCCCGGCGTCAGACCGCATCCCGGGCCCCCGGCGGCACCGCGGCCGAAGAACGTCGAGTGCCCTCCCGAACTGTCCTGCGACTGGCTCGCCGCACCCTACGAGGAGATCGACGAGGACGGCGACTACGGCAACCACGATCTCGCCGACCGGCCCCGGGACCAGCGGATCGAGTACATCGTCATCCACGACACCGAGTCGACGCTGCCGAACATGTTCCAGACCGTGCAGGATCCGACCGAGGCCTCCTGGCACTACTCGGTCCGCTCCAGCGACGGCCACATCACCCAGCACGTCAGGACGAAGGACGAGGCCTGGCACTCCGGCAGCAAGTTCGTGAACGCCCGCTCCATCGGCGTCGAGCACGAAGGCTTCCTCGCCCACCCCGGCACCTGGTACACGGAGCAGATGTACCGGTCCTCGGCGCGTCTGGTGCGCTTCCTGGCGAAGAAGTACGGCGTCCCGATGGACCGGCAGCACATCTTCGGCCACGACAACGTGCCCGCGCCGACCGCCGACTCCATCCCCGAGATGCACGAGGACCCCGGTCCGTTCTGGGACTGGCGGCACTACTTCGACCTGCTCGGCGCCCCGCTGAAGGCGACGGCGGGACCGGACAGCCCGATGGTGATGATCCTGCCGGACTACGCCACCCACAAACCGCGGTACACGGGGTGCGAGGGCGACGGCAGACGCTGCCAGCCGCACGGCTCCAGCGCCGTGCGGCTGTACACCCGGCCGGACGAGAACGCTCCGCTGATCCAGGACCCGGGCCGCAGGCCGGACGGCGAGAGCTCCACGGAGGACGTGAGCGACCTGGGCTCGCGCGTCTCCACCGGCCAGACGTTCGCCGTCGCCGACCGCAGCGGCGAGTGGACGGCGATCTGGTTCCAGGGGCACAAGGCGTGGTTCAAGAACCCCGCCGCGCACCCGACGGCCGTCGGCGCGAGCGGCCGGATGGTGACCCCCAAGGAGGGCCTGGACGAGATCCCGGTGTTCGGGCGTGCCCTCCCGGAGGAGGAGGCCTACCCGGAGGGGGTCGAGGAGGAGGACGAGTCGCCGCTGCCGTACACCGTCCGGGCGGGTCAGCGGTACGTGACCCAGTCCGGTGTTGGTGGTTCCTATGTCGACAGGTCGACCTTTTCTGACGTACCCCAGCCCGTCGTGCTGGGCCACGAGCGGTACTACGAGATCCAGCTCGGCCACCGGCTCGCCTACGTCAGGGCGAACGACGTGGACCTGCTGGACACGCACGGCACGCGGTAGCGGCAGGCCGGCACCGAGGTACAGCCGTAGGACGCCACCCGCACTCGAGGCGGGTGGCGTCCTACGGCTGTACGCGTTTCGGCCGCCGCCCGGGAAAACCGTTTGATTTCGAGCACGCTCCGACGCGAACCTTTCACAGCTTGTCGCCGCCTCTCCGTTCCGTTTCCCCCTCCCTCATTCCCCCTCCCCGACACGAGCCGCTGGGACGTCATACGTCATGCAGATTCAAGATCTTCCGTATCCCGATCCGGGTGTGCCGGACGCCCGCTCGGGGCCCCGGTTCCTGTGGTGGCTCGGGCGGAACCAGCTGGGCGGCCAGCTCAAGGCACTGGCCTGGGGGCTGCTGCACTTCGTGTCCGTCTCCCTGCTCCCGTTCTGCGTGGGCTCCGCCGTCCAGGCCGTGGTGGACCGGTCCGGCACCCGGCTGGCGCTGACCGGCGGTCTGCTGGTGCTGTGCGGCACGGCGATCGCCCTCGGCGACACCTTCCTGCACCGGGCCGCTGTCACCAACTGGATCACCGCGGCCGCCCGCGTCCAGCAGCTGCTCGCCCGCAAGGCCGCCCAGCTGGGCTCCGGTCTGACCCGGCGGGTGGCGGCCGGTGAGGTGGTGGCCGTCTCCACCGCCGACGTCGAGCGGATCGGCTGGTTCGTGGAAGCAGTCTCCCGCTTCACCGCTGCCGCGCTGACCGTCGTCGCGGTCGGTGTCGGCCTGCTCTTCTACCAGCCGGCCCTCGGCTGGGTCGTCGCCGTCGGCCTGCCGCTGGTCGCGCTGGCGGTGCTGCCGCTGCTGCCCAGGGCCACCCGGCGAGCGGACCACCAGCGCACCAAGGCCGGCCGCGCCACCGAGCTGGCCTCGGACACCGTCGCGGGCCTGCGGGTGCTGCGCGGCATCGGCGGCGAGGACCTCTTCCTCGACCGCTATCGCCGCGCCTCCCAGGAGGTACGCCGGGCCGCCGTGCGCAGCGCCCGGATGTGGGCGCTGATCTCCGCGATCCAGGTGCTGGTGCCCGGGCTGCTGCTGATCGTGGTCGTCTGGCACGGCGTCCAGCTCGCCCGGCAGGGCAGCGTCACGGTCGGCGAGCTGGTCACCGTCTACAGCGCGGTCATGATCCTCAACTACCCGTTGCAGCACTTCACCGAGATCGCCATGGCCTACTCCTTCTCACGCCCCGCGGCGAAACGGGCCGCGCGGGTGCTCTCCCTGGAGCGGGCCACGGACATCGGCGGCTCACGCGCGGCCGAGGTGCCGGACGGCGACCTGTACGACCCCGCCACCGGCCTGCTCGCCCCCGCGGGCCGGCTGACCGCCGTGGTCTGCGGCGACCCCGACGCGGCCGGACAGCTGGCCGAACGGCTGGGCGGCCACCCCGCCGAGGCCGGTACCTCCGTGCTGCTCGGCGGGGTACCGCTCGACGAACTGTCCCTCGCCGCCGCCCGCACCGCGGTGCTCGTCCAGGACAAGGACCCCGTGCTGCTGTCCGGTTCGCTGCGCGAATTGCTCGACGTGCCGGCCTCAGGCGCGGTGCGGGCCGAGGACGCACTGGCCGCCGCGCAGTGCGCGGACGTGCTGGAAGCCCTGGTCCAGGGCTCGTTGGACGTCACCGACCCGCTGGACGCCCGGATCACCGAGCGCGGGCGGTCCCTGTCGGGCGGGCAGCGCCAGCGGCTCGCGCTGGCCCGGTCGCTGATCACCGACCCCGGAGTGCTCGTCCTGGACGAGCCCACCTCCGCCGTCGACTCGCACACCGAGGCACGGATCGCCGACGGGATCCGCGAGGTGCGCTCCGGCCGCACGACCGTGGTGTTCACCTCCTCGCCGCTGCTGCTCGACCGGGCCGACCGGGTGGTCCTCGTGCACGAGGGCGAGGTCACGGCGGTCGGCGTGCACCGCGAACTGCTGCACGCCGATCCCCTGTACCGGGCGGTGGTGACCCGGGAGACCGACGAGGAAGCGGCCCTGCGCGGCGCGCTGGAAGAGATCGAGGAGAGCGCATGATCGGCGTCGCACCACCGGCCTACGACCCGGCGGCCCCGACGACGGCCGCCACCCTGCCCGTCGGCGCCGCCGCGACCGTGCGCGCCTACGTGGCCGAGCTCTTCCGCCGGCACCGCCGGGCCTTCACCCTCCTCATCGCCGTCAACGCGGTGGCGGTGGTCGCCTCCATGGTCGGCCCGTACCTGCTCGGCGCGCTCGTCGAGCGGGTCTCCGACGGCGCCCGCGAACTCCATCTGGGCCTGACCATCGGCCTGTTCGTGCTTGCGCTCGCCGTGCAGGCCGTCTTCGTGCGGGAGGTGCGGCTGCGCGGCGCCGTGCTCGGCGAGCGGATGCTGGCCGATCTGCGCGAGGACTTCCTGGTCCGCTCGGTCGGGCTGCCGCCGGGCGTCCTGGAACGGGCCGGCACCGGCGACCTGCTGTCCCGGATCACCACCGACATCGACCGGCTCGCCAACGCCATGCGGGAAGCCGTGCCCCAGCTGTCGATCGGCGTGGTGTGGGTCGTGCTGCTGCTCGGCGGGCTCGCCGTCACGGCACCGCCGCTGGCCGCCACCGTGCTGCTGGCGCTGCCGATCCTCGTGGTCGTCTGCCGCTGGTACTTCCGGCGGGCCCCCTCCGGCTACCGCTCCGAGGCCGCCGGTTACGCGGCCGTGGCCGCCGTCCTCGCGGAGTCCGTGGACGCCGGGCACACCGTCGAGGCGCACCGCCTCGGCGACCGGCGCATCGCCCTGTCCGAACAGCGGATCACCCAGTGGACGGCGTGGGAACGCTACACGCTCTGGCTGCGGTCGGTGCTGTTCCCCGCGATCAACGCCACCCACACCACGGTCCTCGGCTCGGTGCTGATCCTCGGCGGGTGGTTCGTGCTGAAGGGCTGGATCGGCATCGGCCAGCTGACGACGGGCGCGCTCATCGCCCAGATGCTGGTCGAGCCGGTGAACCTGATCCTGCGCTGGTACGACGAGGTCCAGGTGGCCCAGGTGTCGCTGGCCCGGCTGGTCGGGGTGCGGGACATCGAACCGGACGCGGGCGACGGATCGCTGGCCCCCGAAGGCCGCGAGGTCCTCGCGGACGAGGTCCGCTTCGGCTACCTGCCGGGCGTCGACGTGCTGCGTCAGGTCTCCCTCGAGGTCGCGCCCGGCACCCGGCTGGCGCTGGTCGGTCCTTCGGGAGCCGGCAAGTCCACGCTCGGCCGGCTGCTCGCCGGGATCTACGCGCCCCGCGACGGCCGGATCACCCTGGGCGGCGCGGAACTCTCCCGGATGACCGCCGAACGGGTCCGGTCCCACGTGGCCCTCGTCAACCAGGAACACCATGTCTTCGTGGGGTCCCTGCGCGACAACCTGCTGCTCGCCCGGACCGACGCCGGGGACGCCGAGCTGTGGGCGGCCCTGGGCGCGGTCGACGCGGACGGCTGGGCCCGGGCCCTGGACGACGGTCTGGACACCGAGGTCGGCTCCGGCGGGGCGGTCCTGACCCCGGCGCAGGCCCAGCAGATCGCGCTGGCCCGGCTGGTGCTGGCGGACCCGCACACGCTGGTCCTGGACGAGGCGACCTCGCTGCTGGATCCGCGCGCGGCCCGCCATCTGGAGCGGTCCCTGGCCCGGGTCCTGGACGGCCGCACCGTGGTCGCCATCGCCCACCGGCTGCACACCGCCCACGACGCGGACGTCATCGCCGTGGTCGAGAACGGCCGGATCAGCGAGCTGGGCAGCCACGACGAGCTGGTGGCGGCCGACGGCGCCTACGCGGCGCTGTGGCGGTCGTGGCACGGGTGAGGGGTCGCGGCGGCCCGGCGGGCACGGCCCAGGTCGGGCCCCGTGCCGTTGCGCGGGTGCGAGCAGGGGTGGAAGGCTGGAGAGCGGCAGGGGTTCGGGGACCGGCCGGGAACCGGAGGGTTCGCGCCGTGTGAGACCCGTGCCGAGCGTGCCGGCGGCCCGCCTCGCGGACCGCGTCCTCACCCCCTGGAGGTAGCCGTGACCACCGCCGACGGATGGGGGGACGACGTCTACCAGCCCGACGAGTCCGAGATCCGGGAGGACTCGGGTGTCCTCGACGTCGAGGACACCCTGGACTTCGACGGCGTGGCCGATCCCCTGGACCGCGGCTGGTCCCCGCCGGAGCGGCCGTGGGCGGTGGAGCACACCGGTGTGACCGCGGCCGAGCGCCACCAGGGCGAGACGCTGGACCAGCGGCTCTCCGAGGAGCTGCCGGAACAGGGCGCCCCCGACGGCGACGGCATCGGCGACTGCGCCGGCACCGACGGCGAACTCCTGGACAACGAGGTCGGTGACCTGCGCTCCGGCCGGCTCGTCGCCCCGAACGAGGGGACGCACGAGGACGACGAGAACGGCCTGGTCGCCAGCGACGTCGGCATCGACGGCGCCGGAGCCTCCGCCGAGGAGGCCGCGATGCACATCGTCGACGAGGACTCCCCCTACGGCTGACCCGGCCCCGACCGGCCCGTCCGCCCCGTCGGTCCCCTGCCACCTGACCGGCCCGTCCGCCTGATCCGCCCCCTCCGCCCCTTCCGCCCCCTCCGCCCGGTTCGGCCTGTTCGAGGAGCCGCCATGCAGCAGGACAAGCACCCCGACTACCACCCCGTGGTCTTCCGCGACCGCGCCGCCGGATACGCCTTCCTGACCCGGTCCACGGCGACCAGCGAGCAGACCATCGAGTGGGACGACGGTGAGACCTACCCGGTGGTCGATGTGGAGATCTCCTCCGAGAGCCACCCCTTCTACACCGGCAAGGCCCGCACGGTGGACACCGAGGGCCGCGTCGCCGCGTTCCAGCGCCGCTATGGGGACGGCTCCGGGAAGACCGGCTGACCGCCGGGTCAGATCACGTTGAGGGCGGCGGCGCAGCCTATGCCGCCGAGCACCATGAACACCGGCATGAGCACCCTCAGCTCGACCCAGCTGCCCGCGCGGAACCGCATCACCTTCGGCGGGCCCAGCGGGTACCAGCGCTTGCGGCCGATCGGGATGGGCCACAGGATCGGGCAGCCCGAGACGGTCAGCGCGTCGCCGATGTCGTGCACCAGCGCGCCCAGCACCACCGGCAGGCCCAGCCACAGGTACTCCTGGCCGGGCTGGGTGAACAGCCAGTCCGAGCCGTTGCCCGGCTTGTCGAGGATGCCCGCCAGGATCCAGGCGCTGGTCGCCGCGAGCAGCCACACCAGCACGTCGCTGCTGGAGCCGCGGGCGGCCCGCCACAGCAGACCCTCGATCGCCAGCACCATGTGCGCGAAGAGGACCGCCAGCACCGCCCAGCGCCCACCGAAGATCGCGGCGGCCGAGCAGCCGCCGCCGATCATGACCGCCCACACCCAGGTGTGCGTCAGTGTCCGGTGGCCGCCGGAGCGCCGCGGGTCGCCGGGTTTGCGGGTGGCCTTGTAGACGGCGTACGACAGCTTGTCGACGATCTCGCAGATCCAGCGCGACAGCGGTCCGAAGGCCCGCGAGATGGTGGCGGCCTTGTGGTCGAGGTCGGGGGCGAGCGCGGCGCCGGCGCAGATCAGCGCCCCGACCAGCAGCACCGGCCAGGGCATCGGGTGTCCGGCCGCGGCGGCGGCCGCTCCGACGCCGAGCCAGGCGGCGGCTCCCGACAGTGAGTGTGCTGGTCCCATCATGGCCGTAGCCCGCCCCATTCCTCGTGTACCGCTGTCCAGTTGACCGGGTGCGATGACGCTCCGTCGGCGACACAGCGTAGCGGTCATGATCTTCGGGCTCGAAGCCGATTCCCCCCTCGGCGGGTGGGCCAGGCAAGATGGGTCCGTGACCCTCATCGATCGACTGCCGCCGACCGCCGACCCCGACGCCCTGTACGAAGCTTTCGAGGCGTGGGCCGAGGAGCGTGGGCTCACGCTCTACCCCCACCAGGAGGAGGCGCTGATCGAGGCGGTCTCCGGGGCGAACGTGATCGTGTCGACGCCGACCGGCTCCGGCAAGAGCATGATCGCCGCGGGCGCGCACTTCGCCGCGCTGGCCCGCGACGAGGTCACCTTCTACACGGCCCCGATCAAGGCGCTGGTGTCGGAGAAGTTCTTCGAGCTGTGCAAGATCTTCGGCACCGAGAACGTGGGCATGCTCACCGGCGACGCCTCCGTGAACTCCGACGCGCCTGTCATCTGCTGCACCGCGGAGGTGCTCGCCTCCATCGCCCTGCGCGACGGGAAGCAGGCGGACGTCGGCCAGGTCGTCATGGACGAGTTCCACTTCTACGCCGAGGGCGACCGCGGCTGGGCCTGGCAGATCCCGCTCCTCGAACTGCCCCAGGCGCAGTTCATCCTCATGTCGGCCACCCTCGGCGACGTCTCCTTCTTCGAGAAGGACCTCGCCCGCCGCACCGGCCGGCCCACCTCGGTGGTCCGCTCGGCGACCCGGCCGGTGCCGCTCTCCTACGAGTACAAGCTCACGCCGCTGACGGAGACACTCACCGAACTCCTCGAGAGCAGGCAGGCGCCGGTGTACATCGTGCACTTCACCCAGGCGCAGGCGGTGGAGCGGGCGCAGGCGCTGATGAGCATCAACATGTGCTCGAAGGAGGAGAAGGAGCAGATCGCCGAGCTGATCGGCAACTTCCGGTTCACCACCAAGTTCGGCCGTAACCTGTCCCGTTACGTCCGGCACGGCATCGGTGTCCACCACGCCGGCATGCTCCCCAAGTACCGGCGGCTGGTGGAGAAGCTCGCCCAGGCCGGTCTGCTGAAGGTCATCTGCGGCACCGACACCCTGGGCGTGGGTGTCAACGTGCCCATCCGCACGGTCCTGTTCACCGCCCTCACCAAGTACGACGGCAGCCGGGTGCGGACGCTGCGCGCCCGTGAGTTCCACCAGATCGCCGGCCGGGCGGGGCGCGCCGGGTTCGACACGGCGGGTCTCGTGGTCGCGCAGGCGCCCGAGCACGTCATCGAGAACGAGAAGGCGCTCGCGAAGGCGGGCGACGACCCGAAGAAGCGGCGCAAGGTGGTGCGCAAGAAGGCGCCGGAGGGCTTCGTCGGCTGGACGGAGAACACCTTCGAGAAGCTGATCGCGTCCGAGCCGGAGCCACTTACGTCGCGTTTCCGGGTGACGCACACGATGCTGCTGTCGGTGATCGCCCGTCCGGGCAACGCGTTCGAGGCGATGCGCCACCTGCTGGAGGACAACCACGAGCCGCGCAAGCAGCAGCTGCGCCACATCCGCCGGGCGATCGCGATCTACCGTTCGCTGGTGGACGGCGGGATCGTCGAGAAGCTGGAGACGCCGGACGCCTCCGGGCGCATCGTCCGCCTGACGGTCGACCTCCAGCAGGACTTCGCGCTCAACCAGCCGCTGTCCACGTTCGCGCTCGCCGCCTTCGAACTCCTCGACCCCGAGTCGCCCTCCTACGCCCTCGACATGGTGTCCGTCGTCGAGTCCACGCTGGACGACCCGCGGCAGATCCTCGTCGCCCAGCTGAACAAGGCGAAGGGCGAGGCGGTGGCCGCCATGAAGGCGGACGGCGTCGAGTACGAGGAGCGCATGGAGCGCCTCCAGGACGTCAGCTACCCGAAGCCCCTGGAGGAGCTGCTCTTCCACGCGTACAACACGTACCGCAAGAGCCATCCCTGGGTCGGTGACCATCCGCTGTCGCCCAAGTCGGTCATCCGGGACATGTACGAACGGGCGATGTCCTTCACGGAGTTGGTGTCCTTCTACGAGCTGGCCCGCACGGAGGGCATCGTGCTGCGCTACCTCGCGAGCGCCTACAAGACCCTCGACCACAACATCCCGGACGACCTCAAGTCCGAGGACCTTCAGGACCTGATCGAGTGGCTGGGCGAGATGGTCCGCCAGGTCGACTCCAGCCTGCTCGACGAGTGGGAGCAGCTCGCCAACCCGGAGGAGATGACGGCCGAGGAGGCGCAGGAGAAGGCTGACGAGGTCAAGCCGGTCACCGCCAACGCGCGCGCCTTCCGGGTCCTGGTCCGCAACGCGATGTTCCGCCGGGTGGAGCTGGCCGCCCTCGACCAGGTCGACGAACTGGGCGAGATGGACGCGGAGTCCGGCTGGGACGCCGACGCGTGGGGCGAGGCGATGGACAAGTACTGGGACGAGTACGAGGACCTGGGTACCGGTCCTGACGCCCGCGGCCCCAAGCTGCTGGTGATCCAGGAGGAGCCGCAGAACGCGCTGTGGCGCGTCCGGCAGATCTTCGACGACCCGAACGACGACCACGACTGGGGCATCAGCGCGGAGGTCGACCTGACGGCCTCCGACGCCGAGGGCCGTGCGGTCGTCCGCGTCACCGACGTCGGCCAGCTCTGAGCACCGATTCGAGCACACCAGCTCTGAGCACCGATTCGAGCACAGGAGAATCGCACGCATGACGAACCCGGCCGAGAGACTGGTCGACCTGCTCGACCTGGAGCAGATCGAGGTCAACATCTTCCGTGGCCGCAGTCCCCAGGAGTCCCTCCAGCGGGTCTTCGGCGGGCAGGTGGCGGGCCAGGCGCTGGTCGCCGCGGGCCGCACCACGGAGGGCGACCGCCCGGTGCACTCGCTGCACGCGTACTTCCTGCGCCCGGGCCGGCCGGGCGTGCCGATCGTGTACCAGGTCGAACGGGTCCGGGACGGCCGGTCGTTCACGACGCGCCGGGTCACGGCCGTGCAGCAGGGCCGCACGATCTTCAATCTCACCGCCTCCTTCCACAAGCCTGAGTTGGGAGCTTTCGAGCACCAGCTGCCGCCGGCCCGGGAGGTGCCGCACCCGGAGACGCTGCCGACGCTGGCCGAGGAGATCCGCAAGCACCTGGGCGAACTCCCCGAGCAGCTGGAGCGGATGGCCCGCCGCCAGCCCTTCGACATCCGCTATGTCGACCGGCTGCGCTGGCACCCCGAGGAGATAAAGGGCGCCGAACCGCGCAGTGCGGTGTGGATGCGCGCGGTCGGACCGCTGGGCGACGATCCGCTGGTGCACACCTGCGCGTTGACCTACGCCAGCGACATGACCCTGCTGGACGCGGTACGGGTCCCCGTCGAGCCCCTGTGGGGGCCGCGCAACTACGACATGGCCTCGCTGGACCACGCCATGTGGTTCCACCGGCCGTTCCGGGCGGACGAGTGGTTCCTGTACGAGCAGGAGTCCCCCATCGCCACGGGTGGCCTGGGCCTGGCGCGCGGGCGGGTCTACGACCTCGAGGGGCGGCTGCTGGTCTCGGTGGTCCAGGAAGGGCTTTTCAGGGCCTTGTAGATCCAGTCGCGCAGGCCGCGGGAGGTCCTCGGCCGCACCGGGTGCGGGAGCCGGGGTGCGGGTCCCGGGGTCTGCGGGGCGGGTCCCGAGGTCTGGGGAGCGGGTCCCGAATTCCGGGAGGTCGGTCCCGAGGTCTGGGGAGCGGGTCCCGATGTCCGGGGGGCGGGCCCGTGGTTTCGCGGTTCGAGGTGTGGCACGGGACCGGCGGCGCGGGCGGCCGCGACCGCCTGGGTGAGTTCGCTGCGGAGCCAGTCGATCTCGTCCGGCTCGTCCGCCGTCATGAGCTCCTCGGCGAGTTGCGCGGTGGGCGAACCGGGTGCGCCGTGGGCGGGCGGCGCGGGCCGCAGCGTCCGCACGTATGCGCGTTCGTGAGGGTCCGTGAGCAGGTGGTCGATCTCGCCGGGATCCAGGAACGCGGCCACCGCTCCGGCTCGCGCCCAGGGTCCGTCGGCCTGCCGCAGCAGAAATCCGCGGTGGCGGCCGCGCCAGTTGCGGGCCCGCCGGTCGACGCCCGTGCGCAGCAGCTCGCGCAGTTCCTGGGGGGTGCGGCCGGTGAGCAGCCGGGTGTTCCGTTCGTCGGCCGTGAACTGCCGTAGTTCCTCGGCCAGATAGAGCCAGACCACGGCCCGGTAGCGGTTCGGGTACCACGTGACGGGAGTGATCAGACCGAGCCTGGCGAAGCGGGTGAACCGGGCCGCCGGGATCCCCATCAGGGCCGCGCTCTCGGCCGTGCCCGCGGCTTTCACGCTCTCGCGGAGGGAGTCGGTGCGGGCGAGGAGGCGGTCGATCTCGGTCCGTGGGACGCGGCGGCCCCCGCCTCCCTCGTCGGGCACCGTGCGGATCCGCCCGAGGTGTACCGCGAGGTCGAACTCACGCCGCCTGAGGCCCAGTTCACGGGCGGCTCGGCTGGGTGCGCAGGTGAGCGGGCGGGTCTGGGTGAGGATGGTGCCGGACATGGTCGTTCTCCCCCGTGGAGCGGGTGGCCGACGCCGGGTGCGCTGGCCGTGGAAAAGACCGTAGCCGCTCGGGCGAACCTCGTGGCGGGCCTGTGGATAACTCCACGGACGAGATGAAATACCAGGTCAGAGGTCTATCGCGGAGGAGCGCTCCGGTTGCCGGGCGTCCACGCCGAGATGTTCGCCGACGCGGTTGACGAGCAGTGTCATCTCGTAGGCGATCTGGCCGATGTCGGCCTCGGCGCCGCTGAGGACGCACAGACAGCTGCCGGTCCCGGCGGCGGTGACGAACAGCACCGCCTCGTCGTACTCGATCATCGTCTGCCGGACCTGGCCGGCGCCGAAGTGGCGTCCGGAGCCCTTGGCGAGGCTGTGCAACCCGGAGGCCACGGCGGCCAGATGCTCCGCGTCCTCCCGGCGAAGGCCCGTGCTGGCCCCGGTGACCAGCCCGTCGTTCGACAGGACCAGCGCGTGTCGTACGTGTTCCACGCGCTCGGTCAGGTCGTCGAGCAGCCAGCCGAGTCCCTGGTTCTGCGCCATGTCGTAGCGTCTCCCCGCGTGCCGTTCCCCCTGGCTGGAGGATCTCCCCGCCAGCCTTCCCCACCACCGGCGTCCGGGCAAGGAGGATGGGCGCATGGCAGAGAAGATGACCGACGAGGAATGGCGGGCGTTCGTCTCGCACGGCACCCGCACCGGCAAGCTGTCCACCGTGAACGCCGACGGCAGCCCGCATGTGGCCCCGATCTGGTTCCTGCTGGACGGGGACGATCTGGTGTTCAACACGGGCAAGGACACCGTGAAAGGGCGCAATCTCACCCGTGACGGGCGTGTCGCGCTCTGCGTGGACGACGACCGGCCCCCCTTCCACTTCGTGGTGCTGAACGGTCGCGCCCGGCTGTCCGAGGAACCGGGCGAGCTGCGCGATTCGGCCACCCGGATCGCCGCCCGCTACATGGGAGAGGACCGCGCCGAGGAGTTCGGTGCCCGCAACGGCGTCCCGGGCGAGCTGTTGGTCCGGGTCGCCGTGGAGAAGGTGGTGGCGTTGAAGGACCTCACCGGCTGAGGCTCAGCCGACCGAGTCGAGCAGCCGGGCGGTGTGCACCCGCCCGGCGTACTCGACGACCCGGATCAGCACCTCCTTGCCGGAGTCCCGGTCGCGGGCGTCGCAGAGGACCACGGGCGTGCCGGGGTCCAGGTCCAGGGCACGGCAGACGTCGGGCGCGCCGTACGTCCGGGCGCCGGTGAAGCAGTTGACGGCGACGACGAACGGGATGTGCCGGTGCTCGAAGTAGTCGACCGCCGGGAAGCAGTCCTCCAGACGGCGGGTGTCTGCGAGGACGACCGCGCCGAGGGCGCCCTGTGACAACTCGTCCCACAGGAACCAGAATCGGTCCTGGCCCGGGGTGCCGAAAAGGTACAGGGAGAGTCCGGAGCGGATGGTGATGCGTCCGAAGTCCATGGCGACGGTGGTGGTGACCTTCTGGTCCACACCGTCCGTGTCGTCCACCGACTGTCCGGCCTCGCTGAGCATCTCCTCGGTGCGCAGCGGCCGGATCTCGCTGACGGCGCCTACCAGTGTCGTCTTGCCGACGCCGAAGCCGCCGGCGACCAGGATCTTGAGCGCCATGGCCGACGTGTCGTCGGCGGCGGGTTCGGAGTACTCGAGGACCATGATCACTTCTCTCGGGAGGGCGAAAGCCGCTCGGGGAGGCGGGAGGCTCGGGGCGGGGGGCTCGGGGGCGAAGGGCTCGGGGGCGAAGGGCTCGGGACGGAGTGCTCGGGGGCAGGGGCTCGGGACGGAGTGCTCGGGGGCAGGGGCTCGGGACGGAGGACTTCGGGGCGGGTGACTCAGGGCGCGAAGCCAGCATCATCGCAACCCCGCTGTCCCGGTGGGTGGTTGGACCGGAACGTATCTCTTCTGAACGGCTCGGGCCCGGTTGGTTCCGGATGCTCGTCTACAGTGCCCGCAATCCCTCGATGACCTCGCGCAGAATCCGTTCGTCGGGAAGCTGGGCCGGTGGCACCGGACGGCTCACGGTGACGCGCCCCAGCTCCAGCAGGTCTCCCAGCAGCACCCTGACCACCCCCACGGGCAGGTCGGCGCCGGCGGCGAGTTCGGCGACGGACTGCGTCTCGGTCCGGCACAGGTCGACGAGCGAGCGGTGTTCCGGGCCCAGCGTGGTGTCACCGTCGGCGTCGGCCCCGCCCGGGTCGAGCGTGACCAGGGCGATCAGGTCGAACCGCACCCCGGTGGGCCCGGACCTGGTGCGGCCGCCGGTCATGGCGTAGGGACGGACCAGCGGCCCGGCCTCGTAGTCGTACCACTGGCTGCCCGGCTCGCGCGGGGCGCCGGTCGTGTGCTCGTTCATCGGGGGCGCTCTTCCGGCTCCGCCGGTTCATCCGGCCGCGGGCGGCCGGCCGGCCACGCGCGGCGCGGTGTACAGGTGCTCGCCGACCCGCTTGACCAGGCGAGCCATCTCGTAGGCGACCAGGCCGATGTCGGCGGTGACGGCGGTGAGCACGGCGAGACAGGAGCCGTCGCCCGCGGCGGCCACGAAGAGGAAGGCGTCGTCCATCTCGACCATCGTCTGGCGTACGCCACCCGCCCCGAAGTGCCGTCCGGCGCCCTTGGCGAGGCTGTTGAAGCCGGAGGCCACGGCGGCGAGGTGGTCGGCGTCCTCGCGCCTGAGACCGGTCGAGGCGCCGACGGCGAGACCGTCGTTGGACAGCACCACGGCGTGCCGTACTTCGGTGACGCGCAGCACCAGGTCGTCCAGCAGCCAGTCGAGTTCGCCGGAACGGCGGTCCGCCGTCGTTCTCGGGTCCTGGATCATGCGCGGTCTCCTTCGGTGCTGTCGGGACCCGCTCCGGGCTCCGGGGTGGATATGCGGCCGGGCCGTCTGCCGCCGCCACGCGCCCAGCCGTCGCGGTAGGCCGTCATGCGGTCGCGGACGAGTTCGGGGGTGCGCTCGCCGCCCCGGCGGGCGGGCGCGGGTTCGTGGGCGCGGGGATCGCGCAGCTGGGGGGCGAGGTGCGCCTGCCGTACCCGACGCGGGAGGTCGTCGTCGCCGGGGCCGCCGGAGCCGGTGGAGGGGGCGGAGGCGGTGATGGGGGCGGAGGCGGTGGAGGGAGCTGAAGCGGCGGAGGAGGCGGAGGGGCCGGACGAAGCGACGGGACCGGACGAGGCGACGGGGGCTGAGCCGTGCGGTGGGTGGTGCGGCCTCAAGGCGGTGACTCCGGGTGGCGTCGGTTCGGGTGCTGCGTGCGGTTGTCCGGACGCGAGCCGAGGGCGTCCCGGCGTGCGGTGCGGTGGTTCGGACGCGGGGTGCGCGGCGAAGGGGGCGGTGACGGCCAGGGTCGGCCGGCCGGCCGGAGCGCCCTCGGTGACGGCGGTGCCGGGCACGCGCGCGTGGACGGCCGCCGGTCCCTCGTCGGTATCGGCCGTCGGACGCGCGGAGCCCTCATGCGAGCCGCTGTGCAGCAGGGCCTTCGGCAGCAGGACGACCGCGGTGGTGCCCCCGTACGGGGAGGTGCGCAGATGCACCTTGATCCCATGGCGGGCCGCGAGCCTGCTGACCACGAAGAGGCCGAGCCGGTCACTGTCGAACAGGTCGAGCGCCTCGGACTGCTCGATGCGCCGGTTGGCCTCGGCGAGGGTCTCCTGGCCCATGCCGAGGCCTCGGTCCTCGACCTCCAGGGCGTAGCCGTTGCCGACGGGTTCACCGGTCACGCGCACGCGGGTGTGCGGCGGCGAGAACTGGGCGGCGTTCTCGACGAGTTCGGCGAGCAGATGGGTGAGGTCGGCCACGGCAGCGCCGACGACGGCCGCCTCGGGGAACTGCCGTACCTCCACGCGCGCGTAGTCCTCGACTTCGGACACCGCGGCGCGCACCACGTCGGTCAGCGACACGGGCATCCGCCAGGCCCGGCCCGGGGCGGCTCCGGAGAGGATGATCAGACTCTCGGCGTGGCGCCGCATCCGGGTGGTGAGGTGGTCGAGGCGGAAGAGGTCGCTGAGTTCGTTGGGGTCGTCGGAGCGGCGTTCCATGCTGTCCAGCAGGCTGAGCTGGCGGTGGACCAGGATCTGGCTGCGCCGGGCCAGGTTGACGAAGACACCCGAGATGCCGCTGGCGAGTTCGGCGCGTTCCACGGCGGCGCGCAGGGCGGCGCGGTGCACGGTGCCGAGGGCCTCGGCGACCTGTCCGGTCTCGTCCTCGGCGGGCGGGCCGGGGGGTGCCTCGGCACGGACGTCGATCTCCTCGCCGGCCCGCAGTCTGCGCATCGCCTCGGGCAGTTTGCGGCGGGCGATCTCCAGGGCGTCGTTGCGCAGGCTCACCAGCTCGACGACCAGGCCGCGTCCGATGCGCACGGAGATGACGAGTGAGGCGGCCACGGCGATCAGGCCGAGCAGGACGGCGGCACCGGCCGGGGTGAGCAGACCGCGTGCGAACGGATCGGCCCGGCCCGCGACCGCGCGGCTCGTGGCCGTCTGGACGTCCCGCATGCCGTCCCGCACGTGCGCGTGCGTGGTGTTCCAGTCCGTCTCAGGTACCGCGGCGAGCGCCCTGGCTCCGGGGCGGCTCGCGAGGATCTTGTCCTCGGCAGCGGTCAGCGCGGTGTAGTCGTGGCCGTCGGCGAGCCGGCGCCAGGCGGCGCGCTGGCTGTCGGGCAGGTCGGTGGCGGCCGTGTCCACGAGGACGCGGCGGGTGTCCACGGCGCCGGTGAACAGCCGCAGCCGCGCGCCGTCGAGGCCGCCGGCCGGGCGGGCTCCGGCGAGCACCGCGTCTTCCTGGGCCAGCGCCTCTCCCGCGCGGGAGAGTTCGAGCAGCACGCGCGCGTCGGAGCCCATGTCGTCCGCCTGGATGCCGGAGAGGGCGCCGTCCACGGCGAAGGCGGCGTCGACGGTCCCGGTGTACCGCGCGTAGGTCTCCGCCCAGCCGGCGCCGCGGTCTCGCACCGCCGTCCGCAGCGTGCGCAGCCGCTCGGCGGAGGTGACGAAGGTCCTCAGCCGCTGGGCGACGCCGGACGGCAGTTCCTCGCTGTCGGCGACGGTGCCGTCCTTGCCGAGACGCAGCCGGGCCACGGCCTGATCGGTGCGTGCCGCCAGTCCTCCGAGGTCGCCGTCCGGTTCGGAGGCGGGGTCGGTCGCGTACCGCACCGCTGCGGTTCGCTCTGCCTGGAGGGCGGCCACTGCGGTGGCGACCGGGGTCCGCAGCGTGGCGTCGACGCGCTGGGACTGACGCAGCCGCGCGACGTCCTGTGCCGTGGTGACCGTGGCGTACGCCCATAGGGCGAGCAGGGACATGACCGGGACCATGAGCAGGCAGACCACCTTGGCCCGCACGGTCCGGGGGCGGATCCGCCAGCCTCCCGCGCGCGTGGACGCGTCGTCCGCCGCGGTGCCGGCGGCGTCGTCGTCCGGTTCGTCGGCGGGTGGTCCGGCGTGCGCACGACGGCCGCGCGGGGGTGGCACGGAGGATGTCTCCAGGTCTGCCGTGGGGGTCCTACGGGGTGTACGCATGGCCTCCTCGCTCCTCAGGAAGGTGTCGGTGCCGGATCAGCGGGCGGTGCCCGTGACGGGCCGCTGGGCCGAGGCGGAGGCCTCGCGTTCCCGGGCCGTGGGCGAGAGCGCGACGAAGGCCGAGGTGAGGAACAGGTACGAGCCGAGGCCGACGGCGAGCGGGAAGATGAACTGCATCGCGGTGGCCCCGCGCAGGGGTGAGCCGGAGGGCGTCACGTGCACGCTGACCGCGAACATCCCGGTGTAGTGCATGCTGCTGACGGCCGCTCCCATGACGAGGGAGGCGAGGGTGACCGCGACGGGCGAGCTGATGTTCAGCGCCGCCCACAGGGCCGCGGTCGCGGCGACCACGGCGATGAGGACCGAGAGCGCCACGAGCACCGGGTCGTAGCGCACGTCGCCGTGCAGCCGTACGGCCGCCATGCCGAGGTAGTGCATGCTGGCGACGCCCACTCCGGTGGTGAGTCCGCCCAGCAGCAGGGCCCGGCCGCGGTCGCGGCCGTAGCCGACGGCGAAGACGCCGGCGCTGACCACGACGACGGCGACGACCAGGCTGAGGATGGTCAGCGGCACGTCGTAGCGGATGTCGGTGCCGCTGACGCCGAAGCCGAGCATGGCCACGAAGTGCATGGTCCAGATGCCGGTGCCGATCGCGGAGGCCGCGGTGAACAGCCAGTTGCGGCGTGCCCGACCGGTGCTGCCGAGCGCGCGGACGGTGCAGCGCAGCCCCAGCGCGGCGCCTATGCAGGCCATGACGTACGACAGCACGGGGGTCAGCCAGCCGAAGGTGGCGTGGTCCAGGTGTCCCATGGCTCAGGGACGCTAGGGGGCACGGGAGCACAAAGGGGGCGCAGTTCGAAAGGTGCCGCAATATGACGCAGAGATGTGCGGGAACGATCGCGTCCGGCTCGAACGTGCGCGCAGGGTCGTCCTCCGTGTCGGTGAGGGATCATGCGGAGCATGAACGACGACCACACGCATGTCCGGGAGTTCTTCACCGCGCGGGCGGCCGACTGGGACGGCAGGTTTCCTGACGACGGTCCCGCCTACGCCGCCGCCGTCGCCGCTCTCCGGCTGCGCGAGGGCGACCGGGTGCTCGACGCGGGCTGCGGCACCGGACGGGCCCTCCCGCCGCTGCGCGCCGCCGTGGGGCCCTCGGGCACGGTCCTCGGGGTGGATCTGACCCCGGCGATGCTGGAGGCCGCGGTGCGGGCCGGCCGGGGCCGTGACGGGCGGTTGCTGCTGGCCGACGTCGCCGCACTGCCGGTGCGGTCGGGGTCCCTCGACGCGGTGTTCGCCGCGGGCCTCATCGCCCATCTGCCGAGCCCCGCCGAGAACCTGCGGGAGCTGGCGCGGGTGGTCCGCCCAGGCGGTGTCCTCGCCCTGTTCCACCCCATCGGCAGGGCGGCCCTCGCGGCGCGCCACGGCCGGCAGATCACGCCGGACGACCTGCGCGCGGAGGGCAGTCTCGGCCCGCTGCTGGCCGGCGCGGGCTGGCGCATGACCTCGTACGTGGACGAGGACGCCCGGTTCCTGGCGCTGGCGGTGCGCGAGGTTAGCCGGCGACAACCGCGGCGAAGGCGTCGGGGTTGTCGAACATGACGTTGTGCCCGGCGCCGGGCACCGTGACGACCCGCACCCCGGACGCCTCCAGGCGGTCCCGACCGGGCAGTTCACCGCTGAGCTCACCCTGGAGGTAGACACGGTCGATCACCAGCCCTTCCAGGAGGGTGCGCATGACCGGGTCGGAGCCGCGTCGGAGACCCACGGCGCTGCGGTGCAGTGCGCGCGGGTCGGCGAGCCGCATGGTCGCCGCCCACAGCGGCCCCACCGCGGCGAGCATGCGCGCGTGGCCTCTGTCGACGAAAGCGTCCTCCTCGTAGGCGGCGATCACACGACTGCCCGCTGACTTCGGCGGATGCGCGTCCAGGTTCGCCTCGGTGAGCACCAGTCTCGAGACCAGCTCCGGTCGCCGGTGGGCGAGAACGACGGCGACGGAACCGCCCATGCTGTGCGCGATCAGCTCGGCGCCGGTGACACCGGCCTCGTCCAGGGCCGCGGCCAGCGCGTCGGCGTGGTCCCCCAGGGTGTAGCCGAAACCCGTGGGCCGGTCGCTGATGCCGTGGCCGGGCAGATCCACGAAGAGGCTGCGCCTGCCGACCAGTTCGGAGCGTGCCGCGATGTGCGCGTGGTACACCGTGGACGCCGCCCCGAGCCCGTGGACGTACACCCGCGCGGGTTCCGCCCCCGGTGTCTCCGTCCACCGGATGCGACTCCCCCTGCCGTCGAACTCGGCCTGCCGCACAGCACCCTCCTTGATGACGTCACCGCCACGACCCGTCCCGGCGGGGCATCCTGACCATTGCCCGCGCCCGGCCGCGCGACACCGCCGTCACCCGCGAGGCCGAGGCCTGCTGAGACGCCCTGGCGGATGCCTTCTTCTGTCACCGGGGCTTCAACCCTACGTTCGACGGGGGATGACCCTAGTTCCGAGACGACAGTCGGCAGGGGGAAGGTGGTCCGCGTGTTCGAACAGATCCGCAGGTACGCAGGCAGGTTCCGTGGCGCCGAACGAACCGGCGGTGCCGAGGTGCCGCAGCGGCGTGAAAAGCGTGCGCACAACTTGTTCGAGGCGGCGGCCACCTATGTCGCGGCCCGCGCGGAGGACGACCAGGACCGGCTGGAGGAGGCGTCCGGCTGGGTGTCGCCGGAGGCGCTGTCGTTCGGGGTGAGCGAGCTGGCGTGCCGGGCCGTCGTCGCGCTGGCCCGGGAGCGTGACCAGTCGCCGCGGACGGTGGCGCGCGACCTCCTGGGGCTGCCGGTCGCCTGACCCGCCGGTGCCGCACCGAGGTCGTTTTCGTCCGGTCCCGGTGGAAAACTGCAGCTCCGCATGTGGGGCCGGTCGTGACAACGGGCTTCCCGTCGCACTAGGGTGCGCGCCGTTGGACGAACCACTGGGGAGGCAGGGATGGCCGGGACCGACGAGGAGGCCGTCGACGCCGCGGACGAAGCGCTGTACGTGCTGACGGCGGTGCTGCTGACGCCGGCGCAGTTTCCGAGCGTGCTGGGCGACGACTATCCGGAGGCCTGCGCGGCTCTGGAGCTGGCGCCGCGCGCCGACGGCTACGGCCTGGTGCTCGGCCAGGACGGCGAGGGCGCCCGCTGGACGGTCGTCATCGACGACGTCTCGCTGGTCGCCGTCGCGATCGCGTCCTGGGACTGCGGCATGGAGTACGACCTTTCGCCGGACGAACGCACGGTGGTCGCGGCCCTGCCGGGCTGGCCGCTCGCGGTCGCCGTGGCGGCCCCCAACGTGCCCGCGCCGCACGATCCCGCCCCGGACGTGGCGGACCGGGCCGCGCTGACACCGCCGGACACCAGCACCTGGGGCCCGGCACAGCGGCGGCTGGGCGCGGACGAGATCGCCCTGCAGTGGGCGATCTGGCGGGAGCAGATCGGCGCGGACTTCTTTCCGGCACCCGCGGCCGGAGCCGCGCAGGCCGCCGAGGAGACCCCGGAGAAGGCCCCGGAGGACGCTGGGGCGGCCCCCAAGGGTCATCTCGGCATCCGGCGCGTACTGGCCGAGGCGCGGGCCTATGTGGACGCGCCTCCGCCGCTGGGCCGGGTCCGCTCGTCCTTCGCCCCGGGTGACGCCCGTACGCTGCGCGCCGACGGCCCCGGCTGGTCGCTGGTGGCCCGCACCGACGACATCGCGTTCGTGCTCCTCGACGAGGAGCCGGGCGAGGTGCTGCCCGTCGGCCGGGGTTCCGAACTCCCCGGCCTGCTGGAAGCCCTCGACAAGATGGCCGTGCGGCCCCTCTGAGGCCTCTCGGACCGCACCCGGCCGGCCGGCGCGCCGGCCGGGATCGCGGCCCCGGCCGCACGGCTCAGCGGCCGATCTCCTTGCGCGTGATCCGGCGCAGCCTGCGCCGCTGCGAGGGGTCGAGCGTGAGGTACGCGGCCACCGGTACGCCCACCACGATCAGGAACGCCACCCACCAGGGCAGCCATATCAGCAGGATGAGCCCGACCGCCACACCCCCTGCGGCGATCTTCGCGTTCTTCGACATCGGCGTCGCCTCCTTCGCGGCCCTTGCCGCTCTCTGATCTGAAAACGGGCCCGCGCCTCGCACGGTTCCGGACCGCGACCCTGAGACATCCCTGACGTGCGCCCCCTACTGGCTCCGGACGGCTCCGACCGTCGAAGGAACCCGAGCCCCAAGCGGACCAGGAGCACCATCAGTCGAACAGGTTGTGAAGTGGCCTGGTTCCCAGCGTAGCGACCGCCGCCCACCCCACGGAGGCCTCGACCGAAAGACCGGCAGACAGGGCTGCGCGGGGGCGGAATCCGGCAGTCCGCCGCCGGTGGGCCGGAAACCGATGATCCGCCGAGTGGCGGTCGCCCGCCGTTCACCGACCGGTCGCGCGGCGTTCCCCGTGAGGCCCAACTCTGGCCGCTGTCCATGAACTTGCCACCAGGAGGACCGATGTCCCCGCACGCCACCGGCAGCCGCCGCGTCCACCGCCTCGCCGCGACGGGCCTGCCGCTGGCCCTGGCCGCCGCCCTCGTGGCGGCGGGCACGGCCACCGCCACACCGTCCGGACCTGCGCACGTCGTTCGCACGGCCACCCTCGGCGACATCCCGCTCGGCACCTTCAGCAACGCGCTGCTGCGGGGCAGCGTGGACGACGACCGGGGCATCGACCTCGGCGGCATCGGCAGCGACCTCTACCCGGCCGGCCACAAGGGCGAGTACTGGACGATCACCGACCGCGGCCCCAACGGCCAGATCAAGGTCGACGGCAAGAAGCGCCGGACCTTCCCGGTGCCCGGTTTCGACCCGGCGATCGTGAAGGTCCGGGTCACGGGTGACCGGGTCGAGGTGATCGACGCGATACCGGTCACCACCTCGTCGGGCAAGGCCGTCACCGGGTTGTCCAACCAGGCGGGCCGGGACGAGGCGCCGTACTCCTACGACGCGCGGACCGCCCTGTCGTACAACCCGAACGGCCTGGACACCGAGGGCATCGTCCGCGCGGACGACGGGAGTTTCTGGCTCGTCGACGAGTACGGCCCCTCGCTGGTCCACGTCTCCGCGCGCGGGAAGGTGCTCACCCGCTATGTGCCCGAGGGGCTGAACCTCACCGGTGCCGACTACCCGGTGGTCGAGGCGCTGCCGTCGGTCTTCCTGCACCGGAAGGTCAACCGTGGTTTCGAGGGCCTGGCCCTGCTCCCCGGTGGGGACCTGGTGATGGCGCTGCAGAGCCCGCTCTCGCTGCCCGACGGGGACGCCGGGGACGCCTCCCGCACGACCCGTCTGCTGCGGTTCTCACCGCGCAAGAAGGCGGTCACCGCCGAGTACGCCTACCGCTTCGACCCGGTGAACGTGGTGGACCCGAGCGAGGACGACACGTCCGAGCTGAAGATCTCGTCGATCGTGGCGGTCGGCGGCGACCGCCTGCTGGTCGAGGAGCGCACCGACAAGGCCGCACGTCTGGAGGTGGTGAAGCTGGACCGCCGGTCCGACATCCTCGGCGGCGCCTACGACGACAACACCACCTCTCCGTCGCTGGAGCAACTGGACGACCCCGCCGCAGCCGGTGTCCCGGTGCTCGGCAAGCGTCTGCTGGTCGACCTGAACACGGTGCCCGGGGTGCCCCTGAAGATCGAGGGCGTCGCGCGCGTGGACCACGACACGCTCGCCCTCATCAACGACAACGACTTCGGGATGACGGACGGCGCGGGCGCGTTCGACGCGCAGGGGCGCCTCGTCGACAGCGGCATCGAGACGACCCTGGTGTACGTCCGGCTGCCCAAGGGGCTGTAGCTAGCCCAGCAGTGAGGGCAGTATCGACCCCAGGTCGCTGGGCAGTTCGCTGGGCAGTCCGCTCGGCAGGTTTGAGGGCCACTGTGAGGGGAGTTCGCTCGGCAGCCGCGACGGCAGGCTGCTGGGCAGCTCCGTCGGCAGGCTGAAGGAGGGCCGGGCCGGACCCGAGGTGCCCGGGCTGCTCGTGGTGGGTTTCCCGCCGGGTGAACCGTCACCGCCGGACGCCATCAGGACGACGACGGCGACCGCCACGGCGGCCACCAGCACGACCAGCACGGCGAACAGCGGCCCCCTGCGCCTGCGGGGCGGCGGCTCGGGCGGATACGACGACGTCCAGCCGACCGCGGTGGGTGGCTCGCGGCTCCCCCGCGGCGGGCCGTAAGTCCCGCCGGGCGACGGCCCGTATCCCCCGTACGGAGGCGGGTCGTCGTCCCCGTACGGGGGCGGCGTGGGCTCCGGCGGGCCCGGGGGTCGTGGCGGTACGGGTGGCATGGCCATACCGCCAAGAGTCACCCCGTACCGGTCATCGCGCGAGCCCCGCACGGCAGTTGACACGGACTCATACCGTGGACCGGACGATTCCGGAGCATTTCCCGCGAGAAGCGGTCCGGCGGGAACACAGAACGACACGCGCGCGGGCGGGCGTCCCTCGCGAAACGGCCCGCACGCGCGCGTACCGGTCTCAGCCGCGGGCGCCCAGCAGGTGGTCCATCGCCAGCTGGTCGAGCTGCTCGAAGGCCATGCCGCGCGCGGCGACCGCCTCCGCATCGAACTCCTCGAAGGCCGAGCTGTCGGCGAGGAGTGCCTGGAGACCGTCGGCGGCCGTCGGCACGGCCAGCTGGTCCAGCCGAGAGGCGCGCAGGGCCTCCTGGACCGCCGGGTCGGCGCGGAAGGCGGCCGCGCGCTCCTTGAGGATGAGGTAGTTCCGCATGCAGCCGGCGGCCGACGCCCACACGCCGTCGAGGTCCTCGGTCCGCGGCGGCTTGAAGTCGAAGTGCTTCGGCCCCGCGTAACCGGCGCTCTCCAGGAGGTCGACCAGCCAGAAGGCGGCGCGCAGGTCGCCGGCGCCGAAGCGCAGGTCCTGGTCGTACTTGATGCCGGACTGGCCGTTGAGGTCGATGTGGAAGAGCTTGCCCGCCCACAGGGCCTGCGCGATGCCGTGCGGGAAGTTCAGGCCGGCCATCTGCTCGTGGCCCACCTCGGGGTTGACGCCGTACAGCTCGGGGCGCTCCAGCCGCTCGATGAACGCGAGGGCGTGGCCGACGGTGGGGAGCAGGATGTCGCCGCGCGGCTCGTTCGGCTTGGGCTCGATGGCGAAGCGCAGGTCGTAGCCCTGGGAGGTGACGTACTCGCCGAGGAGGTCGAAGGCCTCCTTCATGCGGTCGAGGGCGACCCGCACGTCCTTGGCGGCGCCGGACTCGGCGCCCTCGCGGCCGCCCCAGGCGACGTAGGTCTTGGCGCCCAGCTCCGCGGCCAGGTCGATGTTGCGGATGGTCTTGCGCAGCGCGTAGCGGCGGACGTCACGGTCGTTCGCGGTGAACGCGCCGTCCTTGAAGACCGGGTGCGTGAAGAGGTTGGTGGTGGCCATCGGGACCGTCATGCCGGTCGCGTCGAGGGCCTGGCGGAAGCGCTTGATGTGCGATTCGCGCTCGGTGTCGGAGGACCCGAACGGGATCAGGTCGTCGTCGTGGAACGTCACACCGTAGGCGCCCAGTTCGGACAGGCGCTGCACGGTCTCGACCGGGTCGAGGGCGCGCCGGGTGGCGTCGCCGAACGGGTCCCTTCCCTGCCAGCCGACGGTCCACAGGCCGAAGGTGAACCTGTCCTCGGGGGTGGGCTGGAAGCTCATGCCGCGGCTCCTTGCTTGATGCCTGTGCTTGGTGGGTGTGCTCGACGGCGGTCGGCACGTTTGTCGGGCCGACTATTTCGTCATGGCCGTTTACAAATTAGTATGCCGACGCATCCCTGGGAAGGGTCACCCTGTCCCCAAGGGATGAAAACCGGGTCGCGACACCCCGGTGAACCAGGAAACCCGCAGGTCAGGCAAGTCGCTAGGCGCGGAAAAAGGGAGAGCCCGATGTCAGCAGCCGAGGGTCCGCTCGTCGTCGGCGTGGACACGTCCACCCAGTCCACCAAGGCGCTGGTGGTCGACGTGTCCACCGGACAGGTCGTGGCGAGCGGCCAGGCGCCGCACACCGTCTCCTCGGGGGCGGGCCGGGAGAGTGATCCGCGCCAGTGGTGGGACGCCCTGTGCGAGGCGCTGCGCCAGTGCGGTGACGCGGCGCACGAGGCGGCGGCCGTGTCGATCGGCGGGCAGCAGCACGGTCTGGTCACGCTGGACGAGCGGGGCGAGCCTGTGCGGCCCGCGCTGCTGTGGAACGACGTCCGTTCGGCGCCCCAGGCGCGGCGGCTGATCGAGGAGCTGGGCGGCCCGAAGGCCTGGGCGGAGCGCACCGGCAGTGTGCCGGGGGCGTCGTTCACGGTCACCAAGTGGGCCTGGCTGGCGGAGCACGAGCCGGAGGCGGTGCGGGCGACCAGGGCCGTACGGCTCCCCCACGACTACCTCACCGAGCGGCTGACCGGGCAGGGCACGACCGATCGCGGTGACGCGTCCGGCACCGGCTGGTGGGCGTCGGCGACCGAGGCGTACGACGCGGAGACGCTCGCGCACGTGGGGCTGGATCCGGCGTTCCTGCCCCGCGTGGTGCGGCCGGGTGAGGTCGCCGGCACCGTCCGCGACAGCCACGACCTGCCGTTCTCCAAGGGCACCCTGGTGGCCCCCGGTACCGGCGACAACGCGGCGGCGGCGCTGGGGCTCGGGCTGCGTCCCGGCACCGCCGTGCTGAGCCTCGGCACCTCCGGCACGGTGTACGCCGTGTCGAAGCACCGCCCCGCCGACCCGACCGGCACGGTGGCGGGCTTCGCCGACGCGCACGGCGACTGGCTGCCGCTCGCCTGCACGCTGAACTGCACCCTCGCCGTCGACCGGGTCGCGGCCCTGCTCGGCCTGGACCGGGAGGCCGTCGAGCCGGGCACCTCGGTGACCCTGCTGCCCTACCTGGACGGCGAGCGCACCCCGAACCTGCCGAACGCCTCCGGGCTGCTGCACGGCCTGCGCCACGACACCACCGGCGGCCAGCTCCTCCAGGCCGCCTACGACGGGGCGGTGCACGCCCTGCTGGGCGCCCTGGACCTGGTCCTGGACGCGGACGCCGACCGGACCACCCCGCTGCTGCTGATCGGCGGCGGCGCCCGCGGCCGCGCCTGGCAGGAGACGGTACGGCGGCTGTCGGGACGCCCGGTGCAGGTCCCGGAGGCGAAGGAACTGGTCGCCCTGGGCGCGGCGGCCCAGGCGGCCGGACTGCTGACCGGCGAGGACCCGGCGGCGGTGGCGCGGCGCTGGCACACGGCGGCAGGACCGGTGCTGGACGCGGTGGAGCGGGACGACGCGACGCTGAGCAGGATCTCCGGGGTACTCTCCGACGCGGCCCCGCTGCTGGAGCGGACGCCTCAGGACCGCTGACCTGCCCCGGACCTGCCCACGGAGTCCAGAGGATCGATGGAGGCATGACCGCACCGCTGCACGAGGCCCGTTCCACGACGACCGGCCGTGCCCTGCCGGACACCCAGCAGGGCATGCGCCGGCGCAACCTCGCGCGCGTGATGCACGCGGTCAGCGCCGAGGGTTCACTGTCGCGGGCCGCGGTCGCCTCGCGCATCGGGCTGACCAGGGCGGCGGTGTCCACCCTGGTGGACGAGCTGATCCGCTGGGGGCTCCTGGAGGAACTGGGCCCCGAGCGGCCCAGCCGGGTGGGGCGGCCCGGCTCGGCCCTGGCGGTGAGCGGGCGCGGCCCGGCCGGGATCGGCGCGGAGGTCGGCGTCGACCACCTCGCCGTGTGCGCGGTGGATCTGCGCGGCGAGGTACGCGCGCGTGCCGAGCGGCACGGCACGAACCGCGGCCGGGACCCGCGTCCGGTGGTCGGGGAACTGACCGCGCTGGTCCGCCAGGTGGTGACGGAGGCGGAGCAGGAGGGTCTGTGGCCGGCCGGTCTCGCGGTCGCCGTTCCCGGCCTGGTCGCCCGCGACGGGCACACCGTCGCGCACGCCCCGAACCTCGACTGGCACGACACCGACCTCGGCGTGCTGCTGCCCGCGGGGCTCCCGCTGACAGTGGACAACGAGGCCAACTTCGGTGCGCTGGCCGAGCTGTGGCTCGGGGACGCCACGCCACGGGACTTCCTGCACGTGTCCGCGGAGATCGGTATCGGCGCCGCCGTCGTCGTGGACGGCCGGCTGCTGCGCGGCAAGCGCGGTTTCGCGGGCGAACTCGGCCATGTGCCGGTCCGCCCCGACGGCCCGCGCTGTGCCTGCGGCGGACGCGGCTGCCTGGAGCAGTACGCCGGTGAGGAGGCGGTGCTGCGCGCGGCTGGCCTCGAGTCCCGCGAGGACGCGGTGGGTCTGCTCGCGCGGCGGGCGGGCGAGGACCACGAAGGGGTACGGCGGGCCCTGTACGACGCCGGTACGGCCCTCGGCATCGCCCTGACCGGCGCGGTGAACCTGCTCGACCCCGAGTCGGTGGTGCTGGGCGGCGCCTTGTCCGGTCTCGCGCCGTGGCTCCTGCCGGCTCTGGAAGCCGAACTGTCCGACCGCACGACCGGCCCCGTCTGCCCGGTCTCCGTCTCCCGTCTGGGCCCCGAGGGGCCCCTGCTGGGTGCGGCCCACTCGGTGGTCCGAGCCGTCCTGGACGATCCGGCCACGGTGGCGGAACGGGTCTGACCATCCGGCCACGGTGGCGGAACGGGTCTGAGGCGGCCACGGCCGCGAGGCCTGTGTCCTTCGTGCGGGTGGTTCACGATCACCACGCCGTGGGGAGTCACCTCTGAGGTTCGTCGGACTCCGGGGAGGTGCGCGTGGCCGAGTGGGTTCCCCGCGCGGAATGGATCAGGACCCAGCCGCAGGCGCTCATCGCCTCATGCGTGGTCATGCTGGACGAACGCGATCGCGTCCTGCTGCTGCGCTACGGCCCCGGTCAGCCGTGGTCGGGCAGGTGGTGGCTGCCCGGCGGGATGCTGGACCACGGTGAGGATCCCTGGACGGCGGCGCGGCCGGAGATGCTGGAGGAGACCGGTATCGCCCTCGGTCCGACGCCCCGGCTGATCGGCATCGACCACCGTGCGGACGTGCTCGGCACCGGACCGGTTCTGGACTGCTTCTTCCACGGCGGGCTCTTCACCGACGGGACGGAGGTGCGGCTGAGCGACGAGCACGACCGGTACGCGCTGGTTCCCGTGGCGGAGTTGACGGACGTGCCTCTCGCGGCGCCTCTGCCGACGCTCCGCGCCCTGCACTCGGCGGCGAACGCGGGTTCGTTCGCCTATCTCCGCGAGGGCGCCCCCGGCTGAGGCGCCCGCCGCCTGCCGCCGCTCGCCTTCACCTGGTCGCCCTCACCCGTTCGTGTGGCGAGGTTTTCCACAACACCCGTGCCGTCCACGGAACCGTCGGGCGCTCTTCTGCCCAACCCTTCGGCGCCGTACCGTCATTCACGCGAGGCATCCGCCGGATCGGTGGAAACACGCACGTCAGGGGGAGGACGTATGTCGGCAGAGGTGGCCGTGGGGCTGCGACGGGACGCGGTCGGGCTGCGGGAGGTCCTGTTCCAGAGCGTCACGGCGATGGCACCCGCCGCCGCTGTCGCCGCCTCCATCCCGTCGGGGGCGGCGTTCGCCGGCGGCAGTCTGCCGCTGGCCGTGCTGATCGCTCTGGTGGCCTGTCTGTTCACCGCGTCGTGCGTCGCCGAGCTGGCACGCGAGTTACCGGCCGCCGGGTCCGTGGCCACCTACGCGGCACAGGGCCTGCACCCGGCCGTGGGGTTCCTGGTCGGCTGGGGTTATGTGTTCGTGGAGGCGCTGGTGCCGCCGTTGCTGCTGCTCCAGCTCGGCTTCACCACGGCGGGCACCCTGCACGACGAGTGGGCCTCCTACCCGGCGGACCTGTGGTGGCCGTGGTCGCTGGTGGGCGCCGCCGTCATCGGTGTCGCCGGATATCTGGGGGTGCGCGCATCGGCGCGCTTCGGGACGGTGCTCGGGGTCTTCGAGATCGCGGTCTTCCTGGTCTTCGCCGGCTGGCTGGTCGTCAGGGCCGGCAGTCACAACACCCTGTCCGTCTTCGGTACCTCGCACACGGCACAGGGGTACGGCGGGGTCAGCGGGGTCTTCGCCGGTTCCGTCTACACCGTGCTGGCGTTCGCCGGGTTCGAGGCGGCGGCGCCGCTCGCCGAGGAGACCCGCGACCCGCGCCGCACGATGCACCGCGCGGTGCTCGGCGCGGCCCTGGGGATCGGTCTGTTCTACGTGGTGACGACCTATGCGATGACGGTGTACTTCGGGCCGGACCGGTTCGCCTCCTTCGGAGCGGCGGGCGAGGCGTCCTGGGAGGGCGTCGCCCGCGCGTCCTTCGGGCTCTTCTGGGTCCTGGTGTTCCTCGCGGTGGTCAACTCCACGATCGCCAACGCCAACGCGAACGCCAACGTGTCCACACGGACCGCCTTCGCACTGGCCCGGATCCGGGTCCTCCCACGCGTCCTCGCCACCCTCCACCCGCGGTACCGCTCCCCCGTCGCAGGCATCGCGGCCCAGACGGTCGTGGCGGTGGGGGCCGCCCTAGGGCTGGGCTTCGGCTACGACCCGGTGACCGCGTTCCTGCTGCTGGCCACGGTGATCGTCACGGTCGTCGTCGGCGTCTACATCGTCGTCAACCTCGCCTGTGCGGGCTACTTCCTGCGCCGTGGCCGCGCGGCCCTCAGGCCGGTACGGCACCTGCTCCTTCCGGTGCTGGGGATCGTGGCCTTCGTGCCCGCCCTGCTCACCGCGGCCGGCCTGCCCGCCTTCGACTTCGTGACGAAGCTGACCGCACCGGTGTCGTACGCGGGCCCGGTGGTCGGCGTCTGGATGGCGGCCGGAGCAATCGTGCTGCTGGTGCTGATACGACGTCACCCCGAGCGCATAGCCGAGACGGCGCGCGTCCATCTCGACGAGGACCACCCCCATGCCGGCGACCCGCAGAACGGAGCCGTACCACGATGACCGAGCCCCGCATCCTCACCGTCCGTCCCGGGCCGGGCGACTACGCGTGGACGTTCGGCGGGGCCCCGCCGGTCGCGCGGATCACGCCCGGCACGGTCCTCGACCTGTACACGGAGGACTGCTTCGCGGGACGGGTGAGGTCCGAGAAGGACCTGGTGTCCGAGGTGTGCGAGTTCCCGTTCCTGAACCCGCAGACCGGCCCCTTCCACATCGAGGGCGCGGAGCCGGGCGACACCGTCGCTGTGCACTTCGTGTCGGTCGAACCGACCCGGGACTGGGCGGCGTCCACGACGGTCCCGCTCTTCGGCGCGCTGACCTCCACGCACGCCACGGCGACCCTTCAGCCGCCGTTGCCGGAGAAGGTGTGGATCTGGCAGCTGGACCGCACCCGGCGCACGGCTCTGTTCCGGGCGCACGAGGGCGACATCGAGCTGGAGCTGCCGCTGGACCCCATGCACGGCACGGTCGGAGTGGCCCCCGCCAACCTGGAGGTGCGCTCGGCCCTGGTGCCCGACGCCCACGGAGGCAACATGGACACGCCCGAGATGCGGGCCGGTGTCACCTGCTACCTCGGGGTCAACGTGGAGGGCGCGCTGCTCAGCCTCGGTGACGGGCACGCCCGGCAGGGCGAGGGCGAGACCTGCGGGGTGGCCGTGGAGTGCGCGATGAACACCGTCGTGATCGTCGAACTGCTGAAGGGGATCACCACCGCCTGGCCCCGGCTGGAGTCGGACACGCACATCGTCTCCACGGGGTCGGCGCGCCCGCTGGAGGACGCCTTCCGGATATCGCAGCTCGACCTGGTGCAGTGGCTGGTGCGCGACTACGGCTTCGGCGAGCTCGACGCGTACCAGTACCTGACCCAGACGGTGGAATCGCCGTTGGCCAACGTGTGCGACACCAACTACACCTGTGTGGCCAAGCTCCGCAAGGAGTGGCTGCCCGCGCGCGAGACTTACCGCGGACTGCACGCGCGGCTGCGCGAGACGGCGGCGGCCCTGCGCCGCTGACCGTCGCCCCTCGACTCCTCGTGCCTCGCGCACGCTTCCGAAAGGCACCCATGGCCCGGCCACGACCGCTCCCCAGCAGGCGGCGGCTCCTGAGGGGCGCGGCCCTCGCCGTCGTCCCGTACGCGCTGCTCCCCGAGACCCGCGCGGACGCGCGTACCGGGGTCGTCGACTACCCGACGGCGGAGTGGCAGGCCGCGAGCAGTGACAACCGCACGGCGGCGCTGCGCCCTGACGAGTACCGGATCGACCGCGTGATCATCCATGTCACCCAGCATGCCTACGCCGGCACCCTGGCCATTTTCGCGAACCCGAAGAAGCGGGTGTCCGCGCACTATCTGGTGCGCTCGCTGGACGGCCATGTCGCGCAGTGCGTGCGGGAGACCGACATCGCCTGGCACGCGGGGAACTGGGACTACAACACGCGGAGCATCGGCATCGAGCACGAGGGCTGGGTGGAGAGACCGGAGTACTTCACCGACGCCCTCTACACGGAGTCGGCGCGGCTGACGGCGTCGATCTGCGACCGGTACGGCATCCCGAAGGACCGGGAGCATGTGATCGGCCATGTCGAGGTGCCGGGGACCGATCACACGGATCCGGGCAGCCACTGGGACTGGACCCGGTACATGAAACTGGTCGACGTGTCCTCGGAGTGACGGCGGTCGCCCGGAGTGAGGGCGTTCGCCCGGAGTGACGGCGGTTTCCGGGAGCCGGGACGGTTCCCCCGATCGAGGGCGGTCGAAACGGTTGTCGGCGCGAACACCCCGAGTGACGATGTCCCCAGCCGCATCGCCGTCGGGGAGGCAGAGTTGTCCGATCCGTGGGTGGCCCTGGAACCGGGGGCCGACCCTGCCGAGCGCGTCCGGGTGCTGCGCCGGGCGCATGAGACGTTCACCATGGGAGGCACCGTGCCGCGCCCGGTGCGGTCCGTGGTGGCCGAGTCGTGGCGGCGCTCGGCGCGGGCCGGGGTGGGGCCGGACGGAACGGCGCACGTGGAGCTGATGGACGGCGACCTGGGGAGCTACCGGGCGGAGCATCCGCTCGCCAGGGTGATGCCGTTGTTCCGGGAGCTGATGGGGACGTTCGCGGCGGACGGCGAACACCTGCTGGCGGTGTGCGACGCGGACGGCAGGCTGCTGTGGGTCGAGGGGCATCCGGCGACCCGGCGGCGGGCGGACCTGATGAACTTCGTGCCCGGCGCGCGCTGGTCGGAGGCCGCGGTGGGGACCAACGCGCCGGGCACGGCGGTGGCGGTGGACCGGCCGGTGCAGGTGTTCGCGGCGGAGCACTTCATCCGCCGGGTGCAGCCGTGGACGTGCGCGGCGGCACCGGTGCACGATCCGCGGACCGGACGGGTGCTGGGTGCCGTCGACATCACCGGCGGCGACCGGCTGGCGCACCCGCACAGCCTGGGCTTCGTCCAGGCGGTGGCACGGGCCGCGGAGTCGCAGTTGGCGCTGCTGGATCCGCCGACGCCCGCCGACGAGGCGCCCGCGCTGACCGGGCTCGGCCGTGACGAGGCGGAACTCCGCCTGGACGGGCGGCGTCTGCGGCTCGGCCGCCGCCACAGCGAGCTGCTGATGCTGCTGTCCCGGCATCCGGAGGGCCTGACCGGCGACGAGTTGCTGTGCGCGCTGTACGAGGACGAGTCGGTGACACCGGTGACGCTCCGGGCGGAACTGGCGCGGCTGCGCAGGCTGTTGGGTCCCGGGCTGCTCGCCTCCCGGCCGTACCGGCTGACCGTTCCGGTCGAGTCGGACGCGGCCGTGGTGGAGCGGCGTCTGGAGACGGGAGCCGTGACGGCGGCGCTGGCGGCGTACCCGGGACCGCTGCTGCCGGGTTCGCAGGCCCCCGCGGTGGTGCGGCTGCGGCAGCGGCTGGCGGACGCGCTGCGGTCGGCGCTGATCGCGCGCCGCGACCCGGACCTGCTGGCGCAGTGGGCGCACACGCCGTGGGGCGAGGAGGACATCCAGGTGTGGCGGGCGCTCGCGGCGCTGCGGCCGACCGCCGTCGTACGGTCCCGACTGGCCGGACTGGAGGCGGAGTTGACGACTCCGACGCGCTGACCTGCGACGCAACGTGGGTGCAACGTCGGGCTCCGTAGCCTGCGCGCCGGAAGCTGCCCAACGGCGGGCAGCGCAGCTGCGAGGAGGCAGGCCACCATGACCCGTTACGCGGCGCCCGGCACCGAGGGCGCGATCGTCTCCTACCAGGCGCGCTACGACCACTTCATCGGCGGCGAGTACGTGCCGCCGGCCCGGGGGCAGTACTTCGAGAACCCGTCCCCGGTGAACGGGCAGCCGTTCACCGAGATCGCGCGGGGCACCGCCGAGGACGTGGAGCGGGCCCTGGACGCGGCGCACGCGGCGGCGCCGGGCTGGGGCCGGACCTCGGTGACGGAGCGTTCCGACATCCTCCTCAAGATCGCCGACCGGATGGAGGCCTACCTCGAACCGCTCGCGGTCGCCGAGAGCTGGGAGAACGGCAAGCCGGTGCGTGAGACGCTGGCCGCCGACATCCCCCTCGCCATCGACCACTTCCGCTACTTCGCGGGGGCGATCCGCGCGCAGGAGGGTTCGCTGGGCGAGGTCGACGACGACACCGTGGCGTACCACTTCCACGAGCCGCTGGGCGTCGTCGCGCAGATCATCCCGTGGAACTTCCCGATCCTGATGGCGACCTGGAAGCTGGCGCCGGCCCTCGCCGCCGGGAACGCGGTCGTCATCAAGCCGGCCGAGCAGACCCCCGCCTCCATCCACTACTGGATGAGCCTGATCGCGGACCTGCTGCCGCCCGGCGTGGTGAACATCGTCAACGGCTTCGGCGTGGAGGCGGGCAAGCCGCTGGCGTCCAGCCCGCGGGTGGCGAAGGTCGCCTTCACCGGGGAGACCACCACCGGGCGGCTGATCATGCAGTACGCCTCGGAGAACATCAAACCGGTCACGCTCGAACTGGGCGGCAAGTCCCCGAACATCTTCTTCGACGACGTCTGGGCGCACGACGACGACTTCCGCGACAAGGCCCTCGAAGGGTTCACGATGTTCGCGCTCAACCAGGGCGAGGTGTGCACCTGCCCGTCCCGGGCGCTCGTCCAGCGCGGCAACTACGCTGAGTTCATGGAGGCGGCGGTCGCCCGCACCCGCCTCATCAAGCCGGGCCACCCCCTCGACACCGACACGATGATCGGCGCGCAGGCCTCCAACGACCAGCTGGAGAAGATCCTCTCCTACCTGGACATCGGCCGGCAGGAGGGGGCGAAGATCCTCACCGGCGGCGAACGCATCGAACACGACGGTGAGTTGAAGGGCGGCTACTACGTCCAGCCGACCATCTTCGAGGGCGACAACCGGATGCGGATCTTCCAGGAGGAGATCTTCGGCCCGGTCGTCTCGGTGACCTCCTTCGACGACTTCGACGACGCCCTGAAGATCGCCAACGACACGCTGTACGGCCTCGGTGCGGGCGTCTGGACCCGCGACATCAACACCGCGTACCGCGCGGGCCGCGCGATCCAGGCGGGCCGGGTCTGGACGAACTGCTACCACGCCTACCCGGCGCACGCGGCGTTCGGCGGCTACAAGCAGTCGGGAATCGGCCGCGAGACACACAAGATGATGCTGGAGCACTACCAGCAGACGAAGAATCTACTCGTTTCGTACTCGCCGAAGAAGCTGGGCTTCTTCTAGAAGCACGGGAAAGGGCGCCTGAGCTGGGGAATCTCCCACCAGGCGCCCGTCTCGGCCACTGAGCCTTTTCCAACCTGTTCGCCGCGAGCGTGGTGCTCGGCTGGTCATGCACCTTCGGTGTCAAGTCGCTCCGCGGACTGGAGTAGGTACTCGGGCAGTTTCGAACTGGCCGCCAACACCTCGATGCCGATGAGGCGGCCCTGCTCGTCAAAGTCGAGGTTGATCATGCCGTCGACGTCCACTGGATCGCAGGGATACATGCGCGCGGACTTCACGCGGGCCTGCGGTTCGGTGAGGTATACGTACGCTGCGTTGACGGTCTTGTCGTAGGTGACTCTGACATCTGTCACGGTG
>NZ_JAKQYH010000019.1:0-83332 GCF_022343545.1 Streptomyces arenae
CGGGACGGGACGCGGGCCGGAGGCGGCCGGCGCGGGGGTGACCGGAGCCGGAGCCGCGGGAGCCGCCGGGGCCGCGGGTGCGGCCGGGGGCTGCGGGGCAGCCGGACGCGGGGCACCCGGCTTCGGGGCACCCGGACGGGCCGACTGCGCCGGAGAGGGCGCGCCGGGCTTGGGGGCCGCCTTGCGCGGGGCGGGCTTACCGCTGCCGCCGCCCTGGAGGGCGTCGGTCAGCTTGCGTACAACGGGCGCCTCGATCGTCGAGGACGCCGAACGGACGAATTCACCGAGTTCCTGGAGCTTGGCCATGACGACCTTGCTCTCAACCCCGAACTCCTTGGCGAGTTCGTATACCCGGACCTTAGCCACTTCGCTCCTTTTAGGTCCGGGTGCGTCCGGACCGTCGCTACTTCATGGGCGTACTCATCGCGTGCTCATCGAGTGCTCATCGCAATCTCGACCTACTTCCAACTCGCGGGGTACCAGAGCCGCACGGACGTTCCGTACGACGCTTCTTACGGTGTTACTGCTCGACGTACCGGCGCAACGCCTTTACGTCCAGCGGACCCGGGACGCGCAGCGCCCGCGGGAGTGCCCGGCGGCGCACCGCCTGGTCCAGACAGACCTGGACGGGGTGTACATATGCACCCCGGCCGGGCAGCGTACCGCGAGGATCGGGGACGCATTCGTCCTCGACCGCCACGATCCGCAGCAGTTCGGTCTTGGCCGCTCGCTGCCTGCACCCCACACAGGTGCGCTCAGGGCATGCGCGGGCACGCGTCCGGCCAGACACTGCTAAGTCTACCTCCCCGTACCGACCTCACCCCTTCGGGGCAAAGATCGAACGGCCATTGTCGTAATCCAAGCCACCTGCGGCTTGGAACTATTCCCCCCGTCCGGGTGAACCCCGGACGGGACGGGAGCCGTACCCCGTGATCCGTCCGGGGCTCGGGCGGTGCTCTACTCGGTCACCTGTTCGACATCCGGGCGGATGTCGATGCGCCAGCCGGTGAGACGGGCGGCGAGACGGGCGTTCTGCCCCTCTTTGCCGATCGCCAGCGACAGCTGGTAGTCCGGAACGGTCACCCGGGCGGACCGGGACGCCAGGTCCACGACCTCGACCTTCGAGACCCGGGCCGGGGACAGCGCGTTCGCCACCATCTCGGCCGGGTCGTCCGACCAGTCGACGATGTCGATCTTCTCGCCGTTCAGCTCGCCCATCACGTTGCGGACCCGGCCGCCCATGGGGCCGATGCAGGCGCCCTTGGCGTTCAGGCCCGAACGGGTGGAACGGACCGCGATCTTCGTCCGGTGACCGGCCTCCCGGGCGATGGCGGCGATCTCGACGGACCCGTCGGCGATCTCCGGCACCTCGAGCGCGAAGAGCTTCTTCACCAGGTTCGGGTGGGTACGGGAGAGGGTCACCGAGGGGCCGCGGACGCCCTTCGCCACCCGTACGACGTACGACCGCAGCCGCAGCCCGTGCGCGTAGCTCTCGCCGGGCACCTGCTCCTGCACCGGCAGGATGGCCTCCAGCTTGCCGATGTCGACCAGCACGTTCTTCGGGTCGCGGCCCTGCTGCACGACACCGGTCACGATGTCGCCCTCACGGCCGGCGTACTCGCCGAGCGTCGCGTCGTCCTCGGCGTCGCGCAGCCGCTGCAGGATCACCTGCTTGGCGGTGGTGGCGGCGATCCGCCCGAAGTCCGACGGGGTGTCGTCGAACTCGCGCGGCTCCTGCCCCTCCTCCAGGTCCTCGGGATCCTCCTTCGCCCACACGGTCACATGCCCGGTCTCCCGGTCGAGCTTCACGCGCGCGTGTCGGCGGCTTCCCTCGGTGCGGTGGTAGGCGATGAGGAGGGCCGACTCGATCGCCTCGACCAGCAGGTCGAAGGAGATCTCCTTCTCCCGAACCAAGCCCCGCAGGGCGCTCATGTCGATGTCCACGGCTACGCCTCCTCTTCCTTCTCGTTCTTCTCGTTCTTGTCCTTGCGGTTGAACTCGACCTGCACGCGCGCCTTGTCGATGTCGGCGAAGGCGAGTCTGCGCGCGGTGGCCTTGCGGCCCTTGACGCCGGGCACCTCGAGGTCGATGCCCTCGTCGTCGACGCCCAGGATCCTGGCGACCAGTTCCCCGCCCTCGGCGAGCTGGAACCTCACCAGCCGGTCCACGGCCCGCACGTAGTGGCGGTGCTCCTTGAGGAGGCGCTCCGCGCCGGGGGTACCGACCTCGAGGGTGTACTCCCCCTCGCCCATCGCGTCGCTGTCGTCGAGCTTCGCCGAGAGCTCACGGCTCACATCGGCGATCTGGTCCAGGTCGGCCCCGGTGTCCGAGTCGACGACGACGCGCAGCACCCGCTTGCGTCCGACGGAGTCCACGGCGATCTCTTCGAGATCCAGTCCCTGGGAGGTGACGAGCGGTTCCAGGAGCTCTCGCAGCCTCTCGCTCTGGGTGGTGCTCATCCGGGTGACTCCTCGGCCGCGTGTGCTGTTGTGGGATGGGTCGCGTGTCTGGTCAAAGCGTATCGGGTCGTGAGGTGTGTTGCGTCCTGCCCCGGGCGGCCGGCCGCACCCCCTGACCGCTTGCGCGCGAGGGTGACGAGCCGGTGACGCCGGTTGACCGGATGCGCGGGTAACGTGATCACCGCGGGGTGCCCGCCCGCCCGTGTGTTCGTACGAGCCCCCCGAGGACGTCAGCCGTGCCGTTGCCCCCGTCGCCGCGTACCCGCTCGGGAGTACGCAGAAGGAGCCTGATCGTTTCAGCGGCCGCGGCGGCCGCGCTGGCCGGCTGCTCCACCGGCTCCGACTCCGCCGGTACCGCCGGCACCCCGTCGGTCTCCATGCGGGCACGCGCGCGTGCGGCCCGGGACAGCAGGGCGCTGCTCGCGCGGTACGACGCCGTGCTCGCCGTCCATCCGGCGCTCGCGGAGCGGTTGCGGCCGCTGCGCGCGGAGGTGGCGGCACACGCGGCGGCATTCGAGGAAGGTTCCGATCCGGCAACGGCATCGCCGACATCGACATCCCCAACGGCAACGGCTTCGGCTTCGGCTTCGCTCCCGGCAGCCGGTTCGTCGGCGTCGCCGTCCGCCGCGGCCTCCCCCGCGGTACCGGCCGACGCGCAGGCCGCGCTCGCCGTGCTGGCCACCGCCGAACGGACCCTCGCCGATCAGCGGGCCAAGGCACTCCTGGACGTGCCGGGCGAGCTGGCACGGCTGCTGGCCGGGGTGGCGGCGGCCGGGGCCGGGCACGCGTACCTCCTGACGAAGGGTGACAAGTGAGCGACGAGGCCAGGGCGGGCGTGCTCAAGGCGCTCCAGGCGGCGCTGGCGGCCGAGCACGCGGCGGTGTACGGCTACGGTGTCGTCGGCGGCCGGGTGGGCGCGCGGCGGCTGGCCGAGGCGCGTGCCGCCTACGACGCGCACCGGTCCGGCCGGGACGCGCTGGCCCGCGAGGTGCGGGACCTGGGCGGTGAGCCGGTGGCCGCGAGCGCCGCGTACGCGCTGCCGTTCGCGGTGAGCGATGCGGCGACGGCCGTACGGCTCGCCGCGGAACTGGAGGACCGGGTCGCCGACGTGTACTCCGACCTGGTCCGGGCCTCCTCGGGCACCCGGCGCGGCTCGGCGGCCGGGGCGCTGCGGGAGGCCGCGGTGCGGGCGGTGCGCTGGCGCGGGGAGAGCGTAGCCTTCCCTGGGCTCGCCGAGCGGGGCGCGCCGCTGGGGCAGGCCGGCGGTTCGGCCTCGCCCACGGCTTCGGCGACTCCCTGACGCTCCATGGTGCCCCCCGGCGCTCCCTGGCACCGGCCGGCACTGGCCGGCACTGGCTGGCACTGGCTGGCACTGGCTGGCTCTCATTGGCACCGATGGGGCACTTCCCGGCAGAGGAAAGGAATGACTCGCGTATGGCTTTCGAACCGCCGCGGCGCTTGGTGAAGGCGCTCGGTGAGACGGCGCCGGACGGTGACGAGTGGCTGGCAGAGCTGCCGGATGCGGTGGAACGGGCCGTCACGCAACGCGAGTTGACCGTGGAACGGGTGCAGGTGCCGGGCGGCCGCAGCAGTCTCGTACTGCTGGTGCGGCGCGCGGACGGGACACCGGCGGTGCTCAAGCTCGCGCCGCGGCGGGCCCGGCCGGAGAGCGAGGCGGCGGCCCTCGCTCACTGGGGTGGGCTGGGGGCGGTACGGCTCCTGGAGGACGACGCGGCCGCGGGGGTGCTGTTGCTGGAGCGGCTGCACCCGGAGGTGTCGGTGCGGTCGCTGGCGGAGGCGAAGGCGCTGCTGGAGGCCGCCGGGACGTTGCGGCGGCTCTGGGTGGAACCGCCGTCCGGGCACGTGTTCGAGACCGTGGCCGAGCGGACGGGACGGCAGGCGGCGGCGATGGCCGCGGCGGCCGGGGACCCGGACGTGGCCCCGCTGGTCGCGGGGGCGCTCGCCGCCCGGGAGGAGCTGCTGGCCGCCGAGCCGGAGCGGCGGTTGCTGCACGGCACGTTCCGGCAGAGCAAGGTGCTGGCCGGGGAGCGGTTGCCGTGGCTGGCGGTGGGGCCGGATCCGGTGGTCGGGGAGTGTGCGTTCGATCTGGCGCGGCTCGTGCGGGACCGGGTGGAGGATCTGATCGCCTCGCCGTCGGGGGCGTCGATCACTCGGCGGCGGATCAAGCGGCTCGCGGAGTCGCTGGAGGTGGATCAGGAGCGGCTGCGGGGGTGGACGCTGTTCCGGGCCGTGGAGTCGGGAGTGCGGGCGCTTCGCGTGGGGCGGCCGCGGGATGCGGAGCTGTTGCTTGAGTTCGCCGGGTGGGTTTGACGGTTTCGGGTGCGGGCCCGGTGGGGGCCGGTCGCGCCCACGCGGCGGAGCCGCACATCAGATGCAGCCCCGCGTCCCCAGGGAATCACTCCTCCCCTAGTTTCAGGGCCAGGACCGGGCAGGCTGACGCTGCTCTGCGGGCTCGTTTGCGGGTGCGCGGTGGGACGGGGCGGCCGTCGACCAAGGGGTAGCCCCATTCGTCCAAGGTGATGTGCTCGGGCAGCAGCTCCGCGCACAGGCCGTGGGCCCGGCAGGACGTCCAGTCGATGGCTATGTGCTGGTCCATGTCAGCCCTTCTCAGTGGGTACGGGGAGGAGAGGGGTGCGGTCGGTCGCGGTGCAGTGGCCGTTCGCGTGGGCGTCGAGTTCCGTCGCGAAGGTCGTGAGCGCGCTGCGGACCAGACGGGTCGTGCCGTCGGGGTGGTGGCAGGCGCCCCGGCCCTCGACGAGGCCCGCCCAGCGGGAGATGTCGGAACGGGCGTGGCCCTGCGGGCCGGGTCCGGCCAGGGTCTGGAAGGCCGCGGCGATGCGCGGCAGGCCGTTGAGGCAGGGGCCGCACCGGCCCGCCGACTGGAGCGCCAGGTAGCGCAGGATCCGGGCGGTCTCGGTCACACCGCAGCGGTCGGCGGGGAGGGCGGCCAGCACACCGGCGCCCAGGTAGGCCGGCGAGAGCGGGACCCGGGCGGCCTCTGCGGCCGGGATCCAGGTGCCGTGGTAGCCGCCGACCAGCGCCGCGGACGCGCCGTCCAGGGGCAGGAGCCGGCCCACCGGCATGCCGAACGGGGCCTCCACCACCCGGACTTCACGGCTCGCCGTGTGCAGGGTGCACAGGGCGCTGCCCGGTTCCGCGGGGGTGCCGGCCGAGCGGAACCAGTCGGCGCCGTAGCGGACGACCAGGGCGAGGTGGGCCAGGGTCTCGACGTTCTGGACCAGGGTGGGGGCCCGGCCCACCCCGCGTTCGCGGACCGGCGGGACCGGGTGCGTGGGGCGGGCCGGGCCGCCGGAGAGGTACTGGACGAGGGCCGAGGCCTGGCCGGAGAGGAAGCCGGCGGGCAGTCGTACGACCTGCACGCGGAGCGGGTCGCGGCGCTGGGCGAGGGCCGACTCCAGATAGGAGGCACCGTCCTCGACGGCGAGGTACGCCTCCTCCGCACCGATCGCCTCGGCCGCCAGCTGGAGCCCGTCCAGGACCAGATGGGGTGAGAGGCGGAGCAGGGTCCGGTCCTTGAGACTGGCCGGCTCGCTCTCCGCGCCGTTGGCGACGACGACCGGTGCCCGCCCGGTACGGCGGGCCGCGTCGGCGACCGCGGCGAACTTCCGGTGGGCCGGGAAGCCGGCCCCGCCGCGGCCGGTGAGGCCGGACGCGGCGAGAGTGCGCAGGACCGTGGCCGGATCGCCGTACGAGACCGGGCCGTAGCGCTGTTCGTGAGTGGGGAGGTCGGCCGGGGTGCCGCCGGGGGCCAGCAGCCGCGGGGACATGTGGACGTCGGCGAAGAGCATGGTCATCAGTGGGCCCCTTCGGTGTGCAGAAGCGCTGCGGGGGTCTGGCGGGAGGCGCGGACGGCATGGGCGGTGCGCACGGCGAAGGCGGTGATCACCGTCGCCACGCAGGCCACCGTCAGCCAGGTCATCCAGCCGGTGCCGGCGTCCGTGCCGATGCCGATGCCGTGGATCAGGGCGAGGGGCCAGGAGGCGTACGCCAGCCAGTGCACCGTCCGCCAGGCACGGTGCCCGAGGCGGTCGCGGAGGAGGCTGGTGACCAGGACCGCGAGCAGCAGGTCGAAGGCGACGGTGCCGAGGCCGAGCCAGAGCGGCTGGTAGTCGGAGACGAAGGGGACGAGGGCGTCGGCCATCGTGATGTCCACGTAGCCGTCGACGACCGCCACCGCGATGTGCAGGAACAGGAATGCAGTGGCCGACAGGGAGAGCGTGCGGTGCAGGGAGACCGTGCCGAAGCGCGGCAGGCCGGGGAGGCGGGTCCGGAGGCGGACGGCGATGCCGAGCAGGACGACCACGGTGAAGAGGACCAGGCAGACGGCGCCGGTGGCCCGGTTGGCGTACCAGAGGGTCTCCGAGGTCATGCCGCGGCCTCCGGTGCGACGGCGGAGGTGGGCCAGCCCGGGGTGGTGACGACCGTGCCGTCGTGCGCGACCAGGCGGGCCGGCAGTCCGAGCCGGGTCAGCCAGCGTTCCGCGCCCGCGCCCTTGACCAGGGCCGCCGTGGTCGCCGCGTTGGCGTCGGCGCAGTCGGCGGCGGCCACCGAGACGGTGCGCCACGGGGAGCGGACCGGCAGTCCGGTGCGCGGGTCGACGATGTGGTGGAGGTGATGACCGCCGCGCCGCCAGCGGCGGGCGGCGGTACCGGAGGTGGCGAGGCCTCCAAAGCGCAGCCCGACGGTGTCGTACGACCCCTCGGCGGGCGTCTCGTCGACCGCGCCGGTGACGTCCTGGACGCGGATCTGCCAGCCGCCCCCCGGGGCCTCGCCCGCGACGGCGGTGTCACCGCCGAGGCTCACCAGCACCCCGCAGCCGGCCGCTCCCGCCAGCATCCGCACCGCCCGGTCGGCGGCCCAGGCCTTGGCCGTGGCGCCCAGGTCGAGGCGGACGCCCTCGGGGACGCTGACCGTGCCGGTCGCACGGTCGAGGCTGACCGCGCGCCAGCCGGGGGCGCGCCGCACCCGCAGCGAGACCGGGCGGTCGTCCTCACGGACGAGGGTGAAGTCGCGGTCGTAGCCGATCGCGGTCATCGCCGAGCCGATCGTGGGGTCCACCGCGCCGTCGGTCGCCTCGGCGGCGCGCAGCGCTACCGCGAGCGCCTCGGCGAGCAGCGGGCTGACCCGGACCGGGCGGCCGCCGGCGGTGTCCAGGGCGGCGAGTTCGGAGTCGGTGCGGAACCGGCTGCAGGCCGCGTCCACCTCGGCGAGCTGCCGGGCGAGGAGCAGGTTGCAGGAGCCCAGCAGGGCCGGGTCGGTGACGACCAGGCGGACGGTGGTGCCGAGAGCGCGCCAGTCGGCGGCGGCCGTGGGGCGCTGGGCGCGGACGGTCATGACGCCCCCGAGGTGGCGTCGGTGGAGCCGCTGCCGGAGGTGAGGCCGCCGGAGGAGGACTGGAGGTCCGAGGACGACGATGAGGACGATGACGACGACGATGAGGTCGACGACGAGGATGACGACGACGAGGGTGAAGCGCTCGCTGAATCGGTCGACTTGGCGCTCGACGAGGACGAACTGTCCGTGCCGGAGCCGGAGTCGGAGCTGCTGGACGTCGTGCCCGTGTTGCCGCTCGCCGTCGTGTCGGCGTCCGACTGCATGGTGCCGACCAGGGCGAACACCCCGGCCGCCGCGGCGAGTGTGACCGCCGCCGCCAGCGCCGCCGTGCGCCGGGTGCCGCGGCGGACCGCCGCGGCCGCGCCCCTGTCCCCCGGCCGGTCCCCTCGGGGACTGTGCTGTGCTCTCCCGGTCATGACCGATCCCCTCCCACGTGACTCTCTGTCACGCATCACGTTCGGGGACCGCCCTGAGAGAAACCTGTGAGGCAGCCCTAGGGATCGGAAGAACTGTCTGAGACGTTCCTGAAAAGCCGCGAGGGCCGCCGGTGGGTCACCCCGGCGGCCCTCGCGGGACGAGTCATGTCAGACGGCGGTCAGGCGGGCGATCGCCTCGTCCACCGTCAGCTCCTCGCGCTCGCCCGTCTTGCGGTCCTTCAGCTCCAGCACACCCTCACCGGAGCGGCGGCCCGCGACCAGGATCTGCGGTACGCCGATCAGCTCCGCGTCGGTGAACTTCACGCCCGGGGAGACCCCGGCGCGGTCGTCGACCAGGACACGCAGGCCGGCCTCCCGCAGCCGCTCGGAGACGTCCAGGGCGAGTTCGGTCTGGAGGGCCTTGCCGGCGGCGACCACGTGCACGTCGGCCGGGGCGATCTCCCGGGACCACACCAGGCCGTGCTCGTCGGCGGTCTGCTCGGCGAGCGCGGCGACCGCGCGGGAGACGCCGATGCCGTAGGAACCCATGGTGACGCGGACCGGCTTGCCGTTCTGGCCGAGGACGTCGAGCTTGAGGGCGTCGGCGTACTTGCGGCCGAGCTGGAAGATGTGACCGATCTCGATGGCACGGTCCAGCCTGAGGCCGGTGCCGCACTTCGGGCAGGGGTCGCCTTCCAGTACGACGACGACGTCGACGTACTCGTCCACGGTGAAGTCACGGTCCGCCACGACGTTCTTCGCGTGCGTGCCCGGCTTGTTGGCACCGGTGATCCAGGAGGTGCCGGGGGCCACCCGCGGGTCGGCGACGTACCTGACCTTCTCACCGAGCCCCTGCGGGCCCACGTAACCGCGGACCAGGTCGGGACGGCCGGCGAAGTCGGTCTCGGTGACCAGCTCGACGGCGGCCGGGGCGAAGTGCTCCTCGACCTTGCCCATGTCGACCTCACGGTCCCCCGGGACGCCGATGGCCACGATCTCCCCGTCGACCTTCACCAGGAGGTTCTTCAGGGTCTCGGAGGCCTGGACGCCGAGGTGGGCGGCGAGGGTCTCGATGGTCGGGGTGTCCGGGGTCGGGATCTCCTCGAGCGCGGGCACGTCAGTGGCGTCGACCGGCTTCAGCGAGTACGAGATCGCCTCGGTGTTCGCCGCGAAGTCGCAGTTCGGGCAGTCGGCGAAGGTGTCCTCGCCGGCCTCGGCCGGGGCCAGGAACTCCTCCGACTTCGAGCCGCCCATGGCGCCGGCCGTGGCGGCGACGATGCGGTAGTCGAGGCCGAGGCGCTCGAAGATCCGCTGGTAGGCCTGGCGGTGCAGGGCGTAGGAACGGGCCAGGCCGTCGTCGTCCAGGTCGAAGGAGTAGGAGTCCTTCATCAGGAACTCCCGGCCGCGCAGGATGCCGGCCCGCGGGCGGGCCTCGTCCCGGTACTTGCTCTGGATCTGGTAGAGGATGACCGGCAGGTCCTTGTAGGAGGACGCCTGGTCCTTCACCAGCAGGGTGAAGATCTCCTCGTGGGTCGGGCCGAGCAGGTAGTCGCCGCCCTTGCGGTCCTGGAGGCGGAACAGCTCGGCGCCGTACTCGTCCCAGCGGCCGGTCGCCTCGTACGGCTCCCGGGGCAGGAGGGCCGGGAGCAGCACCTCCTGGGCGCCGATCGCGTCCATCTCCTCGCGGACGACCCGCTCGATGTTGGACAGCACCTTCAGGCCGAGCGGCAGCCACGACCAGATGCCGGCGGCGGTGCGGCGGACGTAGCCGGCGCGGACGAGGAGCTTGTGGCTGAGGACCTCGGCGTCGGCCGGGTCGTCACGCAGCGTCTTCGCCAACAACTGGGACATGCGTTGGACCGGTGCGTTCGCCATGTTTCCTGTGCTCCTGCCGATGGGGGTCCCCCGCTCGGGCGGCCCGAGAGCGAGGGAGGTGTATGGCAGGAGGTTAGCCGGGCTTGCTGTGCCGGTGGAAATCCGTTAACGGCGACGGAGCGGCAGGGGGGCGCCCATCACGGCGTACGGCTTGGCGGCGCTGGGGAAGTGGACCTGGCGGGCGAGGTCGACGTAGCCGAGGGAGTGGTAGAGGCCGCGGGCCGGGCTGTCGGTGTCGATCGCGGAGAGGATCGAGCGGGGTTCGGCGGCGCCGTCGGTGATCATCGTGATCAGGCGGCGGCCGACGCCGCGGTTCTGGTGGTGCGGGTGCACATGGAGCTCGGTGATCACGAAGGAGTCGTCGAGCCAGTCGGCGTGGCCGTGCGCGCGGAGGTAGGGCTCCACGACGGTGGACCACCAGTGTGCGCGGGAGTTGGGCATGCCGTAGACGAACCCGACGAGCCGGCCTTCGGCCGTCGCGCCGAGGGCCCGTGCCCCGGGGTACTGCATGTGGCGGAGGACGATCTGGCGGCGGACCGCCACCTCGTCGGGGCCGAGACCGAAGGCGACCGCCTGGACTGCCAGGGCCTCGTCTACGTGGGAGGGGAGGTCCAGGGGGCCGATCACGAGGGTCATGTGGGGGAGGGTACAGGGGGGTCGGCAGAGCCGCCGGAGGGGAGCCGTCAGAACAGCACGCTCATGAACGCGCCGACCTCCTGGAAGCCCACCCGCAGGTAGGTCCTTCGCGCGGCCGTGTTGAAGTCGTTGACGTAGAGACTGACCACCGGGGCCACGTCGGCGAGCGCGTAGCGGAGCACCGCTGCCATCGCGGGGGCCGCCAGGCCCTGGCCGCGGTACTCGGGGGCCACCCAGACGCCCTGGATCTGGCAGGCCTCGGCCGTCGCCGCGCCGATCTCCGCCTTGAAGACGACCTTGCCGTGTTCGTCGAGGCGGGCGAACGAGCGGCCGGAGCCGACCAGTTCGGCGACCCTCGCCTGGTAGAGGAGGCCGCCGTCACCGGCGAGCGGGGAGACGCCCACCTCCTCGGTGAACATGGCCACGCAGGCCGGCATGATCGCCTCCATCTCGTCCTTGCGGATGCGGCGGACGTACGGATCCGGGGCGGTGCCGGCGGGCATGCGGTCGGTGACCATCAGGGGCTGGTGGGCGCGGACGTCGCGGGCCGGGCCCCAGTGCGGTTCCAGGAGGCGCCACAGCTGGGCGGTCGGCTCGGCGGGACCGACGATGGAGGAGCAGCGGCGGCCCGCCCTGCGGGCGCGGTCGGCGAAGGAGCGGATCGCACGCGGGGTGGCGCAGATCGGGACGAGGTTGGCGCCCGCGTAGCAGAGGGACGTGAGCATGCCGTCCTCGTACCAGCCCCACATCTCGCCGCCGAGGCGCCAGGGGTCGAGGCCGGCCACCTGGACACGGGAAGTCACGAAGGCGTTCGCGACCGGCTCGCGGTCGAGTACCGCGAGCGCGGCGTCCAGGTCGCTCGGTTCGAGCACCCGTGAGGTGGTCTGCGTCAACACGTGCGGGGCCTCACGCTGAGGGGTTCTGCTTGATCTCCGCACTGTACCTGCGGAAGCTGAGCGGTGCCGCCCCGGTGTGGGTTGCCCTTGGCTGGTTGGTGCCGTCAGTCGTGGTGACCTTGTTCAAGCGCCTACGAGCCCGGGGGGTTCTACAGGTGGGCGGGTGCCGGTCGTGTGTGGCTGGTCGCGCAGTTCCCCGCGCCCCTTTCGGGGCGCTTCCCTCCCGGCGCTTTCAGGTCAGCCCGCCACCGACACCGTCGGTTCGCCGGACTCCGTGCCCGTGGCCTCCATCTGTTCGGCCAGCTTCATGGCCTCCTCGATGAGGGTTTCCACGATCTTGGACTCGGGGACCGTCTTGATGACCTCGCCCTTGACGAAGATCTGGCCCTTGCCGTTGCCGGAGGCGACGCCGAGGTCGGCCTCGCGGGCCTCGCCGGGGCCGTTGACGACGCAGCCCATGACGGCGACCCGGAGGGGGACCTCCATGCCGGTGAGGCCCGCGGTGACCTCCTCGGCCAGCTTGTAGACGTCGACCTGGGCGCGGCCGCAGGACGGGCAGGAGACGATCTCCAGGCCGCGCTGCTTGAGGTTGAGGGACTCCAGGATCTGGTTGCCGACCTTGACCTCCTCGACGGGAGGCGCGGAGAGCGAGACGCGGATGGTGTCGCCGATGCCCTGGGAGAGGAGGGCGCCGAAGGCGACGGCCGACTTGATGGTGCCCTGGAAGGCCGGGCCCGCCTCGGTCACACCGAGGTGCAGCGGGTAGTCGCACTGGGCGGCGAGCTGCCGGTACGCCTCGATCATCACGACCGGGTCGTTGTGCTTCACGGAGATCTTGATGTCCCGGAAGTCGTGCTCCTCGAAGAGGGACGCCTCCCACAGCGCCGACTCGACCAGCGCCTCGGGGGTCGCCTTGCCGTACTTCTGGAGCAGCCGGCGGTCCAGGGAACCGGCGTTGACACCGATACGGATCGGCGTGCCGTGGTCCTTCGCCGCCTTCGCGATCTCCTTGACCTTGTCGTCGAACTGCTTGATGTTGCCCGGGTTCACACGCACCGCCGCACAGCCGGCCTCGATCGCCGCGAACACGTACTTCGGCTGGAAGTGGATGTCCGCGATGACCGGGATCTGCGACTTCCTCGCGATGGTCGCGAGGGCGTCCGCGTCGTCCTGCGTGGGACAGGCCACCCGGACGATCTGGCAGCCGGACGCCGTCAGCTCGGCGATCTGCTGGAGGGTGGCGCCGATGTCGGACGTACGGGTCGTGGTCATCGACTGGACCGAGACCGGGGCGTCCCCGCCGACCGCCACGGAGCCGACCTGGATCTGCCGGCTCTTCCGGCGCTCGGCGAGCTTGGTCGGAACGGACGGCATGCCGAGAGAAATCGCAGTCATCTGCTGTGCAACCCCAAGTCGTGGATCTAGGTCCAGGTCCCGTCGTAGGCGGGTTCCAGGCTTCGAGATTACGGCACCGGCACAGTCGCGAGCACATCCCCCACCCGTAAACCCACTCGATGGAAGCGGCCCGGAACAAAGCGTTCCGGGCCGCCTCGAACAACGCGTGGCTAGGAGATTTTCACCGGGTTAACTACATCCGCGACCAGGACGAGCAAGGTGAAGCAGATGAAGATGCTGGCCACGACGTAGGCGACCGGCATCAGTTTCGCCACGTCGAACGGGCCCGGGTCCGGGCGGCGGAGCACCTTGGCCAGGTTCCGGCGCAGGGATTCCCACAGGGCGCCCGCGATGTGGCCGCCGTCCAGCGGCAGCAGCGGGAGCATGTTGAAGAGGAACAGGGAGAGGTTGAAGCCGGCCACCAGCATCAGGGCCATCGCCAGCTGCTCGGTGGGCGGGATGTCCAGGGTGAAGATCTCCCCGCCGACGCGCGCCGCGCCGACCACGCCCATCGGGGAGTCCGGCTGGCGGGGCGCCCCGTCGAAGGCCGCGTCCCACAGGGCCGGGATCTTGCCGGGCAGGCTCGCGATGGAGTCGACGGCCTCGCCGAGGCGGTCGCCCATCCACGTCACCGACTCGCCGAAGTCCTGGCGGACGATGCCGGTCGCGGCGCTGAAGCCGAGGAAGCCGGCGGTGACGTACTGGCCCTGGACGATCTGGCCGCTGGAGTCCTTCTTGGCGACCTGGTTGGTGGCGATCTTCGCGTGCAGGGTGAGGTCCTGGCCCTTGCGGTCGACGACGATCGCGACCTCCTTGCCGGGGGCGGACCGGATCAGGTCGGAGAGCTGGTTCCAGCTGGTGGTCTCGACACCGTCGAAGGAGAGGATCTTGTCGCCCGCCTTGAGGCCCGCGGCGGCGGCCGGGGCGGCCGCGTCGGAGTTCTTACAGGTGTCGCGGTTCTCGCTCTGGGCGATCACGCACTGGGAGACCGAGCTGACCGTGGTGGTCTGCTGGCTGATGCCGAAGCCCATCAGGACGGTGAGGAACAGCGCCACCGCCAGGACCAGGTTCATGAACGGGCCCGCGAACATCACGATGACGCGTTTCCAGGGGGCGCGCGTGTAGAAGAGGCGGGTCTCGTCGCCGGGCTTGAGCTCCTCGAAGGCGGCCGACCGGGCGTCCTCGATCATGCTGCGCCAGGGCGAGGTGGAGCGGGCGGTGATGCGGCCGTCGGCGCCGGGCGGGAACATGCCGATCATGCGGATGTAGCCGCCGAGCGGGATGGCCTTGATCCCGTACTCGGTGTCGCCCTTGTGCCGCGACCAGATGGTCGGGCCGAAGCCGACCATGTACTGCGGGACCCGGATGCCGAAGAGCTTGGCGGTGGAAAGATGCCCCAGCTCGTGCCAGGCGATCGAGACCAGCAGGCCGACCACGAAGACGACTATGCCGAGGATCATCATCAGGGCTGTCATGCACGCGCCTCCGCGGTCGCCTTCAGTGCTGTCAGTTCCCGGGCCCGGGCCCGTGCCCAGGTCTCCGCTTCGAGGACGTCCGGCACGGTGAGCGAAGTTCCCGTTCGAGGGGTGCCGTGTTCCTCGACCACCCGGGTGACGGTCTCCATGATCCCGTTGAAGGGCAGCAGACCGCTCCGGAAGGCCTCGACGCATTCCTCGTTGGCCGCATTGAACACCGCCGGGGCGGTGCCCGCGAGCTCTCCGACGTGCCGGGCGAGGTTCACGGACGGGAAGGCCTCGTTGTCCAGCGGGAAGAACTCCCAGGTGGAGGCCTTGCTCCAGTCGAAGGCGGGCGCCGCGTCGGGCACCCGTTCGGGCCAGCCGAGACCGATGGCGATCGGCCCCCGCATGTCGGGGGGCGTCGCCTGCGCGATCGTGGATCCGTCCGTGAACTCGACCATCGAGTGGACATACGACTGTGGATGCACGACCACCTCAATGCGGTCGAAGGGAATGTCGTAGAGGAGGTGTGCCTCGATCACTTCCAGGCCCTTGTTCACCAGGGTCGCGGAGTTGATCGTGATGACCGGGCCCATCGCCCAGGTGGGGTGGGCCAGCGCGTCCTCGACGGTGACGTTCGCCAGTTCGGCCTTGGTACGGCCGCGGAAGGGACCGCCGGAGGCCGTGACGACCAGTTTGCGGACGTCGGCCCGGGTGCCGGCCGCGAGCGACTGGAAGAGCGCCGCGTGCTCGGAGTCGACGGGGATGATCTGGCCGGGCTTGGCCAGTGCCTTGACCAGCGGGCCGCCGACGATCAGCGACTCCTTGTTGGCGAGCGCGAGGGTGTGGCCCGCCTCCAGGGCGGCGAGGGTCGGCGCGAGGCCGATGGAGCCGGTGATGCCGTTGAGGACGGTGTGGCACTCCGTGGCGTCGGCCGCGGCGACCTGGGTGGCCGCGCCGGGTCCGGCGAGGATCTCGGGGAGCGGCTCTCCCGCGCCGTACCGGTGGGTCAGCGCCTCGCGCAGGGCCGGCACGACGTCCTCGCGGGCGACCGCGACGGTCCGCACGCGCAGCCGGTGCGCCTGCTCGGCAAGGAGGGCGACCCGCCCGCCGTTCGCGGACAGCGCGGTGACCCGGAAGCGGTCGGGGTTGCGCAGTACGAGGTCGATGGCCTGGGTGCCGATGGATCCGGTGGAGCCGAGGATCACCACGTCCTTGGGGCCGTCGCCCGCGAGCGGGTCGTACACGAGATGCGGGTCGGCGAGGGGGGCCGGACTGGCGGGACTGTCGGTCATCCCCCCATTGTGGCCGCATCGGGCGGGCCGGTGGACAGCGCGTCCCTCGCGCGGGTGCGTTATCAGTTCTTGGTGTCCTATGACGCGGAATTCCCGTTGTGAGATTCAGGTGAAGATCATGTGATAACACTGCTGTCTGTTCGGATGTGGATCTGGATCCAGGGGGGATCTCTTCATGCGTACTCCGCACATACGCGCTGCCCTGCCCGCGCTCGCGAGCGCCGCGCTGCTCACCGGCACCGTGCTCAGCACCCCGGCCCAGGCGGCCGGCGGTGTCACCGTCTACCACGTGTGGTTCGACAGCCCGGGCAGTGACAACCGCTCAAACTCCAGCCTCAACGCCGAGTGGGTGCAGATCAAGAACACCGGCGGTTCGGCCGTCTCGGTCAAGGGCTGGGTGCTCAAGGACGCCTCCAACCACCGGTACGTGTTCAAGGACGTCCGGATCGGCGCCCACAAGACGATGAAGGTGCACACCGGCCGGGGCACGGACACCGCGTCGGACAAGTTCCAGAACCGCCGCGCCTACGTGTGGAACAACACGAGCGACACGGCGACGCTGACCCGGGCGAGTGGCGCCAAGGTCGACTCCTGCTCCTGGACGACGCGGGATCCGAGCGACAAGTACTGCTGAACCGCTACTTCAGCGGGCGGCGGAGGTTCTCCCGCTGCGAGGGTCCGGGGGTCGCGTCGGCGATCCACGGGCCCTCGCCCGACGGGTCGACGATCCCCTGCTCCAGCCACTCGTAGGAGCCGCCGAGCACGCCCTTGACGACCTTGCGGTCCAGGTCGTCGGTGTTCGACCAGAGGCGGGTGAACAGCTCGTCGACGCGGACGCGGGCCTGCCGGCAGAACGCGTCGGCGAGCTGGTAGGCCTCGCGCCCGTGGTCGCCCTCGCGGCGCAGCAGTTCGGCACGGACGCAGGCCGCGCTCATCGCGAACAGCTCCGCCCCGATGTCCACGATCCGGCCCAGGAAGCCCTGCTTGGTCTCCATCCGGCCCTGCCAGCGGGACATCGCGTAGAAGGTGGACCGGGCGAGCTTGCGGGCGTGCCGCTCCACGTACCGCAGGTGCGGCGAGAGGTCGATCCCGTGCTTGAAGTCGCCGTACGAGGTGGGGAGCTGGCCCGGCCCCGCGACCAGTTTCGGCAGCCACTTGGCGTAGAAGACGCCCGCGTTGGCTCCCGCCCTCGCCTTGTCCTGGAGGGACTTGTCGGGGTCGATGAGGTCGCCCGCGACCGACAGGTGGGCGTCCACGGCCTCCCGCGCGATCAGCAGGTGCATGATCTCCGTGGAGCCCTCGAAGATGCGGTTGATGCGCAGGTCGCGCAGCAGCTGCTCGGCGGGGACCGCCCGTTCGCCGCGGGCCGCCAGCGACTCCGCCGTCTCGAAGCCGCGGCCGCCGCGGATCTGGACCAGCTCGTCCGCCATCAGACAGCCCATCTCGGAGCCGTAGAGCTTGGCGAGGGCGGCCTCGATGCGGATGTCGTTACGGTTCTCGTCGGCCATCTGGGAGGACAGGTCGACGACCGCCTCCAGCGCGAAGGTGGTCGCGGCGATGAAGCTGATCTTGGAGCCGACCGCCTCGTGCAGCGCCACCGGCTTGCCCCACTGCTCGCGGACCCCCGCCCACTCCCGGGCGATCTTCAGGCACCACTTGCCGGCGCCCACGCACATCGCGGGCAGGGACAGCCGTCCGGTGTTGAGGGTGGTGAGCGCGATCTTGAGGCCGGCGCCCTCGGGGCCGATGCGGTTGGCCGCCGGGACCCGGACCTGGTGGAAGCGGGTGACACCGTTCTCGAGGCCGCGCAGGCCCATGAAGGCGTTGCGGTTCTCGACGGTGACGCCCTCGGAGTCGGCCTCCACCACGAAGGCCGTGATGCCGCCCTTGCCGCCCTTGCCGTCATCGGATTTCGGCACCCGGGCCATGACCACGAGCAGGTCGGCGACCACACCGTTGGTGGTCCAGAGCTTCACCCCGTCGAGGACGTAGTCGTCGCCGTCCCGTACGGCCGTGGTGGCGAGGCGGGCCGGGTCCGAGCCGACGTCCGGCTCGGTGAGCAGGAACGCCGAGATGTCGGTGCGGGCGCAGCGGGGCAGGAACGCGTCCTTCTGCTCCTGGGTGCCGAAGATCTTCAGCGGCTGCGGCACGCCGATCGACTGGTGGGCGGAGAGCAGCGCGCCGACCGCCGGGTTCGCGGAGCCGACCAGGGCGAGGGCCCGGTTGTAGTAGACCTGGGTGAGGCCGAGGCCGCCGTACCTGGGGTCGATCTTCATGCCGAGGGCGCCGAGCTCCTTGAGGCCGGCGATCACCTCGTCGGGGATGCGCGCCTCGCGCTCGATGAGCGCCGAGTCGATCTTCGTCTCGCAGAACTCGCGCAGCCGGGCGAGGAACTCCTCGCCGCGGCGCACGTCCTCGTCCGCCGGGAGCGGATGGGGGTGGATGAGGTCGAGCCGGAAGCGCCCGAGAAACAGTTCCTTGGCGAAGCTGGGCTTGCGCCAGTCCTGTTCCCGGGCGGCCTCCGCCACCTGGCGGGCCTCCCGCTCGGTGACGGTGGGTTTCTTGGTGGTGGGGGCGGACATTGAGGCTCACCTCGCCACGAAAGGGGACGTTGAGGACCGTTCGTTACCGACCAGTGCTACTGGATCGTTGGTACCCCAAACGGGCTGCCCCCACCAGTCCTCGCGGTCCGATCGGGTCACCCGGACCGGCCGTCCCGGTCCCCGGTGTTGCGTCGTGGGGCCCTCACGGGGGACGGTTCGGCCAGAGCGTGCCGTCAATTCGCTGTCGAAGCGCTTCGACAACCTATGGACACCCACCTTCACTGGGGCTACTGTCGAACCACCCTCACTCGCCCTTGTCAGCAATGCGCACTGTCGAAGCGCTTCACAACACTTGGAGAGCTGGATGGTCACCCTCGCCGAGGTCGCCCAGCACGCCGGAGTCTCGGCGAGCACGGTGAGCTATGTCCTCAGCGGCAAGCGGTCCATCTCCACCACCACCCGGCAGCGGGTCGAGCAGAGCATCCGGGAACTGGGCTACCACCCGAACGCCGGTGCCCGCGCCCTGGCCAGCAGCCGGTCGAACATCATCGCGCTGATGGTCCCGCTGCGTACCGACATGTACGTGCCGGTGATGATGGAGATCGCGATCGCGGTGGCCACCACCGCCCGCCTCCACGGCTACGACGTCCTGCTGCTCACGGGCGAGGAGGGCCCGGACGCGGTCCGCCGGGTCACCGGCAGCGGGCTCGCCGACGCCATGATCCTGATGGACGTGGAGCTGGAGGACGAACGGCTGCCGCTGCTCAGGGGGACCGACCAGCCCTCCGTGCTCATCGGCCTGCCCGCCTCCACCTCCGGGCTGACCTGCGTCGATCTCGACTTCGGGGCGACCGGGGCGCTCTGTGTGGAGCACCTCGCGAAGCTCGGCCACCGTGACATCGCTGTCATCGGCGAGGCCCCGGCGGTCTACGAACGGCACACCGGTTTCGCCGAGCGCACCCTGGACGGGCTGCGGTCCCGGGCCCGGGAGCTGGGCCTGAGGGTCCTGCACCGGCCGTGCGAGGGCGGCTACGACGCGATGGCCGCCACGCTGGCCCGGATCTTCGACGAACGCCCGGACACCACGGGGTTCGTCGTGCAGAACGAGTCCGCGGTGGAACCCCTGCTGGCGCTGCTGCGCCAGCAGGGCCGGGCCGTGCCCGAGGACGTGTCCGTGGTCGCGATCTGCCCGGAGCAGGTCGCCGTCCAGGCCTCGGTGCGGCTGACCTCGGTCGCCATCCCCGCCCAGGAGATGGGCCGGCACGCGGTGGAACACCTGGTCGCCAAGCTGGACGGCCGGGGCAGTGACGAAGTCGTGCTGATCGCACCCGAGTTGACGGTACGGGCGAGCACGGGACCGGCCCCGGCCGGGTCCTGAACCCGGACGCAGCGCCTCGTTCGCAGTGCCCCGCCGTGCCGGGGCACCCCCCTGTCTGCACTCCTCCAGGAGCACCTGCCGTGAATCAGCCTGCCGAAATCCAGTCCGCGGACCACCAGCCCAAGGTCAGCCTCGCGCAGTCCTCCCCCACCGTCGGCACGTTCCGTGAACGGGACGGCGGTCTGGAGTGGAGCGGGCGCCAGGAGACCCTGCGGATCGAACCGTGGGGGCCGGACGCCGTCCGGGTGCGGGCCCGGCTCGGCGGTCCGGTCCTCGACGGCCTGCCGGGCGCCCTGCTCGACGAACGCCCGCCGGCCCAGTCGACCGTCAAGGTCACCGACGGGGAGGGGCGGTTGACGGTCGGGGACCTGACCGTGGAGGTGTCGGCCGAGGGGCTGGTCCGCTTCCTGCGCTCCGACGACCTCTCGGAGGTCCTGGCCGAGGAACGCGCCCACTTCTGGTGGCCCGGCTCCCGCCTCTACACCGCCGTCGGCAACGGCTACCACCGGCTGGAGCAGCGGTTCGCCGCCTACGAGGGCGAGAAGCTGTTCGGCCTCGGCCAGCACCAGCACGGGCGCCTCGACCAGAAGGGCCTGGTGCTGGACCTGGTCCAGCGCAACGCCGAGGTCTCGGTCCCGGTCCTGGTCTCCAGCCGCGGCTACACCCTCCTGTGGAACAACCCGGCGATCGGCCGGGTCGAGCTGGCGGGCAACGGAACCCGCTGGGTGGCGGACTCGGCCCGCCAGCTCGACTACTGGATCACGGTGGGCGATCCGGCCGACGGGCAGCGCAACTACACGGCGGTGAGCGGCCGTTCGCCGATGCTTCCGGAGTGGGCGGCGGGCTTCTGGCAGTGCAAGCTGCGCTACCGCACCCAGGACGAACTCCTCGCCGTGGCACGGGAGTACAAGCGCCGCGGCCTGCCCGTCTCGGCGATCGTCTGCGACTTCTTCCACTGGACCCACCTCGGCGAGTGGAAGTTCGACCCCGCGGAGTGGCCCGACCCGGCCGCGATGGTCCGTGAACTGGACGAGCTGGGCATCAAGCTGGTGGTGAGCGTCTGGCCGTCGGTGTCCCCGCTGTCCGAGAACCACGGCGTCATGGAGCAGCGCGGCTACTTCATCGGCACCCAGTACGGCCCGATGGCGCACGCCGACTGGCCGGACAAGGAGGTGGCGTCGACCGTCCAGGTGGCCTTCTACGACGCCACCAACCCGGACGCCCGCGCGTTCGTGTGGTCGAGGATCAAGGAGAACTACCTCGACCCGTACGGCATCACGGCCTTCTGGCTGGACGCCTGCGAGCCCGAGCTGAAGCCCGGCTTCCAGGAGAACCTGCGCTACTGGACCGGCCCGGGACTGGAGGTCGGCAACAGCTATCCCGCCGAGAACGCCCGGACCTTCCACGAGGGCCTGCGGGCTTCCGGTCTGGGCGACGACGAGATCGTCACCCTCAACCGTTCGGCGTGGGCGGGCAGCCAGCGCTACGGGGCGGCCGTCTGGTCCGGCGACATCGGCACCGACTTCGCGACCCTGCGCCGCCAGATCGCGGCCGGACTCAACACCGCGCTGTCCGGCATCCCCTGGTGGAACACGGACATCGGCGGCTTCCACGGCGGCGACCCGGACGACCCGGCGTACCGCGAGGTGATGGTCCGCTGGTTCCAGTTCGGCGCACTGTCCCCGCTGATGCGGCTGCACGGCTTCCGTGACCCGGGCATGCCCCTCGGCCCCGACATGACCGGCGGCCCGAACGAGGTGTGGTCCTACGGCGAGGAGGCCGGCGCGATCCTGGAGAAGTACCTGCGGCTGCGCGAACGGCTCAAGCCGTACGTCCTGACGGTCATGCGGGAGGCCCACGAGGAGGGCCTGCCGGTGCTGCGGCCGCTGTTCCTGGAGTTCCCGCAGGACCAGACCGCCTGGACGGTCGACGACGCCTACCTGTTCGGCCGTGACCTCCTCGTGGCGCCGGTGCTGACGGCCGGGGCGACGGCCCGGACGACGTACCTGCCGGCGGGCGCCCGCTGGACGGACGCGTGGACCGGCGAGTCGTACGAGGGCGGCCGGGCGGTGACGGTGGACGCGCCGCTGGACCGCATTCCGCTGTTCCTGCGGGACGGCGCGGAACTGCCGGTGGCGGAGTAGCGGGGGCGGTGCTGCGGCCGGCGGCCGTTGATTGTCTCAACTCAGCGGTGTGGTGGGGCAGTTGGAGAGGGTAGGCAGTATCCCCTCCCCCTGTCCCCCACGAAGGGATCCGCTCCCGTGTCCTCCGGTCCGCTCTCCCTCACGCTCGCCAACGCGCTGCTCAGACCGGCCTCCCGCGCGCGCCGCACGCCCGACCACGCCTTCGACCGGCTGCTCGACGCGGCCGGGCGGACGGAGGGCGACGAGCGGTTCGCCGACGACTTCCGGTTCCTGCTGCGATGTTGGTCGGACGCCGAGCACCTCACCCCGGTCGGCCGGCTGTCCGCGCGCGGACACGTCGGCCGCCACCTCGCCAACCGGGCCCGGATCCGCCGGCTGCTCGCCGAGCACCCCGCGATCGAGCGGGAACCGATCGAGCGGCCGGTGTTCGTGGTGGGCCTGCCGCGCACCGCCACCACGCTCACGCACAGCGTGCTGTCCCTCTCCGCGGACCACCGCTGCCCGCTGCTCTGGGAGTTGCTCACCCCCGACCTGGAACGCCCGCCCGCGGAACGGGAGAAGGCGATCGCGACCGCCCGCCGCCTGGTGGGCGGGATCAACCTGTTCGCGCCGCGGTTCCGGCACATCCACACCCTGCGCCCCGAGGGCCCGGAGGAGTGCACCTTCGCGCTGCCGCACACCGTGATGCCGCTGTCCCAGGCCGTGATCCCCGAGTACCTGCCCTGGCACGAGGCCCGTGACTTCGAGGCGGACTACCGCTACCTCAAGCAGATCTACCAGGTGCTCCAGTACGGCCGCCCGCGCCGCCGCTGGGTGCTGAAGTCGCCGCTGCACCTGGAGAACCTGGACGCGCTGCGCGCGGTCTTCCCGGACGCCACGATCGTGTGGACGCACCGTGATCCGGCCACCGCCGTGGCCTCCTTCTGCAGCCTGGTCGAGCACGGCATGGCGGTCAGCACCCGCCCCGTCGAACCGGAGTGGATCGGCGCCACCTGGCTGGCGCTGCTGGCCCGGTCGGCGTCCCGCGGCCTGGCCGCCCGGGCGGCCGTCCCCCGCGAACTGCTCGTCGACGTGCCGTACTCCTGGCTGGGCGCCGACCCGGCCGCGGGCGCCCCGAAGCTGTACGCGGCCGTGGGGGCCCGCTGGACCGAGGCCGACGCGGCCCGGCTCCCGGCCGTCACGACCCGCCCGAAGGGCACCCGGGTGCACACCTACGACCTGGCCCGCTACGGACTGAGCCGCGCCGACGTCGACGCGGCCTTCGCGGACTACAACGCGCTGCGCGCCGAGGTCGACCGGGCCTGACCGCGAGGGGGCCGGCCCCGCACCGCACGCGGGGCCGGCCCGTTGCTCAGCTGCTGCTGACGCTCTCGCTGTTCACGGCGAAGTCCAGCCCGCCGGACGAGGACGTGATCTCGAAGCCGAACTGGAAGTCACCGATGGTGACGTTCCCGAACCAGCCCTTGGTGTCCTTGATCCACTTCAGGATCGGCAGCACGTTGACGGTGCCGGAGGACGAGTTCGAGGTGCGCACGAACGAGAAGACGTCGTTCGAGCCGTTGTTGCCCTTGTACACGGTCCAGGTGTGGCCGCCCAGGGTCAGCGTGCCCTGCGAGGTGCCGAGCGGGCCCACGGCGCCCGTGTAGTTCATCCAGAGCATGATCTCGTACTTGTAGCCGGTGTCCCAGATGTCGTACGACGTGTTGTACGCGCCGGACGACGGGACCGTGACGTTGTAGCTGCTGGAGAGCGAGGACAGCGAGGTGATCGACTTGCTGATGACCGCCTTGGCGTTGGGGTAGGACTTGATGCCGCCGGTGTTGGGGTGGTTGGCCCAGACACCCCAGTTGGTGCCGGAGTTGGCCCAGATGCACTGGCTGCCGGCGCCGGAGCCCCAGATGTTGTTGTAGAGCGTGTAGCCGTTCAGCGTGGTGCTGCCCCACTGGTCGCAGGAGCTCCAGACGGCCGCCGAGGCGGGGGCGGAGGCCAGGCCGACGGTGGCGGCGAGGGCGAGCGCGGGGGCGATCAGGGCCTTGGCGACCCTGCGGTACGTGCGTGTTGCCATGGTGTCCCTTCCATGGGTGGGGGGAACTGCGCGGTCACCACGTCCCCAGGGTGAGGACGTGGTCTTCTCCGGCGACGAGGTCGAGCGGCCGGGCGCCGGAGGAAGTCCACAGGTCGATCCGGAGCGTCCGGGACGGCCTCAGGACGGCGCGCGCTCCGCCGGGGGCCCAGTCGAGGTCCAGTTCGGCTCCGAAGCGGGTGCGGACGCCGTGCAGCCGGCCTGTGCCCAGGGCGCTCGGCGGCGCGGGCAGGAGGACCAGGCGGTCCGGGGTGGACTGCACCAGGGCCTCGACGAGCACGGCGGGCAGGGTGTGCGCGGCGTCGGCGTTGTAGACGTCGCGGTTCGGGTAGTGGGCGCTCATCAGGGAGGCGTGGAAGAAGTCGCCGTCCAGGACGTGGGCGAGGGCGGCGGCGACCCGTTCGCCGTCCCGCAGCCGGGCCGCCACGAGCGCGTGGTGGAGGTGTCCGTGGGCCGAGTCGTTCTCGGCGCCGCGCAGTTCGAGCGCGCGGTGGGCGGCGGCCGCGAGCTCCGGGGTGTCGTACGGGGTGATCTCGTCGAGCGGCCAGACGCCGTAGAGGTGGCTGAGGTGGCGGTGGTCGTAGGTGTCGTCGAGGCCCGGCCACGCCCACTCGGCGAGGGCGCCGTCGGCGTTGACCCGGTGCGGGGGCAGCCGGTCCGCGAGGGCGCGCCAGCGGTCGGCGTCCGGACCGGGGTGGTAGTCGGCGGCCGTGCGCAGGGCGTGCCGGGCCGCGGACAGGTCCATCGCCGCGTTGACCGCACCCCAGCCGCCGTTCGCCGGCCGGTTCTCGGGCGAGTAGGAGGGGACGACCACGAGCCGGCCTTCGGGGTCGGTCCGGGTGAGGAAGTCCTCGTAGAACGTGGCGACTTCGGCGAGCGCCGCCGCCGTCCGCGGATCCCGCTCGCCGCGGATCTCGTCGTGGTCGACGAGGGGTTTCAGCAGCCAGTCGGCACCGGCCGTCCACAGGTGCAGCGGGTACTCGCGGCTGAAGTGGTACGACAGCCCGGACTCGCCGTCGCTGTGGGCGGGCGCCACCACGCCCCGGGCGCCGAAGACCGCGCGGGCGTTCTCCCGCCAGTCCCCGAGCTGGCGCTGGACCAGTGCGGCGCACGCCTCGGTGACTTCCGGGAGGGCGGCGGCCGCGGCCGAGGCCGTCTGGAGGTTCACGTTGGCGTCGTTGGTGAAGGCACCGGACCAGGCGGTGTCCCAGTCGCCGGTCCACAGTCCGGTCAGCCGGGGCGGGTTGAGGCCGGAGGCGGAGAGCAGGTGGTAGCGGCCGGCCGCGAAGAGCCGTTCCAGCAGGGCGGGTTCGGCGGGCCGCGCCAGCAACTGCGAGCCGGGGAGGGCGCGGGCGGCCGGGGCGGCGGCCAGGTCGAGGGTGACGCGGTGGTAGGCGGTGCGGTGCCGGTCGAGGTGGCGGGCGAGCAGGGTGTCGTACGACTGCCCGTCGGTGAGCAGGGCGCGCAGCTCGTGCGCCTCGGCGGTCACGTCGAGTTCGCCGGTGTGGCGGCGGACCCGGGTGAGGAGGAGGACGGCCTCGGCGCCGGTGACGCGGACGCCCGGCGGGACGAGTCCGGTGGCGCCGCCGGTGACGGCGACCAGGGTGACGCCGGTGACGGCGCGGTCGCTGCCGGGGTAGCGGGCGCGGAGACTGAGCAGGGCGCCCTCGGGGGTGCGCAGCGTGCCGTGGCCGATGCCCAGGTCGGCCGGGGCGCCGGGGAGCCGGTGGTCGAGGGTGATGCCGAGGTCGAGGCCGGCGGTGCCGGTGACGTGCTGCACGATCACGTCGTCCGCGCGGGAGACGAAGACCCTGCTGGTCCGGTCGGCGGTGGTGGCGGTGACCTCACCGGTGGTGAAGTCGACGGCGCGGCGGTAGCCGTCGGTCCGGCCCCGCGGTCTGCGCAGCCGGATCTGGAAGGCGGGGTGGAAGGGCTGCACCCACTGGAGCGGGCGGCCGTCGGTGAGACGCTCGGCGGCGTTCCGCTCGCCGGCGAGCAGCCTGTCCTGCACGTCGGCGAGTTGGGCGGCCAGGCGGGGCGGGCGGGCCTGTTCGCCGCCGTTCGGGCGGACCAGGGTGTGCTGGGTGACGATGACGCGGTCGTCGTTCGGATCGCCGAACACGAGGGCGCCGTGCCGGCCGTTGCCGCTCAGGAAGGCGTCCTCCCAGCGGGCGGCGGGTGCGGGCTCCCAGGTGCCGTGGACGGGGCCGGTGGCGGTCACGGCTTGAGCACCGCCGCTCCGTAGCGGCCGAGGACGATCCGGTCCGTGACGTCCGTACCGGTCAGCAGATCTCGATGTGTTCCCATGACCGGCACATTTACCTGATCACGCCCGTGGTTGAACAGGAACAGCAGGTCGCCCCGGCGGACCGCCTCGACGCCGGCCGGCAGCCCCTCCAGCACCGGCCCGACGCCTGCCGCGGCGGCGATCCGGCCGAGCAGCGATCGCAGCGCCTGCGGCTCCGGCAGCGTGGAGACGTACCAGGCACGCCCGTTGCGCAGCACGGCCGGCAGCCCGTCGAGTTCGCCGCCCTCGTACGGCACCGTCTCCGTGACACCGGGCGCGGCCTCGATCTCCTCCGACCACAGGGTTCCCCGGAACCCCTGGCACGCGACGCTCTCCCCCGCCTCCAGGGGCCACCACTCGTGCAGGGTGCGGATGCCGAACAGCTCGCGCAGCCGGGCGTCCATACCGCCGGGCCGGATCCGGTCGTCCTCGTCGGCGACGCCGGTCAGGAATCCGCTGACGAGCGTGCCGCCGGAGCGGACGTGGCCGAGGAGGTTGTCGATCGCGGTGTCGGTGAGCAGGTAGAGCTGCGGGACGACGACCAGCCGGTAGGCGGACAGGTCGTGTTCGGGGTGGGCGAAGTCGGTGGTGAGGTTCGACTCCCACAGCGCCCGGTGCCAGGCGTGCAGGACGCCGGGGAGGTCGACCTCGGCGGAGAGCCGGCCCTCGTGGGCCCCGGCCCACCAGGAGTGCCAGTCGTGGAGGATCGCGATGTCCGCGCTGATGTGATGGCCGGTCACCTCGTCCCCGATCAAGGTCAGTTCGGAGCCGAGCTGCCTGATCTCCTGGTAGGTGCGGCCCTCCTCCCCCGCGTGGCTGATCATCCCGGAGTGGAACTTCTCCGCGCCCTGCCTCGACTGCCGCCACTGGAAGTAGCAGACGGCGTCCGCGCCCCGGGCCACCGCCTGGAGGGACCACTGGCGGTTGAGGCCGCGCGGCTTGGGGTGGTTCACCCCGCGCCAGTTGACCGGCCCGGCGGCCTGCTCCATGAGCATCCAGGGGCCGCGTGCCTGGGAGCGGGTGAGGTCGTGGACGAGCGCGCCGTGCTGCGGGCCGAGGGGATCACGGGGGTCGGGGTAGAGGTCGACGGAGACGACGTCCTCCTCGGCCGCCCAGCGCCAGGCGTCCAGTCCGGTCCACAACGGCATGAAGTTGGTGGTCACCGGGATGTGCGGGGTGTGCCGGGCGACGATGTCCCGCTCGGCGGTGTAGCACTCGAGGAGCATGTCGGAGGTGAAGCGGCGGAAGTCCAGCACCTGGGTGGGGTTCTTCAGGTAGTGGGTGTGGCGGGCGGGCAGCACGGCGTCCCAGCTGTCGTAGCCCTGGCTCCAGAACGCCGTGCCCCACGCGGTGTTCAGGGCGTCGAGGGTGCCGTAGCGCTCGCGCAGCCAGCGCCGGAAGGCGGCGGCGGCCTCGTCGCCGTGGTCGTAGGTGCAGTACTCGTTGTTGATGTGCCACATGGTGAGGGCGGGATGGCCGCCGTAGCGCGCGGCGAGGTCCTCGGTGATGGCGGCGGCGTGGCGGCGGTAGGTGGCGCTGGAGTGCGAGAAGTGCTGGCGGCCGCCCCACCACTCGGTGCGGCCGTCGGCGTCCCGGGGCAGGGTGTCGGGGTGCAGCCGGCCCAGCCACGGCGGCGGGGCCGAGGTCGGCGTGGCGAGGACGACGCCGATGCCGTTGTCGTGCATCAGGTCCATGAGCCGGTCCAGCCAGCCGAAGTCCCGCTCCCCCGGCCGGGGTTCGAGTCTCGCCCAGGAGAAGACACCCAGGGTCACGGAGTTGACGTGGGCGGCCTTCATCAGCCGGACGTCCTCGTGCCAGGTCTCCTCGGGCCACTGCTCGGGGTTGTAGTCACCGCCGAAGAGGATCCGGCCGCGGGTGGCGTCGGGGAGCCCCGGCATCAGCGGGGCTCCCCGTACTGGATGCCGCGCCCGTTGGTGGCCAGGTAGACCCTGCCGTACACGCGCGGGTCGCCGGTGACGGCCTGCCCGGTCCAGCCCCACTGGTGCCGGTCGTCGTTGATCCGCATCCAGGATCCGGCCGCGTCGTCGGAGCGGTGGACCGCGGTGCCGGCATCGGTGGAGCCGACCAGGTAGATCGCCGGGTAGCCGGCACCGGGCGCCGCCTTGCCGAAGCCGAGGGTGTACGCGGCCCGGCAGCCGGCGACCTTGGCGAAGGTGGCACCGCCGTCGGTGGAGCGGTACAGCCCGTTCCACTTCACGCTCAGCCACAGGTCTCCGGACCGGCCGGGCGCCGCGGCCAGCTGGAACTGGCTGTCCCCGGCGGGCAGCCCGGTCGCACGCGCCGTGAACGAGCGGCCACTGTCAGTGCTGGCCCGTAGTGTTCCGGTGTCGGTGTCGTACGCGTAGAAGAGCGTCGGGTCGGCCGGGTCGGCGACCGGCGTGGCGCCCTTCGGGAAGGAGGAGATCTCGGTCCAGGTGGCGCCGTTGTCGTCCGACCGGTGGGCGGGGTACTTGGTCCCGTCCCAGTGCACGAAGGACCACAGCAGCACGCCGCCGTCGGCGTTGGCGGCGATCGGCCCCGGTGCGTCGTGGGCGAGGGAGGGCTGGGCGGCGAAGGGCGCCCAGGTCCGGCCCCCGTCGTTCGAGTAAGCGCCGTTGCCGTGGTCGCCCCAGCCGGTGCGGACCACGTACGCCGGCCTGCCCGCGGCCTGCGCGAGCCCCGTCGCCGACCCGAACACGGGGTTCGAGGCCATACCGCGGGACGGAGACGAGGTGAGCCGCTCGTGGTACATGACGCCGATGTCCCCCGAGCCGCTCAGCAGGTGCGCCTCCCCGACCGGGGGCGACACCAGCTGAAGCACCGACGTCTCCTCCAGGCCGCGGATCCGCGGCGCCCAGTGGACCAGGTCGCGGGTGCCGTAGAGGGTGGCGCCGGTGCCGTAGACGACGTGCTTCGAGTCGTACGGGTCGACGGCCACGGCCTGGATCCACCACCCGAACTTGGGCTCTTCGGCCCCCCACTTCAGGAAGGGAGTCTCGGACACGTCGAAGACCGCGGAGTCCTTGAGGGACGTCCAGGTGCGGCCGCCGTCGGTGGTCCGGTAGAGGGTGTCGACGGCCGTCCACCGGTTGTTGGTGGAGACGACCACGGTGCCGGGGCGGCGGGCGTCGACGGCGACCCCGCCGTAGCCGAAGGTGTCGCTGCCGCCGGGCGCGGCCGGGGTGACGTCGGACCACCGGTCGCTGCCGACGGCCAGTTTGTGCACGCTTCCGTCGGCCTGGCCGTTGGGGCCGGGGGCGTCGGCGTACGTCACGTACAGCTCGCGGGCGTGACGGTCGTAGGCGGCGCGTACCGGGACCTTGGCGGCGGTGCCGGTGGGCTGCCCGGGTACGGGCTCCCAGGTGGCGCCGTCGGTGGTGCGGTACAGGTTGACGGCGGTGGCGCTGCCGTCGCCGTCGCCCCAGCCGGCGTACACGGCACGGCCGACGGCCACGAGGAGGCTGACGCCCTGGCCGGAGGCGGTGGGGGCGGGCGGGAAGCCAGTGACCGGCGACCAGGTGGCGCCTCGGTCCGTCGACCTGAGCAGTCCGTCGTGCCGGGTGCCCAGCCACAGGGTGTCGCTGTCCCGCGGGTCGACGAGCAGGCGTTCGCCCGTGCCGCGGCCGTCCTCGTTGGCGCCGAGTTTGACGTTGAGGTCGGTACGGGTCCAGGTGGCGCCGCGGTCGTCCGAGCGCAGGATCGCGCCGTTGCCGGCCCAGGACTGGGCGTAGGTACCGAGGGCGAGGTAGAGCCGGTCCGGGTGAACGGGGTCGACGGCGAGGGCCTCGACACCGAGGAGGTTCCAGTCGTCCCAGCCGAGGTGGTCGGTGAGCGGCGTCCAGCGGGCGGCACGGGCGTCCCAGCCGTAGGCGCCGCCGATGTCGGTCCGGGCGTAGGCGAGACCGGGTGCGGTGGGGTGGAAGAGGACGCCGGTGACGAATCCGGTGCCGCCGATCACCGCGTTGCGCCAGCGGTACGCCTGCGGCTGGGGCTCGGCCGCGTGGGCGGTTCCGGTGAGGGTGGGGAGAGCGGTGAGGGCGGTTGCTGCTGCCGTACCGGCGAGGACGGTTCTGCGGCTCAGAGAGGGCATGGGGAACCTTCGGTGGGCGTGGGTGGTTGGTGATCCGGGGTGGGGGGGCTGGGCGGGGCTGGGGACGCTTACCGGCGCTGGCAGGGTGCCGTCGCGCCCACCCGTGCCGCCTGGGGGTCCCCCCTCTGGGGGAGGCACGACTGCCCGCGGCTGGCGAAAAAGCGGCGGCACGCATGCCCGCAGCTGGGTGACTTTGCAGCGGACGGCGCGGATTCCTGCCTGGGGGCGCGGGGAACTGCGCGACCAGCCCCCACGCACCCGAGGCCGCCGACGCTCCCCCGCCGCCCCTCCAGGAGCGCGCGTCGGCTACCCCTTGACCGCCCCCGTCAGCATCCCCTTCTTGAAGTGCTTCTGGACGAACGGCGAGAGGACCGCGACCGGCAGCAGCGCCATCACCATCACCGCCATCTGCACCGCCAGCCCCGACAGCTCACCCGTCTTGATCGCCTGGCCCAGCCCCACCGGAGCCTCCTGCTTCTGGACGAGCTGGATCATGACGTTCTGGAGCGGCATCATGTCCTGGTCGTTGAGGTAGAGGGACGCGTTGAACCAGGCGCTCCAGTACCCCACCGCGTAGAACAGGGTGATCACGGCCAGCACCGCCCGGGACAGCGGCATCACGATCTGCCACAGGATCCGGAAGTCCCCCGCGCCGTCGATGCGTGCGCTGTCGACGAGTTCCTGCGAGATGCCCATGAAGAACCCGCGCAGGACGAGGATGTTGAAGACGCTCACCGCGCTCGGGAGGATCAGCGCGAGGTAGCTGTCGGTCAGCCCCAGGGACTGGACCAGCAGGTACGTCGGGATCAGGCCCGCGCTGAAGAACATCGTCGCGAGCAGCAGCATCAGGAACCAGCGGTGGCCCAGCGAGCCGGTGCGCGAGAGGCCGTAGGCGCACAGCACCGACACGGCCATCGAGAACAACGTGCCGACCAGGGCGATGGCGATGCTGATGATCGTGGCCCGGGTGACCTGGCCGCCGCTCAGCAGTTCCTTGTAGGCGACGAAGGTGATGCCCTTGGGCACCATCACCAGGCCACCGGCCTGGTCGATCGTCTTCCGCGAGGACAGGCTGGTGACGACGATGATCCACAGCGGGAAGAGGATGCCGAGGCAGGCCAGGGCGAGGACGAGTCCCTTGCCGGCCACGCCGGCCCGGCTCGGCTCCTCCTCCCAGACCGGGCGGGGCGGCGCGGCCCACCGGGACGGTTCCCGTACGGGCGGCTCGTCGATGATCGCGGTCACTTCTTGTACACCCCCTGCTCGCCCATGAGATGGGCCACCTTGTTCGCGGCGAGGACCAGGCCGATGCTGACCACGCCCTTGATGAGTCCGGCGGCGGCCGCGTAGCCGAAGTCCTGGTTGCGGACGCCGTTCCACCAGACGAAGGTGTCGAGGACGTCCGAGGCCCCCGGGCCGACGGCGTCGCGCTGCAACAGGATCTGCTCGAAACCGACCGTCAGCGCGTCACCCACCCGCAGCACCAGCAGCAGGGCGATCACCGGCCGCAGGGCAGGGAGGGTGACATGCCACATGCGGCGCCAGCGGCCCGCTCCGTCCATCGCCGCCGCCTCGTAGAGGTCCGGGCTCACGGACGCCAGCGCCGCCAGGAAGACGATGATCCCCCAGCCCGCGTCCTTCCAGACGCCCTCCGCCGTGACCAGGAACTTGAAGGTCGACGGGTCGGACATGATGTTGATGCCGGCGTAGCCGTGCTGCCGCAGCAGCTGCGACAGCAGGCCCGCGCCGCCGAAGATCTGCTGGAAGACGGAGATGACCAGCACCCAGGAGAAGAAGTGCGGGAGGTACAGGACCGCCTGCGCGATCGCCCGCACCCGGGGCCGGACCACGCTGTTGATGAGCAGGGCGAGCGCGATCGGGATCGGGAAGAACAGCACGAGCTGGAGGAAGAACAGCACCAGCGTGTTCTGCACCGCGTTCCAGAAGGCCGAGTCGGCGAAGGTCTGCTGGAAGTTCTCCACACCCACCCAGGCGCTGTGCAGCATGGAGACGATGCCGTTGTCGCTGACGTACGGGTCGTAGTCCTGGAAGGCGACGATGTTGCCGAGGATCGGCAGGTAGTTGAAGACCAGGAGGAGCAGGACCGCCGGCAGTGTCATCAGGATCAGCGTGCGGTCGCGTCTGAATCTGAGGCGCAGGCTCAGTTTCCCTGCCTTCGGCTTCTTCGGGCCGGTGGTGCCGTCGGACGCCACCGGAGTCCTCCCCGCCCTGTCGTCGTCTGCCTCGGCTCTGCTGCGAGGCACCGTGCTGTGGGACACGGCCGTTCTCCTTGCCTCGGTGCCTGGTCAGCTCGCGGAGGAACCGTTGTCGTCGAGCAGCTTCTGGTACCAGTCGCGCAGTTTGTCGCCGCCCTTGCTCTTCCAGTCGGAGACGGCCTGCTGCATGTCGCTGATCTTCTTGCGGCCGCGCGTGATGTCGTCTTCGAGCTGCTCGAAGTCGTTCATGAGGTTGGTGTAGCGGGACGGCTCGGTGATCATCTGGCCGAAGAAGCTGGACTTCTTGGTGAAGGAGCCCATCCGCTGCTGCCACTCCACCTGGGCCTTGGCGACCTCGGGGAAGTCCGGGTGGGCGATGGTGGAGGCGGGGCTGGCGACCATGACGTAGGCGTTGATGACCTCGTTGTTGCCCTGGGTGGTCTTGGTGGGCACCCCGTTCTTGACGGTGTAGTGGGTGCCCTCGACGCCGTAGTTGGTGGCCATGTACTCCTTGGTCCCGTACGGCGCGGCGGTGGTGTTGGCGACGGCCAGCACGTCGTGGATCACCGACTCGGAGGCCTTCTTGTTGACGAAGGCGAAGATGCCGGCGGGCTGTTCGGCCCAGACCTGCGGGTTGCCGCCGTCGTGGGCGTAGACGTCCATGCCCCAGATCTTGTAGTCCGGGTTCTGGGTGGCCTGTTCGGCGGTGCGGCTCCACCACTGGCTGATGTCGTTGGGGTAGATCAGGAACTCGCCGGCCGCGAACTTGGGGCCCGCGTCGGGGGCGTTCTTGCCCAGCATGGAGTCGGGGTGGACGACCCCGGCGGCGAAGAGCTTGCGGGTCCACTCCAGTGCTTCGAGGTATTCCTGGGTCTCGATGCGGTTGACCAGCTTGCCGTCGACGAGGTTCCAGCCGAGCGGCTTCTCGCTGCCGGAGAGCACGCTGAACATCTGCCAGGCGGTCCACTTCATGTCCATGCAGGCCCAGCGCTTGGCCTTGGCGTTGGTGATCTCCTTGGCGAGGGCGAGGAACTCGTCCGCCGAGCGCGGGACCTCGTAGCCCTTCTTGTCGAAGATGTCCTTGCGGTAGAAGGGCACGATGTTGGTCACGTACGAGGCCGGCATCGGCAGGCCCCGCAGCTTGCCGCCGAAGATGCAGCGGCGCCAGGCGTCGGTGGGGATGGCGGCGAGGTTCGGGTAGTCCTTGACCTTGTCACCGGACAGGTACGGCCCGAGGTCGGCGAACTTGCTGATGATGGCGGTGGGTATCTTGCCGCCCATGTTCCAGTTCGGGACGACCACGACATCCGGTACGTCGCTGGAGGCCAGGACCGCGCCCAGCTTCTGGTCGTAGGTGTTGCCGTCCTGGTTCTGCCACTCGACGTCGACGCCGATCATGCTGTTCATCGCCGTGTAGTAGGCGTTGTCCTGCTTCGGCGGGGAGCCCCAGAACGGGGCCATGACGGTGACCTTGCCGCCCTTGCCGAGCTTCTTCGGGACGGAGGTCTTCAGGGTGGCCAGGTCGAGCTTGCCGGTGAAGCCGATCGACGAGCCGTACTTCGACGGGATGTCCGGCGTCACCACGTTGTTGGCGACGTAGGACGGCAGCAGCTTCTTCGCGTCCTTGCCCGAGGAGGAGCCGCCTCCCGACCCGCTGTCCGACCCTCCGCAGGCGGCGAGCAGCGGCATCCCGCCCGCCACCGCTGCGGTGGCGACTGCCGTGGAGGCGAGGAAACTTCTCCGGCTCGGCCCGGAGGGGGCGGAAGCGGCGTTCGGCGTCATTGCGTCAACCCTTCATGGCGCACCAGGACACCCGGCGGTGGCCGTCGGCTGCGGTGTCTCGAGTGGAACTGGCTGAGCCGAAGCGGTCCTGCGGCCGTTGACGTGCGTCCCGGTCGTGGGTCCCTGGGGGCGGATCGGCCAGTCGAAGCGCTTCGATGTTGCTGCGAGGTTAAGTGAACACCCGGGGGTGCACAAGGGTCGCTCCCAAGATTCCTCCGAGCCATCTGAAGTGACCTCTTCGCCTGCGCTGCTTGAAATTACGGTGAGCATCCCTTGACACTCACCCCTGCGTCGAATGAGCATCGAAGCGCTTCGAAAGCGCCTCGCCGCTCCATCGCAAGGGGAACGCCACGTGACCGCACAAACGCCGCCTACGCCGCCTTTCCGCGATTCGCGCCTGCCGTTCGCGAAGCGCATCGACGATCTGCTGGCGCGGCTCACGCCGGACGAGAAGGTCTCCTTCCTGCACCAGTTCGCGCCCGCCGTGGAGCGCCTGGGCATCGCCGCCTTCCGCACCGGCCAGGAGGCCCTGCACGGGGTCGCCTGGATGGGCCCGGCGACGGTGTTCCCGCAGGCGGTGGGGCTCGGCGCGACCTGGAACACCGATCTCGTACGACGGGTCGGCGAGGCCGTGTCCAAGGAGGTCCGGGCGATGCGCGCCCGTGACGACCGTGTCGGCCTCAACGTGTGGGCCCCGACGGTGAACCTGCTGCGCCACCCGCTGTGGGGCCGTAACGAGGAGGGCTACTCGGAGGACCCGAAGCTGACCTCCGCCATCGCCACCGCCTACACCCGCGGGCTGCGCGGCGACCACCCGGTGTACTGGCGCACCGCTCCCGTCCTGAAGCACTGGCTGGCCCACAACAACGAAACGGACCGGGCCACTTCCTCCTCCTCGGTCCGTCCGCGCGTGCTGCGCGAGTACGACCTGCGCGCCTTCGAGGAGACCGTCGGGGCCGGCGGGGTGGCCGGGGTGATGCCCGCGTACAACCTGGTCAACGGCCGCCCCAACCACGTCTCCCCGTACCTGCGCGAGCCGTTGCGCACCTGGACCGACGAGGAGCTGCTGGTCTGCTCGGACGCCGGCGCGCCCTCCAACCTGGTCGACCACGAGCACTACTTCGACACCCATGAGGAGGCCACCGCGGCCGCCCTGCTGGCCGGTGTCGACAGCTTCACGGACCACGGCACGGACCCCTCGGAGATCATCGCGCGCGTCCAGGGGGCGCTGGACCGGGGCCTGTTGACGGAGGCCGACATCGACACGGCGGTCCGCCGCCAGCTCTCGGTGCGGTTCCGGCTCGGCGAGTTCGACCCGGACGACGACCCGCACCGGCCCACCGCGGAGTCCGCGGAGTTCGACACCCCGGCGCACCGGGCCCTCGCCCAGGAGGCGGCGGAGCAGGCGGTCGTCCTCCTCAAGAACGACGGCGACCTGCTGCCGCTCGCCCCCGACACCCGGCTCGCCGTGGTCGGGCTGCTCGCCGACGAGTGCAAACTCGACTGGTACAGCGGCACCCTGATCCACCGAGCCACCCCGCTGGAGGGTCTGTACGAGCGGTTCGGGGCGCAGCGCGTGGAGTTCGCGGAGGGCGTGGACCGGGTCCGGCTGGGGCTCGCGGACGGCACGTTCCTGCACGTCCCCGCCGCCCCCGAGGCCGGCGACGAGGCGCGCGGCGCGGCGGGCGCCCTGGATCCGGCGCTGCTCGCGGGCCGCACCGACCTCCCGCCGCTCACGGCCGACGCCACCGGCACCGAGTTCGCGCTCGTCGACTGGGGCGAGGGGGTGCTGACGCTGCGCGCCCCGGACGGCCGCTACCTCTCGGTCGCCGACGACGGTCTCGTCCGCGCCGCCGCGGACCAGCCCGGCGGCTGGGTCGTCCAGGAGACGTTCCGCCTGGAACCCCACGAGAACGGTCACCTCCTCCGGCATCTCGGCACGGGTCGACACGTCTGGGTCGCCGCCGACGGCGTGCGGGTTGCCGCCGAGAACGCGTCGGTCTTCGAGTTGATCATCGTCGAACGCGGCGAGGAAGCCGTCGCCAGGGTGGCCGCCGCGGCCGACGCGGTCCTGGTCGTCGCGGGCAACGACCCGCACATCAACGGCCGCGAGACCGAGGACCGTACGACCCTGGCCCTGCCCCCGCACCAGGAGCGCCTGCTGCGCGCCGCCCGCGCCGCGAACCCGCGGACCGTGCTGGCGCTGACCTCCGCCTACCCCTACGCGGTGGAGCCGGCCCGGCTGCCGGCCGTGCTCTGGACGGCCCACGGCGGCCAGGCGGCCGGCACCGCGCTCGCCCGGGTCCTGGCCGGCGACGTCTCCCCCGCCGGACGCCTCCCGCAGACCTGGTACGCCACCGACGCCGACCTGCCGGGTCTCCTCGACTACGACGTCCTCGGCTCCCGCCAGACCTACCTCTACTTCGAGGGGACCCCGCTCTTCCCGTTCGGACACGGCCTGTCCTACGCGTCCTTCTCCTACGCCGACCTGACGGCAGAGGTCCGCGACGGGGCGCTGCGCGTCTCCTGCACGATCACCAACACGGGTGACGTGACGGCCGACGAGGTTCCCCAGCTCTACGGCCGCGCCGTCGAACCCTCCGTGGTCCGCCCGCGCCGCGAGCTCCTCGACCACCGCCGGCTCACCCTGTCCCCCGGCGAACGCACCGGCGTGAGCTTCGAGGTCCCGCTCTCCGCACTGGGGTTCTGGGACGTGACGCGCGGCGCCCACCGCGTGGAGCCGGGTCCGTACGACGTGCTGGTGGGCGCGTCCAGCGAGGACATCAGGCTGCGTACGACGCTGGTCCTGGACGGCGAGCGGGCCACACCGCGGCCGGTGGCCGAACACGGCCTGGACGCGGCCGACTTCGACGAGCAGTCGGGCATCGCGATCGTGGACCGTACGCGGACGGAGGGCGACGCGGTCACGCCCGAGGACGCCGGCGCCGGTGAACTCGTCTACCGGGAATGCGACTTCGGCGCCGGGGTGACGGGCGTACGGGCGCTGGTCGCGGGCGGGGGAACCCTGGAACTGGCCCTGGACGGCGGCCCGCCGCGGGCCGCACTGCACCTGGGCGAGCCGACCGCGGACGCGTACACCTACGTCACGCTCACCGCGGACCTCGTCGCCGAGGGCGTCCACGACCTCCGCCTCGGACTGCGCGGCCCCCTGCGGCTCGCGCGCGTCGACTTCTCCGGTTGAGGGTCCGGAGGGGCCGACACCACGGCCGGAGCCCCCGCACAGCGGGCTCCGGCCGTGGTGGTCGTCGGGAGTGGATCAGAGTGCGAGACCGGTGAGGACCAGGACCCGCTCGTAGGTGTAGTCGTCCATCGCGAACCTGACGCCCTCGCGGCCGACGCCGGACTGCTTGACGCCGCCGTACGGCATCTGGTCGGCGCGGTAGGAGGGGACGTCACCGATGATCACGCCGCCGACCTCGAGGGCGCGGTGGGCGCGGAAGGCGGTCTGCACGTCGTGGGTGAAGACACCCGCCTGGAGGCCGTACTTGGAGTCGTTGACGGCGGCGAAGGCCTCGGCCTCGCCGTGCACCTTCTGCACGGTCAGGACCGGTCCGAAGATCTCCTCGCAGGAGACGGTGGTGTCGGCGGGGACGTCCGCGAGGACGGTCGGCGCGTAGCTGGCGCCGTCCCGGTCGCCGCCGGTCAGCAGGGTGGCGCCGTCCTCGACGGCCTCCTTCACCCACGCCTCGACGCGCTCCGCGGCGGCCTCGCTGACCAGCGGGCCGACGTCGGTCTTCGCGTCGGCGGGGTCACCGGTGACCTGGGCCTCGACGGCGGCGACGATACGCGGCAGAAGACGGTCGTACACGGACGCGTCGGCGATCACGCGCTGCACCGATATGCAGGACTGGCCGCCCTGGTAGTTGGAGAAGGTCGCGATGCGGGTGGCGGCCCAGTCGAGGTCGGCGTCGCTCGCGTAGTCGCCGAGGACGACGGCCGCGCCGTTGCCGCCGAGCTCCAGGGTGCAGTGCTTGCGCGGCACCGAGTCCATGATCGAGTAGCCGACCTTCTCGGAACCGGTGAACGAGATGACCGGGAGGCGCTCGTCCTGGACGAGGGCGGCCATCTTGTCGTTGGCGACCGGGAGGATCGACCAGGAGCCGGCCGGCAGCCCCGTGGTCTCGGCGAGCAGGTCGCCGATGATCAGGCCGGACAGGGGGGTGGCCGGGGCCGGCTTGAGGATGATCGGCGCGCCGGCCGCGATCGCCGGGGCGATCTTGTGGGCGCACAGGTTGAGCGGGAAGTTGAAGGGCGCGATGCCGAGGACGACGCCCTTGGGGAAGCGGCGGGTCAGCGCGAGACGGCCCTGGCCGCCGAGGTCGGTGTCGAGGCGCTGCGCCTCGCCGCCGTTGAACCGGCGGGCCTCCTCGGCGGCGAACCGGAACACGGAGACGGCCCGGCCGACCTCGCCGCGGGCCCACTTGATCGGCTTGCCGTTCTCGGCGGAGATCAGCTGGGCGATCTCCTCGGTGCGCTCGGCGAGCCGGCGGCTGACGTGGTCGAGGGCGGCGGCGCGTACGTGGGCGGGGGTGGCGGCGAACTCGTCCCGTACGGCGTACGCGGCGGCGACGGCCTCTTCGACCTGCGCGTCGGTGGGCACGCCGACCCTGCCGACGAGCCGGCCGTCCCAGGGGCTGGTGACGTCGAAGGTGTCCTCGCCGGTGACCTGGCGGCCGGCGAGCCAGAAGGCGGTGGTGGAAGTCATGTGCGGGCCCCGGCCCTTCCGCGTTGGAGGTATGTGCGTTCGCGTCCACGGTAGGTCGGCGCGGGCCCGGGTGCGTTTGTCCGGGGTGTAGTGGTGGAGGGTGGGGGCGCGCCGGTTTGGCAGGGGCGTCCCGGGGGTCAGTCCGCCGAGGTCGCCTTCAGGGCCAGCCAGAGCTCCATCCGTACGTCCGGGTCGTCCAGGGAGCGGCCCAGGATCTCCTCCACCCTGCGCATCCGGTAGCGCAGCGTGTGGCGGTGCACGCCCAGGTCGGCGGCGGCCGCGTCCCACTGGCCGTGCCGGGAGAGCCAGGCGCGCAGGGAGGCGACCAGGTCGCCCCGGCCCGTCGCGTCGTGCTCGCGCAGCGCCCGCAGCAGACCGTCCGCGAACGCCTTCACCGCGTCGTCGGCGAGCAGCGGCAGCACCGACCCCGACGCCAGCTGCTCGTGCTCGACCAGCACGCGGCCCCGGCGCCGGGCCACGGACAGCGCCTGCTCGGCCTGCTTGTAGGCGGCCGCCGCGCCGGTCGGGCCGGAGGGCGCGGAGAGGCCCACCACCAGCTCGTCGTCGTCGGCCGCCTGTTCCGCCGCCGTCCGCGCCGCCTCGCGGGCCGCCGCGTACTCCCCGTACGCCGTGACCGCCGCGCCCCCGTCCGCGGCCAGCACCACCAGCCGCCCCTCGCCCTCGGGCACCACCAGCACCGCCTCCCCGGAGCGGGCCGCGGCCGACTCGACCGCCTCGGTGAGGCCGGCCAGCAGTTCACCGCCGGCGTCCGCGACGATCATCCGGAACGGTGCGTCGAGCAGCCGGCCGTAGAGGTCCCCGGCGACGGCCCGGGCGTGGTCCGGCTGACCGGCGAGCAGCATCCGCAGCACCGCCGCCCCGACCCGCTGCTCGGCCGCGTGCAGCGAACGGGAGCGTTCCGTCGTGAGGGTGAGCAGGGCGATCGCGGAGTGGACGGCATAGCGCTCGGCCGTGCCCAGCGCCGCGGCCGTGCCGACCGCCAGGGCCGCCCGCGGGCGGCGGCCGGTGCCGAGGGAGTGCAGTTCGACCCGGTCCTCGTTGTCGGGGCCGCCCACCACGGAGGACGCCGGGGCCGGGCGTTCCCTGAGGCGTTCCACCTCCGGGGTCAGGCGGGCCGCCCTGCGCCCCGCCCACTCCGGTGCGGTCGCCACCACGGCGCCCGAGGCGTCGTAGAGCGCCGCCCAGCCGTCCACCTGCGCCGCGAGCGCGGCCAGCAGGCCCTCGGGGCCGGCGTTCAGGGCCTGCCTGGTCAGCTCGCGCTGGGCGGCGAAGCCCGCGGTCACCGCCCGGTACTGGTCGGCGGCGATCGCCGCAGAGACCGCCTTGCTGATGGCGAGGAAGGGGGTGCGGCGCGGTACCTCCAGGAGGGGCAGCCCCTCCTGCCGCGCCGCGTCGACCAGGGCCTCGGGGATCTCGTCGTAATTGACCCCGACCGCGAAGCCGAGACCCACCACGCCCGCTCCCACCAGGCGTTTCACATACCGCCGCATCGCCTGCGGATCCTCCGCGTCCAGCTTGAGCGCGGTGATCAGGAGCAGTTCCCCGCCCTCCATGTACGGCACCGGGTCGGCGAGTTCGCTGACATGCGCCCAGCGCACGGGCACGTCGAGGCGGTCCTCGCCCGCGCGCACGGTCAGTTTGAGCGCGGAGTGATGGACGAGCGAGGCGAGCGTCGGTGGCATGAGGCCGTCAGATCTTCTCTTCGTCGTGGACGGAGGCGGCCTGCGCGGCGGCAGGGAGCTTTGGCCGTCGCGTATGAACGGCCACTGTCGATTCTGCCTCACTGTACGGTCACCCGTACGTCCTTGTTCACCCCCGGCCGCCGCTCCTCAGGTCCACCAGCAGGGGCGGCGCGTGTTCGCCCTTGACGGTCGTCAGGGAGAGGACCGCGTGGCCGGCGGGCACCCCGTGCGCCAGTTCGGAGGCGGACCAGCGCTCCCGCTCCACCTGCCGGACGGTGACCGCCCGTGCCGTGGGCGCCTTGCCGGTGATCACCCGGCGCACCACGTGCAGCGCCTTGCCCGCGGGGGTCTCCGCGATGATCTGGCGGTCGGTGACGTCCCGGGTCTCCGTCCACTCCTTGCCCCAGACCTCGGCGAAGTCCTGTCCGTCCCAGGGGGTGAGGCCGGCGAAGGCCATCCGGCAGCCGGTGGCGCCGAGCAGCGGACCGCGCAGCGGCCGGGGCACGTCGTCGAGGGTGCGGAGGGTCAGCGCGACGCCCGCGTTCGTCGAACGCAGCCGCTGGACGGCGCGCACCGCCTCGGGGGTGACCACGCCCGTCGCGTCGTCCAGGAGCAGGCAGGCGAAGAGCGAGCGGTCGTCCCGTACCGTCACGCTCGCCGTGAACTGGGCGAGCACCAGCCGGGCCAGGATCCGGGAGGCGTCGGCGTGGCCGCGCTCGGGCAGGTCGATACGGACCCGGACCGGGTGGTCGAGGGCCTTGAGGGAGAACGGGCGGGTCTGCCCGGAGGTGTCGAAGAAGCCGGCGAAGGCGGGGCGGTCGAGCAGCGCGATGCGGTCGGCGAGGACCGCGCCGACGTCGCCCGGGTGGCCCATCTGCCGTTCCCGCGCGTCGAGTTCGCGCAGCAGGGACTCGTGGCCCGTGACCGTCAGCGCCTTGCGGAGCGCGGCCAGCGGGCCGGCCGCTCCGTCCAGCAGCTGACGGAGTTCGGGCACGGACGGGAAACGGCCGTGGACCGCCTTGAAGGGGCCGAGCAGCTGGGCGAGGACGGTGGTGGAGCGGCGGCTGTCGCTGCCGGGATGCGGGTCGGCGAGGTCGCCGACGAGGGCCTCGGCGAGTATGGCGGCGGCCTCGTCGGGGTCGGTGGTGCCGCCGTACAGGTCGAGGTCGTAGACGGAGTCGGGGTGGGCGATGCGGACGACGACGTCGTAGGAGTCGGCCGGTCCCAGTCCCGCGCCGGCCGCGCCGACGACGACCACGGAGGCGCGGCCGGCGAGCGCGTGCAGGCACAGCGACTCGGCGAGCGGGCGGACCAGGGAGCCGGTCTTGCCGGAGCCGGCCGGGCCGACGGCGAGCAGCGAGGTGCCGAGCAGCTCGGGGCCGAGGGCGAGGCCGGTGCCGCGGTAGTGGTACGGGTTGCGGGGGTCGTCGGCCGTGGTGCCGAGCCGGACCTGGCCGGTGACCAGGTCGTGCCGGGCGTGCCTGGCGGGCAGGTCGCGCTCGCCGGAGGGGTGTGCGCAGGCGGCGGCGCCGTCCTTGACGACGGCGGCGGAGAAGGCGGCCAGGCCGTGCCGGCCGCTCTGCACGCCCTGCCAGGCGCGGGCGATCCGGGCATGGTCCACGTCCCGCATCAGCCCGCCCCGGGCCTCCCCGGCCAGCCGCTCGGCAGCCTCGTACGCACCGGCCGCGCGGAGATGGGGCCATTCCGCGGGATCCTCCGCCGGCGTCAGGGGCTCATGATGCGACACCGCAGGCTTTACACGGGGTGCCACAAAACGCCTCCACACCTCTCCCCACCTGCCGAGTTTCCCCACCACGGCCATGATGGCAATGGCAACAAGGTACTCATAACCCTTGTAGACGAGTGGTGTGAAGGTCGGTCCCAGCTTGCTGTGACCACCCTGCCAGGAGTCGGGGACGAGCAGCCGGAACGGCAGGCCCCACCACATACCCAGATAGCCGTGCGTCAGCAGCGACCAGATGAGCCACCCCACCAAGAAGGCGATCAAGGCGCCGCTGAGCAGCTGCCGCGTGGGCAGTTCGTCGGGTTCTTCCTTCAACCGCGCCCGGTACCCGAACCGCCACACCCCCGGGGCCGCCTCCGGGCGGGGGGTGCGGAGCCAGCTGAGGAAGGCCGAGCCGTCCGGCAGCGGAGGCACCGTCGGCGGCGCCGTCGGCCGCGGCGGCACCGCGGCGGCACCGGCCGGCACGGCGGACGCCTCGGCCGGCACCGCGCCCGCGTCCTGCGGCCCCGCCGGACGCGGTACAGGATTGGCATGCGTGCCCCGGGCGTCCCGCGTCCCGTCGCTGTCCATCGCTCTCGCTCCCTGACCAGCCGTTCCGTCCACCGTCAGCGGCCAATCTAACGCTCCCACCAAGGGAGTTCACCGCTTACGCGGCCGAGGAGCCCCCCGGCCGGGCCCCGCACCTCCCCCTTCACTATGTCCACCACGGACAACGTCACCCGCCGACAACGCCCACATGGAGCATGCCCACCCTCCACACCCGGCCCTAGCCTGCGAAGAAAGAAGGAAAGCGTCCGAAAACGCACCACCGGAGTCACCGGGGGGAACACTCGGTTCGCAGCCCGGAACGCACCGGTTCGCACGATTCATCAGGGAGCCCTCATGACCGCACTTCCGCAGGAGCGCCGCGTCGTCACCGCCATCCCCGGCCCCAAGTCGCAGGAGCTGCAGACCCGCCGTCTCGCCGCGGTCGCGCAGGGCGTCGGTTCCGTGCTGCCGGTGTTCACCGCGCGCGCGGGCGGCGGCATCATCGAGGACGTCGACGGCAACCGCCTGATCGACTTCGGTTCCGGTATCGCGGTGACCAGCGTGGGCGCCTCCGCCGAGGCCGTCGTACGCCGGGCGAGCGCACAGCTGGCTGACTTCACCCACACCTGTTTCATGGTCACGCCGTACGAGGGGTACGTCGAGGTGGCCGAGGCGCTCGCCGAGCTGACCCCCGGCGACCACGCGAAGAAGAGCGCGCTGTTCAACTCCGGCGCCGAGGCCGTCGAGAACGCCGTCAAGATCGCGCGTGTGTACACCAAGCGGCAGGCCGTGGTCGTCTTCGACCACGGTTACCACGGCCGCACCAACCTCACCATGGCGCTGACGTCGAAGAACATGCCGTACAAGAACGGCTTCGGCCCGTTCGCGCCCGAGGTGTACCGCGTTCCGGTGGCGTACGGCTACCGCTGGCCCACCGGCCCGGAGAACGCCGGTCCGGAGGCCGCCAAGCAGGCCATCGACCAGATCAGCAAGCAGATCGGCGCGGACAACGTGGCCGCGATCATCATCGAGCCGGTGCTCGGCGAGGGCGGCTTCATCGAGCCCGCGAAGGGCTTCCTGCCGGCGATCAGCCAGTTCGCGAAGGACAACGGGATCGTCTTCGTCGCGGACGAGATCCAGTCCGGGTTCTGCCGTACGGGTCAGTGGTTCGCGTGTGAGGACGAGGGCATCGTCCCCGACCTGATCACCACCGCCAAGGGCATCGCGGGCGGTCTGCCGCTGGCCGCCGTCACCGGCCGCGCCGAGATCATGGACGCCGCCCACGCGGGCGGCCTCGGCGGCACCTACGGCGGCAACCCGGTCGCCTGCGCCGGTGCGCTCGGCGCCATCGAGACGATGAAGGAGCTCGACCTCAACGGCAAGGCGAAGGCCATCGAGGCGATCATGAAGCCGCGCCTGACCGCCATGGCCGAGAAGTTCGACGTCATCGGTGACGTGCGCGGCCGGGGCGCGATGATCGCCATCGAGCTGGTCAAGGACCGCGCCACCAAGGAGCCGAACCCGGAGGCGACCGCCGCCCTCACCAAGGCCTGCCACCAGGAGGGCCTGCTGGTCCTGACCTGTGGCACCTACGGCAACGTGCTGCGCTTCCTGCCCCCGCTGGTGATCGGCGAGGACCTCCTCAACGAGGGCCTCGACATCATCGAGCAGGCCTTCGCGCGGATCTGAGCCACAGGGTTCCCGCAGTCGGCTCCAAGGGTCTCGAACCCTTGTGCCGCACCGGCCCCACCCCTCCCACCTGGTGTGATGCGGGAGGCCGGGGCGGCGGCCGTCAGGCCGTGTGAAGAACGTGTGCGAGGTGGATGACGGGACCCGATTCTGCCTGTCGCCGCACCGCCCCCTGCCGTAGGTTCTACCCAGATGAGAGATACACCCCGCCCACAGGGGACTGTGGGCGATCTCAGGCCGGGGCCTCCCCAGCTTCGACCTGGTCGTGCCCTCGCGCACACAACCGGGGCCTCCGGCTCCGGATCTCCTCACCGATCGGACGGTCGCCCGCCCCAAACCCCCCGGGGCGTGCGGCGTTCCGATCCGGACGGCCGCCCCGGAACCACCCCCCCTGTTCCGGGGCGGCCGACCTCCTTCCTTCTCCTTCTCCTCACAGGACTCGTGGCCCTGCCGGCCGTCCTGTTCGCGCTGATCACCTGGCAGGTCGTGGCGCACGGCCCCCTGCTGCGCCTGGACAGCCGCCTGAGCGGCGCACTCGTCCACCCGGACCGGTTCTCCGAACTCCTCTCCGACCTCGGGAACGTCCAGGTCGCGGTCCCGGTCCTGGTGGTCGTCCTCGCCCACGTCGCCCGGCGCGGCCGTGCCACCGGTACAGACCGCTGGTGGCTGCCGCCGGCCGCGGCCGCCGTCCTGATGGCCCTGGTCCCCGCGGTCGTCGTCCCCCTCAAGGAGTGGACCGCCCGGCCGGGGACACCGGTGGTGCCCCCGGCGGTCGGCTACTTCCCCTCGGGTCACACGACGACGGCGGCGATCGCGTACGGCTCCGCGACCCTGGTCCTCCTCCCCTGGCTGGCCTCCGCGAGAGCCCGCCGGCTGACCGTCGGGATCTGCGCGGCCCTGGTCCTCGGCGTCTCCTACGGCCTGGTCCGCCGCGGCTGGCACTGGCCGCTGGACGTGGTGGCGGCCTGGTGCCTGGGCACGGTCATGCTGACCGCCCTGACGCTGCTGCTCAGCCGAAGTAGGCGTCGAAGTTCTTCTGGAACTCCCAGTTCGAGTAGCGGTCCCAGTTGACCGACCAGGTCATCAGGCCACGCAGCGCGGGCCAGGTGCCGTGGGTCGCGTACGAGCCGCAGTTCGCCTTCTTCGTCAGGCAGTCCAGGGCCTTGGTGACCTCGGCCGGGGCCACGTAGCCGTTGCCCGCGTTGACCGAGGCCGGCATGCCGATCGCGATCTGGTCCGGGCGCAGCGGCGGGAAGACGTTGTTGGCGTCACCCGCCACCGGGAACCCGGTGAGCAGCATGTCGGTCATGGCGATGTGGAAGTCGGCGCCGCCCATGGAGTGGTACTGGTTGTCGAGGCCCATGATCGAGCCCGAGTTGTAGTCCTGGACGTGCAGCAGGGTCAGGTCGTCGCGGAGGGCGTAGATGACCGGGAGGTACGCCCCGCAGCGCGGGTCCTGGCCGCCCCACTTGCCGGTGCCGTAGTACTGGTAGCCCATCTGCACGAAGAAGGTCTCGGGTGCCATGGACAGCACGAACTTCGAGCCGTACTTCGCCTTCAGGGTCTTCAGGGCCGAGATCAGGTTCACGATCACCGGGGTGGTCGGGTTCCTGAAGTCGGTGTCGCTCGCGTCCAGGGAGAGCGAGTGGCCCTCGAAGTCGATGTCCAGGCCGTCCAGTCCGTAGGTGTCGATGATGTTCGACACCGAGGAGACGAAGGTGTCGCGGGCGGCGGTGGTGGTCAGCTGCACCTGGCCGTTGGCGCCGCCGATGGAGATCAGCACCTTCTTGCCGGCCGCCTGCTTGGCCTTGACCGCCGCCTTGAAGTCGGCGTCGGACTCGACGTTCGGGCACTCCGTCACCGGGCAGCGGTTGAAGCGGATGTCCCCGGAGGTGGTGGAGGTCGGCTCACCGAAGGCCAGGTCGATGACGTCCCAGCTGTCCGGGACGTCGGCGAGCCGGGTGTAGCCGGAGCCGTTGGCGAAGGAGGCGTGCAGGTAGCCGGCCAGGGCGTGGGTGGGCAGGCCGGTGGAGCCGCCGGAGGAGCCGGTGGTGGTCGTGGCGGTCACCGCGGCCGACTTCGGTGACTCCCCCGCTGCGTTCACGGCGGTGACCTGGAAGCTGTACGCCGTCGCGGCGGAGAGCCCGCTCACGGTGGCCGAAGTCCCGGTCACCGTCTGGACCTTGGTCCCGTCCCGGTAGACCGCGTAACCGGTGGCACCGGTGACCGCGGTCCAGGAAAGGGCCACGCTGGAGGAGGTGATCGTGCCGGCCTTCAGGCCGGCGGGCGCGGCGGGCGGCTGGCCCGTGGAGCCCCCCGGGCCCACCAGTGAGACGTCGTCGGCGTAGTAGGCGCCGGTGCCGTACCAGCCGTGGGTGTAGATCGTCACCCTGGTCGTCGAGGCGCCGGTGGTGAAGGTGGTGGTGAGCTTCTGCCAGTCGGGGGCGGACTGGGTCCAGGTGGAGACGTCGGTGGTGCCGGTGCCGCTCGCGCCCAGGTAGACGTAGGAGCCGCGGACGTAGCCGGACAGGGTGTACTGCGCACCCGGCTGCACGGTCACCGTCTGCGCGCACTGGGCGTAGTCGCTGCCGGCCGGGGTGGCCTGGAGCGCCGAGCCGCCGCTGTGCACGGGCGAGCCGACCGTCGTGGCCGCCGTACAGCTCCAGCCGCTCAGGCCGGACTCGAAGCCGCCGTTGACGACGAGGTCCGCGTCGGCCGCACGGGCGGCCGACGAGAGCGCGGTGACACCGGGCAGAGCCAGCAACAGAGCCGTGAGCAGGGTGAGAAAAGGTCTCGCGCGAACCACAAGTGCCTCCGAACATGGGGGATTTGGAGGATGCGACCGCACACAACTTGGTCCAGACCAATTCACTTGTCAAGGCCACAGCAACGGTCTGCCAGACGGCAAGGACAGCGCCCCGTCGGGGGCGCTGGGGGTACCCCCGGCCGGAGGCTGGGGGAGGAACTGCGCGACCAGCCACGACGCCGCCGCAGCCGACCGAGCACAGCAACGCCTATTCGTCGGCCAAGCCGGCGGCAGCCTCGTGCATGGCCAGCTCCAGCAACGCCGGATCCGTCAGCGTCCCCGATCCGTCCGGCGCCACCAGCCAGCGCACACCACGGGTCGCCCGCCCGGGGTACGGCACCACGATCCAGGTACCGGCACCCGCCGTCCTGATCCCCGTGCCGAGCCACCGCGCGGCCGTTCCCGGCGGCACGAAGAACCCCACCCGGTTGTCCCCGAAGTCGACCAGCACGGGCCCCGGCTGGTCGAGGACGCGGGTGAGCACGTCAAGGGTGGGATAGCCGAGCCCGCCCGGCAGGATCAGCACGTCCCAGGCCCGGCCGGCGGGCAGCAGCGCGACCCCCAGGGGGTTGCGCTCCCACTCCCGCCGGCAGGACTCGGGGTCCGGTGCGACGGATGCCAGCCACTCGACCGCCGTCTTCGCCCCAGTCATCAAGAAGACCTCCCGATCCGCTCGCGGACGCGGGTGTCGCGTCCACGAGGAGAGAGGGAGGTCCTCCAGGGGCATTACGCGGGTTTGGCCGCCTTTTTCAAGTGACCTGGATCACATGCCGGGCGGTCAGCTGTCGAAGCCGAGACCCAGCCGGTCCATCGCCCTGAGCCACAGGTTCCGGCGCCCGCCATGCGCGTCCGCGCGGGCCAGGGACCACTTGGTGAGGGCGATGCCCGTCCAGGCGAACGGCTCGGGCGGAAACGGCAGCGGTTTCTTGCGGACCATCTCCAGGCGGGTGCGCTCGGTCTCCTCCCCCGCCAGCAGGTCCAGCATGACGTCGGCGCCGAAGCGGGTCGCGCCGACGCCGAGACCGGTGTACCCGGCCGCGTACGCCACCTTCCCCTGGTGCGCGGTGCCGAAGAACGCCGAGAAACGGGAGCAGGTGTCGATCGCGCCGCCCCAGGCGTGGCTGAAGCGGACGCCCTCCAGCTGCGGGAAGCAGGTGAAGAAGTGCCCGGCGAGCTTGGCGTACGTCTCCGGACGGTCGTCGTACTCGCGGCGGACCCGGCCGCCGTAATGGTGGATCGCGTCGTAACCGCCCCACAGGATGCGGTTGTCGGCGGAGAGCCGGAAGTAGTGGAACTGGTTGGCGGAGTCCCCGAGGCCCTGCCGGTTCTTCCAGCCGATCGCGCCGAGCTGCTCGGCGGTGAGCGGTTCGGTCATCAGGGCGTAGTCGTAGACCGGGACGGTGTAGGCGCGGACCCGCCTGACCAGGTTCGGGAAGATGTTGGTGCCGAGCGCGACCTGCCGGGCACGGATCGCCCCGTAGGGCGTGCGTACGGCCATGCCGGCGCCGTACGCCTTCAGGTCGAGGGCGGGCGTGTGCTCGTACACCCGGACGCCGAGCGCGAGGCAGGCCTGCTTGAGGCCCCAGGCGAGCTTGGCCGGGTTGAGCATGGCCACGCCCCGCCGGTCCCACAGTCCGGCCTCGAAGGTGGGGGAGGCCACCTGGGCGCGCACCGCGTCGGCGTCGAGGAACTCGATGTCGTCCGCAAGGCCCCGCCGTTCCAGCTCCTTGTGCCAGTCGCGCAGCTCCCAGGCCTGGTAGGTCTCGGTGGCGACGTCGATCTCGCCGGTGCGCTCGAACTCGCAGTCGATGCCGTGCCGGGCGACGGCGGCCTCGATCTCGTCGAGGTTGCGCCGGCCCAGCTCCTCCAGGCGGTAGATCTCCTCGGGCCAGCGGGCCAGCCCGTTGGGCAGCCCGTGGGTGAGGGAGGCGGCACAGAAGCCGCCGTTGCGGCCCGAGGCGGCCCAGCCCACCTCGTGGCCTTCCAGCAGGACCACCTCGCGCCCCGGATCGCGCTCCTTGGCGTTGAGCGCGGTCCACAGTCCGCTGTAGCCACCGCCCACGACCAGCAGGTCGCAGATGTCGGCGCCGGTGAGCGCGGGCTCGGGGTGGGGCTTGCCGGGGTCTTCGAGCCAGTACGCGACCGGCTGTGCTTCAGAAAGAGACCTGGTCCAATCTGCCTGACGGCTCATGGCGCTCGGGGCCATGATTTTCAACTCCCTACAGAGTCAATTAAAGGCTTATGCCTTTTGCCTGTTGCGGCGGTTGTTGATGAGCATCGATGCCAGCACGAACAGTACGGCGACCAGGAACATGGCCGTACCGATGACGTTGATCTGGACGGGCGTGCCGCGCTGCGCCGAACCCCAGACGAACATGGGGAAGGTGACGGTGGAGCCCGCGTTGAAATTGGTGATGATGAAATCGTCGAAGGAGAGCGCGAAGGAGAGCAGCGCGCCCGCCGCGATTCCGGGGGCCGCGATGGGGAGCGTGACCCGGACGAACGTCTGCACCGGTCCGGCGTAGAGGTCCCGGGCCGCCTCCTCCAGGCGCGGATCCATCGACATCACGCGCGCCTTGACCGCGGTGACGACGAAGCTGAGGCAGAACATGATGTGGGCGATCAGGATGGTGTAGAAGCCCAGCTGGGCGCCCATGTTGAGGAACAGGGTGAGCAGCGAGGCCGCCATCACCACCTCGGGCATCGCCATCGGCAGGAAGATCAGCGAGTTCACCGCGCCGCGCGCCCGGAAGCGGTAGCGGACCAGGGCGAAGGCGATCATCGTGCCGAGCAGGGTGGCGCCGATCGTCGCCAGGGCGGCGATCCGGAGGCTGATGGAGAGCGAGCCGCACATGTCGGCGACCCCGCACGGCTGCTTCCAGGCGTCGAGCGAGAACTGCTGCCATTCGTAGTTGAAGCGCCCCTTCGGTTTGTTGAAGGAGAACACCGTGACGATGACGTTCGGAAGGAGGAGATATCCGAGGGTCAGCAGTCCCGCGATGACGACGAGGTTTTTCTTGAGCCACTTGACGAAGGGCATTTAGACCAGATCCTCCGTCCCGGACCGGCGAATGTAGATCGTGACCATGGCGAGGATCGCGGCCATGAGGATGAAGGACAGCGCGGCCGCCGTCGGGTAGTCCAGGATCCGCAGGAACTGCGTCTGGATCACGTTTCCGATCATGCGGGTGTCGGTCGAGCCGAGGAGTTCGGCGTTGACGTAGTCACCGGCCGCCGGGATGAAGGTCAGCAGCGTGCCGGAGACCACGCCCGGCATCGACAGCGGGAAGGTGACCTTCCGGAACGTCGTCCACGGCTTGGCGTACAGGTCGCCGGCCGCCTCGTGCAGCCTGCCGTCGATCCGCTCCAGCGAGGTGTAGAGCGGCAGGATCATGAACGGCAGGAAGTTGTACGTCAGACCGCAGACGACGGCCAGCGGTGTGGCGAGCACGCGGTCGCCGGCCGTCCAGCCGAGGAAGTCGGTGACGCTCAGGACGTGCAGCGAGTTCAGTACGTGCACGACCGGACCGTTGTCGGCGAGGATCGTCTTCCAGGCCAGGGTGCGGATCAGGAAGCTGGTGAAGAACGGCGCGATCACCAGGATCATGATCAGGTTCCGCCAGCGCCCGGCGCGGAAGGCGATGAGGTACGCCAGCGGGTAGCCGAGCAGCAGACACAGGACCGTGGCCGCGGCCGCGTAGAAGACGGACCGCAGGAACTGCGGCCAGTACTCGCTCAGCGCGTCCCAGTAGGTCGCGAAGTGCCAGGTGACCTTGTAGCCCTCTTCCAGGGAGCCCGTCTGCACGGACGTGGACGCCTGGTAGATCATCGGCAGCGCGAAGAAGACGACCAGCCACAGGATGCCGGGCAGCAGCAGCCAGTAGGGCGTGAGCCGGCCCCGCTTGCGCGGTGGCTTCTTCGTCCCGGGTTCGGCGGGCGCCAGGGGCGGCGGCGCCTCGGAGAGCGTGGCCATCAGGCGGCCTCCTCCTCGGTGCCGGCGTCGATGTCCTGGGCGGCGTCGAGACCGAAGGTGTGGGCGGGGCTCCAGTGCAGGACGACGTCGGCGCCGGGGACGAGCCGTCCGTCGCGCTCGATGTTCTGCACGTACACCGCGAACTCGTCGCAGACCGGGCTGTCGATGACGTACTGCGTGGAGACGCCGATGAAACTGGCGTCGGCGACCTTGCCGGTGATGCGGTTGCGGCCCTCGGGGATGGAGCCGGCGTCGTCCGCGTGGGTGAGGGAGATCTTCTCGGGCCGGATCCCGACCAGCACCTTGCCGCCGGTCGTGGTCGGCGCCGAACATCGCGCCTCGGGGAGCACCAGCTTCCCGCCGCCGGCCTTGAGGACGATGTCGTCCCCGCTCTTCGTGTCGACCTCGGCCTCGATCAGGTTCGAGGTGCCGAGGAAGTTCGCCACGAACGTGGTGTTCGGGTTCTCGTAGAGGTCGGCCGGCGAGCCGAGCTGCTCGACGCGCCCCGCGTTCATCACGGCGACCGTGTCGGCCATGGTCATGGCCTCCTCCTGGTCGTGCGTGACGTGCACGAAGGTGATGCCGACCTCGGTCTGGATGCGCTTGAGCTCCAGCTGCATCTGCCGGCGCAGCTTCAGGTCGAGGGCGCCGAGCGGCTCGTCGAGGAGCAGCACCTTGGGGTGGTTGATGAGCGCGCGGGCCACCGCGACCCGCTGCTGCTGGCCACCGGAGAGCTGATGCGGTTTCTTGCGGGCCTGCTCGCCGAGCTGGACCAGCTCCAGCATGTCCTCGACCTGCTTCTTCACGCTCTTGATGCCGCGCCGGCGCAGGCCGAAGGCGACGTTCTCGAAGATGTCGAGGTGCGGGAAGAGGGCGTAGGACTGGAAGACCGTGTTCACCGGCCGCTTGTAGGGCGGCAGATGGGTGACGTCCTGGTCGCCGAGGTGCACGGTGCCGCTGGTCGGCTCCTCCAGTCCCGCGATCATGCGCAGGGTGGTGGTTTTGCCGCAGCCCGAGGCACCGAGGAGGGCGAAGAAGGAGCCCTGCGGCACGGTCAGGTCCATCGGCTGTACGGCCGTGAAACCGTTGTCGTAGGTCTTGCCGATGCCGGTGAGGCGGACGTCGCCGCTGCTGTCTTTCGTCATGGTGTCGTCACGCCCCTGTGAGCTTCGCGAACTTCTGCTGGTAGGCCGTCTCTTCCTTCGAGCTGAGCGCCCGGAAGGCATGGGACTTGGCCTGCATGGCCTTGTCGGGGACGATCAGCGGGTTGCTCGCCGCCCCCTTGTCGATCTTGGCGAGGTACGGCTGCACGTCCGCGACCGGGCTGACGTAGTTGACGTAGGCGGAGAGTTCCGCGGCCGGCTGGGGCTCGTAGTAGAAGTCGATGAGCCGCTCGGCGTTCGTCTTGTGACGTGCCTTGTTGGGGATCATCAGGTTGTCGGTCGACGTCATGTAGCCGCTGTCCGGGAGGACGTAGGCGACGTCCGGGTTGTCGGCCTGGAGCTGCACGATGTCACCACCCCAGGCGACGCAGGCGGCGAGGTCGCCCTTGCTGAGGTCAGAGGTGTAGTCGTTGCCGGTGAAGCGGCGGATCTGCCCCTTGTCGACGGCCTTCTGGAGGCGGGCGATCACCGCGTCGTAGTCGTCGTCGGTGAACTTCGCCGGGTCGATGCCCATGTCGAGCATGGTCATGCCGACGGTGTCGCGCATCTCCGTCAGCAGTCCGACCCGGCCCTTGAGCGCGGGGTTGTCGAGCAGGTCGGAGACCGACTTCACCTCGACGCCGTTCAGTGCCTTCTTGTTGAAGGCGACGACGGTGGAGATGCCCTGCCAGGGGTACGAGTAGGCGCGGCCCGGGTCCCAGTCGGGGCTGCGGAACTGGTCCGACAGGTTGGCGAAGGCATGCGGCAGGTTGGACGCGTCCAGCTGCTGGACGTAGCCGAGCCGGATCATCCGGGCGGCCAGCCAGTCGGTGAGGACGATCAGGTCCCGGCCGGTGTCCTGGCCGGCGGCGAGCTGCGGCTGGATCTTGCCGAAGAACTCGTCGTTGTCGTTGATGTCCTCGGTGTACTTGACGGTGATGCCGGTCCGCTTGCGGAACTCGTCCAGCGTGGGGTGGGTCTTGCCGCTGTCGTCCACGTCGATGTACTCGGGCCAGTTGGAGAAGTTGACCACCTTCTCCTGTGCCGAGTGGTCGTCGGCGGAGACACCGCCCTGGGTCTTGCCTGCCGCGGGGATTCCGCAGGCGCTCAGCGCCCCGGCACCGCCCACCGCGAGCGCGCCGCCGAGGAACGAACGGCGGCCCAGGGCGGCCCGGCCGGTGCGGAGGCCGCGCCGGATGGCGGCCATTTCGACCGGGGTAGGGCGGTCGGGCTCGTACTGCCTCATGCGCTTGATGCCCTTTCGGGAAGACGGCCGTTCACCGAGCGGCCGGAGGTATGACTATCGGTCCCCGAAGATCGTGCGGTGCCAGTCCTTCCGGGCCACCGCCGTGTTGTCGAACATTACGTGCTTGACCTGGGTGTACTCCTCGAACGAGTACACCGACATGTCCTTGCCGAAGCCGGACGCCTTGTAGCCGCCGTGCGGCATCTCGCTGATGATCGGAATGTGGTCGTTGACCCATACGCACCCCGCCTTGATCTCGCGGGTCGCTCGGTTGGCCCGGTAGACACTGCCGCTCCACGCGGAGGCGGCCAGTCCGTACGGGGTGTCGTTGGCCAGCCGGATGCCCTCATCATCACTGTCGAACGGCAGGACGACCAGCACGGGCCCGAAGATCTCGGCCTGGACGATCTCGCTGTCCTGCGGTGCGTCGGCGATCAGGGTGGGCCGGTAGTAGGCGCCGCTCTTGAGCTCGTCCTGGGGCGGCTCGCCGCCGGTCACCACGCGCGCGTAGCCGCGCGCCCGCTCCACGAACCCGGCGACGCGGTCCCGCTGCGCGTGCGAGATCAGCGGCCCGAGGTCGGTGCCGGGGGCGAACGGGTCACCGAGCCGGACGGTCTCCATCAGCGCGGCGGTCCGCTCCACGAAGGCCTCGTAGAGCGGCCGCTGCACATACGCGCGCGTGGCGGCGGTGCAGTCCTGCCCGGTGTTGATGAGCGAACCCGCGACGGCCCCGTGGACGGCGGCCTCCAGGTCGGCGTCGTCGAAGACCACGAAGGGTGCCTTGCCGCCGAGCTCCAGGTGGAGCCGCTTGACGGTCGCCGTGGCGACCTCCGCGACCCGCTTGCCGACGCCGGTGGAGCCGGTGAAGGAGGTCATGGCGACGTCGGGATGGCCGACGAGGTGCTCACCGGCCTCCTTTCCGGTCCCGGTGACGATGTTGATCACACCGTCGGGGATCCCGGCGAGGGTGGCGGCCTCCGCGAAGAGCAGGGAGGTGAGCGGGGTCAGCTCGGCAGGCTTGAGCACGACGGTGTTGCCTGCGGCGATCGCCGGGAGGATCTTCCAGGCGGCCATCTGGAGCGGGTAGTTCCAGGGCGCGATCGACCCGACGACACCGATGGGCTCACGGCGTACGTACGAGGTGTGGTCGCCGGAGTACTCGCCGGCCGCCTGTCCCTGGAGGTGCCGGGCGGCGCCCGCGAAGAACGCGGTGTTGTCGATGGTCCCCGGCACGTCGAACTCGCGGGTCAGCTTCAGCGGCTTGCCGCACTGCAGGGACTCGGCGCGGGCGAACTCCTCGGCGCGGTCGGCGAGCACGGCGGCGAACCGGTGCAGCGCGTCCGACCGCTCGCCGGGGGTAGCTCCGGCCCAGCCGGGGAAGGCGTCGCGGGCGGCGGCCACGGCGGCGTCGACGTCCGCCGTACCGGCCAGCTCGTACGTGTACACGTCCGTGCCGGTGGCCGGGTCGACGACCGCGTGCGTACGGCCTGACGTGCCCTTGGTGAACCGTCCCGCGATGTACTGCGCGCCGCCGGCGAGCCGCTCCTGCGCGGGGAAGGTCTCCGGGGTGGCGGTGCCCGGGTTGTCCATGTCGCTTCTCCTCCGCCGTGTACCCGTCCCGAGGGGTGGGTGGCGTAGCTCCAGCTGGATTTGACTGCCGATCCTGACAGAGCAAGGGGAGTCCAACAAGTGATTCCGTTGTTGCCTTTTGGTTACGCGACGGAATCTGTCGACCAGGTGTCGAGTGGGAACCGGAAAGGCGGGACGGAGTGTCAGTGGTGCCTGCCAGACTGGCGTGCATGGCGAGGATCGATTCTGTGGAAGCCCTGATCAGGGCGGTCCGGGCGGGGGCCAGGATCAAATACCTGCACTTCTGGGGGCACCGCCCGAGGCCGGACGGGCAGGTCTCGGCGAGCTGTCTGAGTCAGTGGTGGCCGTCACCCTTCGTGGTCGACGGTGTCGAGTACGCGACGGCCGAGCACTGGATGATGGCAGGCAAGGCGAGGCTTTTCGCGGACCCGGAGGCGGAGCGCCGGATCCTGGCGGCGGGACATCCCGCCGAGGCCAAGAAGGCGGGCCGGCTGGTCCGGGGCTTCGACGAGGCGGTGTGGCAGCGGGAACGCCTCGGGATCGTGACCGAGGGCAGCGTGCACAAGTTCACGGCCGACCACGCGCTCCGCGACTTCCTGCTGGCGACCGGCGACCGGGTCCTGGTGGAGGCGAGCCCGGTGGACCGGGTGTGGGGGATCGGCCTGGCGGCGACGGACGAGGGGGCCGACGACCCGGCCAGGTGGCAGGGGTCGAACCTGCTGGGATTCGCGCTGATGGCAGCGAGAGAGCGCCTGACGACGGACGGGCCCGGCCCGGCGTAGGGGAGGCGGGGCGGCAGACGGTGGGGAGGCCCTGGGAGCCGGCCAGCCCCGTCAGCCGGCCAGCCCCGCGAGCCAGCTAGTCCTGGGAGCCGGCTAGTCCTGGGAGCCGGCCAGCCCCGCGAGCCGGCTAGTCCTGGGAGGTGGCTAGTCCTGGGAGCCGGCGAAGACGATCAGGGCGATGAACGCGGCGGTCAGGACCAGCCCCGCCGCCCCGCAGATGATCCCGGCCAGCGCCTGTCCGGCGTTCGTGGCCTCCCCGCGCCTGACCCGCGCCCGCCCGAGCACGCCGAGGATGATCGCCAGCACCCCCGTCACCACGGCGACCGGCACCATGCAGAACCCGATGGCACTGACGATCCCGGTGATCATGCTGGCCGTGCCCATCCCGTTGTTGGGCGTGAGCTGCGCACCGGGCCAGCCTCCGTACCCGCCGGGGCCACCCGGGTACGACGGCAGTGGCGGACCGGGGTAGCCGTAGCCCGGGGCCGCCGGCACCGGGCCGGGAGCCGGTGCGCCGGGGTAGCCGTACGGCACCTGCCCGGGGCCGTCCGGGGCTATCGGAGGAGGCGGTACGGCCACGCCCTGCGGCGGGGCGGGCGGGGCGTAAGGGCTCGGCGCGGCCTGGGGACCGGGCGCCGCGAAGGGGTTGGCGGGCGGCAGAGCGGACTGGGACGGCGCCGCGAAGGGATTGGCGGCGGGCGGCGGAGGGGTGTCGGAGGGGGCCGCGAAGGGGTTGGCCCAGGCCTGGGGCGCCGCGTCGGCGGGCACCTCGGCGCCCGGTACCGCGGCGACCGTCCGCTGGTCGTGGACCGACGGCCCGGTGGGCACGTCATGGACGGTCGGCTCGGCCGGTCCCGGGGCCCCCGGCCCGACCGACAGCACCGTCTCGCCGGGGCCGCCCGGGGTCGCGGGGGCCGGCCACGCGCGCGAGGTGTCGCCGGCCGCCGCGGGGTCCGCCGCCGGCCCGGCTCCCTCCGCCGCGTCCGCTCCCTTGTCCAGCCGTATCCTCGGAGCCTCAGGCGCCTCGTCAGCCATCTCGCGATGTCCCCTCTCCCCCACGTCTCCCCCACGTCTCCCCGACGTGTCCCTCACGCGTGCCGCCGTCATGCTACGGCCCGAGCACGTCGGACGCCGGTCCGGCCTACCATGACCCCGGACCACTGATCAGCCGATCACCGCGCGAGGGGCGAGCTCGCGGCCGTACCGCGGCCGCCGGCGGCCCCCCGCGCCGTTCCGGGGAGGAACCCTTGACCGACCGCCACGCCGAACCCGCCGCCCTGCGCGATGTGCACGCCTTCGTCGCCGGACTGCCCAAGGCCGAACTGCACGTCCACCACGTCGGCTCCGCCTCCCCCCGCATCGTGTCGGAACTGGCCGCCCGGCACCCCGACTCCAAGGTGCCCACCGACCCCGAGGCTCTGGTCGACTACTTCACGTTCACCGACTTCGCGCACTTCATCGACGTCTACCTGTCGGTCGTCGACCTGATCCGCACGCCCGAGGACGTCCGGCTGCTGACCTACGAGGTGGGCCGCGAGCTGGCCCGCCAGCAGGTGCGCTACGCCGAGCTGACGATCACCCCCTTCTCGTCCACCCGGCGCGGGATCGACGCGCGGGCCTTCATGGACGCGATCGAGGACGCGCGGAAGGCGGCGGAGGCCGAGTTCGGGACCGTCCTGCGCTGGTGCTTCGACATTCCCGGCGAGGCAGGTCTGGAGGCCGCCGAGGAGACGGTGCGGCTCGCCACCGACGACCGGCTCCGGCCGGAGGGCCTGGTGTCGTTCGGGCTCGGCGGCCCCGAGATCGGGGTACCGCGGCCGCAGTTCAAGCCGTACTTCGACCAGGCGGTCGCGGCCGGCCTGCACTCCGTCCCGCACGCCGGTGAGACCACCGGCCCCGAGACGGTCTGGGACGCCCTGCGCGAACTGGGCGCCGAACGCATCGGCCACGGCACCAGCTCCGCGCAGGACCCGAAGCTGCTCGCCCACCTCGCCGAGCACCGGATCGCGCTGGAGGTGTGCCCGACCTCCAACATCGCGACGCGCGCGGTCCGGACCCTCGAGGAGCACCCGATCAAGGCCTTCGTGGACGCCGGTGTCCTGGTCACGGTCAACTCGGACGACCCGCCGATGTTCGGCACGGACCTGAACAGCGAGTACGTCGTCGCCGCCCGCCTCCTCGGCCTGGACGAGCGCGGCATCGCCGACCTCGCCAAGAACGCGGTCGAGGCGTCCTTCCTGGACGAGCCGGGCAAGGCGAGGATATCGGCCGAGATCGACACGTACACGAAGACGTGGCTCGCCCCCTGATGAACCGCTGCCGGGCCCTGAGAACATGGGCCCATGCAGACCGTGACCGCCGTGGCCCATCGCGGCGACCCCTACCGTCTCCGTGAGAACACGCTCGACTCGCTGCGTTCCGCGCTCCGCCGGGGCGCGGACGCGGTGGAGATCGACGTACGCCTCACCCGTGACGGCGTCCCCGTCCTCCTGCACGACGGCACCCTCAAGCGGCTGTGGGGACACGACCGACCGCTGACCGCCCTGTCGGCGGACGAGGTCCGCGGTCTCACGGAGGGCGGTGTCCCGACGCTCGCCGAGGCGCTGGCGGCGACGGAGGACAGCCGGGTGATGATCGACCTGCCCGGGGCCCCGAGCGAGCGGGCGGTGGCCAGGATCGTGGCGGTGGCCCGCGAGTGCGGCGCGGCGGACCGCGTCTACTACACCGGGGACGCCCCGTCGATGCTGGCGGTGCGCGCGGCGGACACGGCGGCCGAGATCGCCCTGACCCGCACGACGCTGGCCCCGGTCCGCCCCGTGGTCCTGGACGCGATCCGCCCCCGCTACCTCAACTACCGCTTCACCCTGCTCGACCACGCCCTGACCGAACACGTCCACCGCGCCGGCCACCTGGTCTCCTGCTGGACCCCGGACACCCGCCGCTCCCTGCGCCGCCTGCTGGACCTGGGCGTCGACTCGATCACGACCAACAGGGTGGACCTGCTCGACGCGCTGCGCTGAGGCGCCCCAGCCACGCCCCGCCCGCCGGCCCGCCCTAGACCCGCGAACGCTGGGGCACGGTCGAAGCGTCGGCAGGCGTCTTCCGCGTCACGTACTGCGGAACCGGCGCCGCGTCGGTCCCGTCGTCCCGCACCAGCCCGTACCGGACCGCCCCGGCAGGCGGTCCGTACAGCACGTCCTTCTCCACCGCGTCCCACGACGACGGGAACACGCTCAACCCGTAGTCCGCCCCCCGCTCGTTCACGGTGAGCGACACACTCCCGTCGACGTAGAAGTACTCGTTCTGCCACATCTGCTGCGCGCCGGACGGCAGCACCGCGTAGCCCACCGCCGAGTTGCCCATGCCCGTCGCGGAGGTGTCCGTGGTGCTCACCCGGTCGTCCATCCGCCGCCCGCCCCCGGACGCCACATGGAAGAGCTTCCCCTTCAACCCGGTCCAGGACGGCATCACCAGACTCCCGGCCCGGTACTGCGGTGAGATCTGCCAGCGGACCAGCACATAGCCCCGCCCGCTGAGGGTGACGCTGTCTCCCCGGTGGTTCAGCACGGCGTGCGCCCCGCCCGTACTGGTGATCCCCGACTCGGGCCGGTGCGGCAGCGCCCCCGGCCGGGTGTCCGGGTCCGGCGCCCTGTCGACGGCGTCGACGACCGAGCCGTAGACCCCGGCACGGCCCGACGCCGACGCCGACGTCGACGGTGACGGCGACGGGGACGGCGAGGCCGAAGGAGACGGCGCGGCTGTGGCCGGCCGGGTCGTCGCGGGCCCTCCGTCGGTGACCACCGCCGTCGGTGACACAGCCGTACGCGGCGCGCTCTCGCCCGGCGTCTGTACGACGACGTACGCGCCGCCCGCCACGATGGTCGCCCCCGCCGTCACCGCCACCGCCGGTTTGGTCAGCGCGCCGAGCACCTTCGCCGACCACCCGGCGGACGTCACCGAGGCCGCCACCGCCGTCTTCCCGCCGAGCGCCAGCGACAGCGTGAAGCCCACCGGCACGGGCACCAGCGCGATTCCGGCGAGCAGCCGTTCCGCCGGTACGACGGAGTCGCGGCTGTCCGAGCAGTAGCCGCAGCCCCGGATGTGCCGGGCCAGCCGCTTGCGCCAGACCGAGTCGGGCCGCCCGTCCCAGCGGGCGGTCAGCTCGCGCAGCCCGGGGCAGGCCCCGTCCAGCGCGCGCACGATGCCGCGTGAGGTCTCCAGCCTTTCCTTCAACCGCTGGACGCGGACGGCGGCGTGCTGCCGGCTGATGCCGACGGCCGCCGCCAGTTCGCGGCGGGTCAGTTCGCCCGAGACCTCCAGCCACCACAGCGACACCAACTGCCGGTCCTCCGGGTCCAGCCAGCGCACCGCCTCCGCGACCTCCCGCCGCTGGCCCTCCAACTGAAGGCGCAGCACCGTCAGTTCGGCGAAGTCGGCGGTGCCGTCCGGGACCTGCTCGTCCAGTTTCCGTTCCGGTCTGCGGCGGGCCCGGTCCCGTACCTGCCGCATGGCGATGGCCACCAGCCAGGACCGGAAGCTGTCCGGGTCGCGGAGGGTGCCTAGGCTGCCGACGGCACGCAGCATGGTCTCCTGGACGACGTCGTCGACGTCGGCATGGCCGTTGAGGGCGCGGCCGACGACGTTGTAGACCAACGGCAGCCAGCCCTCGACCAGTTCGTCCAGCGCCCGCCGGTCACCCGCCTGCGCGGCCGCGACCGTGGCCCGCCACTGCCGCGGCACCCGCACGTCCGTCCTCATGACCGCACCCTCTCAGCCCGGGCGGTGGGCTTGGCAATGTCGGGGATCACAGAGTGGAGACGGAGCGAGGCGTTCCGGGATAACACTTTTTCCGCACCGGGGTACCCGCCGCCGACACCCCCCTACGGGCGAACCCTGGTAACTCCCTTATGAGTAGCGCAAGTTGGCGGGACGAACATCAGGGATCCGCGTCCTCCTCGCCGAGGATCCGGCCGGCCGCCGGGCGCCAGGAGGATGAACGCGCCCGTCACCCGACGCCCCCTTGGAGCCCACGTATGCGCGTCCACTCCCGGACCACCGTCCTCACCGCCTCCCTCGCCCTGGTCCTCGTGGCCGGCCCCCTGGCAGCCCCTGCCCTGCCCGCATCGGCCTCCACCACATCGGCGTCCACCACATCGGCCGCCTTCCCCGCCGCGGCCGCGCTGCGTGCCGCGATCACCGGGCTGCCCAGCGCGGACGCCACCGCCGCACTCGTCCGGGTCGGCGGCACCGACGGGGTCTGGCGCGGAAGCGCGGGCGTGCGCGACCTGGCGACGGGCCGGGCGGCGGACCCGGACGCCCGCTTCCGGGCCGGTTCCACGACGAAGGTGGTGACCGCGGCCGCCGTGCTGGCACTGGCCGCACAGGGCCGCATCGACCTGGGCACCCCGGTCCAGCACTACCTCCCGGGCCTGTTCACCGGGGCTTTCGCGCCCATCACCGTACGGCAGCTGCTGAACCACACCAGCGGCATCCGGGCCGGCGACGGCTGGGGCGACTCCTTCGACGCGCAGTACGCGCACCGGTTCGACACGCTCACCCCGCAGCAGGTCGTGCGGTCGGCGGTGGCGAAGGGACCGGAGTTCGCCCCGGGCGCCCGGCAGGACTACCTGAACATCAACTACACGGTCCTCGGGCTGCTGATCGAGAAGGTGACCGGGCGGTCGTACGCCACCGAGGTCACCCGGCTCGTGCTGCGCCCCGCCGGGATGCGGGACAGCTACTTCCCCGGCACCGACCCGCGCATCCGCGGCCCGCACAACCACGGCTACCAGAAGGTGACGCGGGCCGACGGGACCACGTCCCTCGTGGACGTGACCGACTGGAACCAGGCGGACCGGTTCGCCGCCGGGGACATGATCTCCACGACGGCGGATCTGGAACGGCTGCTGACCTCCCTGTTCCGCGGGCGGATCGTGCCGCCGGGACCGCAGCTGGCGGAGATGTTCACGGTCCCGGCGCACATCGCGGGGGCCACCTACAGCGCCGGGCTCCAGCGGTTCGAGTACGAGGGGCAGGTGTACTGGCTCAAGTCGGGCGCCCGGTACGGGTACAACGCCCTGGTCCTCGGCACCCGGGACCTGAGCCGGACGCTCGTCTACTCGGTGAACGCGACCGACGCGAAGGGCGAGGACATGAACCCGGTGGCCCAGCGGATCGCCCTGGCGGCGCTCGGCAGGCAGGCACGTCAACCGCAGTGAGAGACCGGACCGGTACGTACGGCACCGGGCTCGTCCCTGCCCGGTGAGCGGGGCCTTCAGGGCAGAGACGCGGATCGTCCGGGCCGAGTGAGCGGAGCCACTCTCCCAGGACGGCGGATCCGGGCGTAGCATGTGAACGAAACAGTTTCGTTCACGGAACGGACCTCGCATGGAACCTCGCGTGGAACCCCGCAGGGAGAAGGCAGGCATGGTCTCCGTACTCGTCGTCAACGACCAGTCCCTCCAACGCCTCGCCCTGCGGATGCTGCTGACCGCCGAGCCCGGCCTGACGGTGGTCGGGGAGGCGGCGGACGGTGACGCGGCGATCCGTGCGAGCGCCGCGCTCCGCCCCGACGTCGTGGTGATGGACAGCAGGCTGTCCCGTGCGGACGTCATCGACACCGTCCGGCGCATCAGCCGTCCGGCCGGCGTCACCCGTATCGCGGGGCTCCCCGGCGAGGAGCCGGCCGCCCCCCGGGTGCTGGTGCTGACCGCCGCCGACCGGGAGGCCGACGCCTGGGCGGCGCTGCGCGCGGGAGCCGGCGGCTTCCTGCTCAACGACGCCGACCCCGCGGAACTGACCGCGGCCATCCAGGTGGTGGCCACCGGGGACGCCGTCATCACGCCCGGTCTGACGCGGGCGCTCATCGACGCCGTCCGCCGGCAGCACACCGTCCGCCCGCTCCCCCGCACCGCGGGGCTCGGGGCCCTCACCCGGCGCGAACGCGACGTCCTGATCGCCGTCGCCTCCGGCTGGACCAACGCCGAGATCGCGCAGTGGCTGTCCATCGCCCCGACCACCGTGAAGACGCACGTCAGCAACGTCCTCGCGAAGATCGGCGCCCGCGCCCGGGTGCAGGCGGTGACCTTCGCCTACGAGTCGGGACTGATCCGCCCGGCCACCCGGGGGGCGACGGCGGCGGCCTAGAACGCGCGGCCGCCGAGCGCCTCGAGGAACGCCAGCGGGTTCCAGTACTCGCGGTACCTGACGATCAGGCCGTCCTCGAAGGTCACGAACGTCGCGTAACTCATCTCGAAGCCCGACCCGGTGATGCCCCGGCCCAGCCTCGTCGAGCGCGCCCCGGTCAGCTTCGGGCTCTTCGCGCTCTCCCGCGAACTGCACGGCTACGGTGCCGAACTCCTGCTCAGGCTGGGCCTGCACCCCGGCCAGGAGCTGATCCTCATGCGGCTCTTCGACCGGGACGGCCAGACCCAGGCCGAGTTGCAACAGGCCGTCGGGCTCGACCACTCCACGGTCTCGCGGTCGATCCGCCGCATGGAGGACGCCGGCCTGGTCACCCGCGCCCGCGCCGAGCACGACCGGCGGGCCGTCGTCGTCTCCCTCACCGCCGACGGCGAGGCGCTCCGCCGCCCGGTCGCCGACCTGTGGACCACCCTCGACCGCCTGGCCACGGACACCCTGCGCGGATTGCGGGGCGCCGACTTCCTCAGCACGGTCGCGGCGCTGGAGCGCACCTACGCGAACGCGCGGCGCGGCTGACGCCGTACACCCAGGTGGGCTCGCATACATGTCTTTCACGCATGGATCACTGCCTTTTCAGGCATTGGACGTATGTGTCGGCCACGGCCGAGGCTGGTGGGGAGCACCGATCCGCCGGAAGTGACGAGGAGCCGATCATGACGACCCAGTGGAACGCCGACGAGGGGCGGGTCGAGACCACCGACCGCGGCAGGGCCGTACTCTCGCAGCCCCGTCTGAACCGGGGCACCGCCTTCACCCCCGAGGAGCGGCGCGAGCTGGGTCTGACGGGACTGGTGCCGCCGGCGGTGCTGACGCTGGAGCAGCAGGCCGAGCGGGCGTACCAGCAGTACGCGGCGCAGCCGACCGACCTGGCCAAGAACGTCAACCTCACCGCCCTGCACGACCGCAACCAGGTGCTCTTCTACCGGCTGCTCTGCGACCACCTCGAGGAGATGCTGCCCATCGTCTACACCCCGACCGTGGGCCGGGCGATCCAGCGCTACAGCTTCGAGTACCGGCGCCCGGCCGGGGTGTACCTGTCGGTGGACGCGCCGGAGGACATCGAGGGCGCGCTCACCGCCGCCGGCCTCGGCCCCGACGACGTGGACCTGATCGTCGCCACGGACGGCGAGGCGATCCTCGGCATCGGCGACTGGGGCGTGGGCGGCATCGACATCTCGGTGGGCAAGCTCGCCGTGTACACGGCCGCCGCCGGCATCGACCCGAACCGCACCCTGGCGGTCATGCTGGACGTCGGCACCAACCGGCAGGAACTCCTGGAGAGCCCCCTCTACCTCGGCAACCGGCACCCGCGCGTCGACCGGGAGACGTACGACGCCTTCATCGACGCCTACGTCACCACCGCCCGCCGCCTCTTCCCGGGCGCCCTCCTGCACTGGGAGGACTTCGGTCCCGCCAACGCCCGCCGCATCCTGGACCGTTACCGCCCGCAGGAGTTCACCTTCAACGACGACGTCCAGGGCACCGGCGCCGTCAACCTGGCCGCCGTGCTCTCCGGGGTGAAGGCCAGCGGCACCCCGCTGCGCGCGCACCGGGTGGTGATCTTCGGCGCGGGCACCGCCGGGATCGGCATCGCCGACCAGCTGCGGGACGCCATGGTCGCCGACGGGCTGAGCGCCGAGGAGGCCGGCGCCCGCATCTTCGCCGTCGACCGGTACGGCCTGCTCACCGAGGACCAGGACGAGCTGCGCGACTTCCAGGTCGGGTACGCCCGCCCGGCCGCCGAGGTCGCCGACTGGCAGCGGGACGAGAAGGTGGGCGGCATCGCGCTGGCCGAGGTCGTCGAGCGGGTCCGGCCGACGGTGCTGATCGGCACCTCCGGGCAGGGCGGCGCCTTCACCGAGGAGATCGTCCGTACGATGGCCGCGCACACCGAGCGCCCGATCGTGCTGCCGATGTCCAACCCGACGGACCTGGCCGAGGCGGTCCCCGCCGACCTGCTGGCCTGGACGGAGGGGCGGGCGCTGATCGCCACCGGCAGCCCGTTCCGGCCGGTCGAGCAGGACGGGGTCGTGTACCGGATCGGGCAGGCCAACAACGCGCTGATCTTCCCCGGGCTCGGGCTCGGCGCGATCGTCGCGCGGGCCACCCGGGTCACCGACGGGATGCTGGTGGCCGCCGCGCACGCCGTCGCCGACCAGACGGACACCGACGGTCCGGGCGCGCCGATCCTGCCCCTCACCGACCAGTTGCGCGAGACGTCGGTGGCCGTCGCGGTGGCGGTGGCCCGCGCGGCGGACGCCGACGGGGTGGCCCGCGCGACCGTGGACGCCACGATCGAGAACCACGTCAGGACAACCATGTGGCAGCCGACGTACCCACCCGTCAAGGCGGTCTGAGACCCCGGCCACGCCCAGGAGGGCCCACCCGCCACGGAACCCCGACCGCACCCCGACGCCCCTGCGGCCGAGAAGCCGGCGACTCCTGGGAGGTCATGCGGCGGAGCAGCTCGGCCGGTCGTCGCGGTCACGCGGCTATGAAGCCGACCGCACCCCGGAGGGACCACGCGCCGTGGAAGCTCGACCGCTCCGGGGCGGTCATGTGGCTGGGAGGCCCGGCGGCTTCCAGGAGGGGCATGCGCCTCGGCGGACCAGCCGTTGGGCGGAGGGCATGCGTCGGGGTTCTGGACCGGGCTCCTTCCATGCGGCGGGAGAATGGGACGATGGATCTCCAGGTACTGCGCTCCTTCCGGGCCGTGGCCGAAGGGGTGACGGTGACCGAGGCGGCGGCCGAGGCCCACATCACCCAGCCCGCCCTGTCCCGGTCCCTGCGCCGACTGGAGAACGAGGTCGGCGCGGAGCTCTTCCAGCGCGTCGGCCGAGTCCTCCGGCTCACCCCGGCCGGGCGGGTGTTCAAGGAGCACGTCGACACCGTGCTGGACGCCTACGACCGCGGCCGGCGGGCCGTGGCCGAGGTCGTCGACCCCGACACCGGCGTGGTCTCGCTGGCCTTCCTGCACACCCTCGGCACCTGGCTGGTACCGAGGCTGGTCACCGGGTTCCGGCAGCGGTTCCCCGCCGTCCGGTTCGAACTCCACCAGGCCGACGAGAACGGCCTCGCCCAGCACCTCCTGGACGCCACCGCCGATCTGGTCATCACCGGCAAGGACCCCGGGCTCCCGCTCATCACCTGGCGCCGGCTGCTGGTCGAGCCGCTGTGGCTGGCGGTCCCGGCCCGGCACCGGCTCGCCCAGCGTCGCCGGGTCCGACTGGCCGAGGTGGCGGCCGAGCAGTTCGTCGTGCTCAAGCCCGGTTACGGCCTGCGCAGTGTCACCGAGACCCTGTGCCGGCAGGCTGGGTTCAGCCCGCTCGTCGCCTTCGAGGGTGAGGAGGTGGAGACGCTGCGTGGTCTGGTGGCGGCGGGTCTCGGGGTGTCCCTGATCCCGGCCTCGCCGGACGCCACGGCGGCCCCGGACACCAACCCGGACCTCCCCGTCCGCTACCTAAGCCTCACCGACGTCCGGGCCACCCGCGACATCGGCATCGCCTGGCCGTCCTCCCGCCCCCTGCCCCCGGCCCCCCACCGCTTCCTCACCCACGCCCTCGACACCCCCACGACAACCTCCCCCCAGTGATCTCCCTGCACTGAAGGGAAAATGATGGGTTTGGTGAGGGGTAATTGATGGGTTCGGGGGTTTCGCCGGGTCCCCTCGCGGTCCTAGCGTTACCGGCACGTGAACGGCCTCGCCGTTGGACCACCCGACCGGACCACCGAAAGGCCGCGGCATGAGCACTCCTTCCCTGAACCGGATCGCCGGCGCGCCCATCTCCTGGGGCGTCTGCGAAGTACCCGGCTGGGGCCACCAGCTGGCGCCCGAGCGAGTGCTGAAGGAGATGCGCGAAGTCGGCCTGGCCGCCACCGAGTTCGGCCCCGAGGGCTTCCTGCCCGCCGCCCCCGACGCGATGGCCCGGGTCCTCGCCGACCACGACCTGCACGCGGTCGGCGGCTTCACACCGCTGCTGCTGCACGTCCCCGGGCACGACCCCCTGCCCGAGGCGGAGCAGCTGCTCGAGGGCTACGCCGCCTCGGACGCCGAGGTCCTCGTCCTGTCGGCGATCACTGGCCAGGACGGCTACGACTCCCGCCCCGAACTCGACGCCGAGGGCTGGCGGCTACTGCTGTCCAACCTCGACCGGCTGACGGCGCTGGCCGCGGAGCGCGGCGTCAGGGCCGTCCTGCACCCGCACGTCGGCACGATGATCGAGAACGGTGACGAGGTCCGCCGGGTCCTGGAGCACTCGGCCATCTCCCTCTGCCTCGACACCGGCCATCTGCTCATCGGTGGCACCGACCCGGCCGAACTGACCCGGCAGGCGCCCGAGCGGATCGCCCACACGCACATGAAGGACGTGGACGCCGCCCTCGCCGCCAAGGTCCAGTCCGGCCGTCTCAGCTACACCGAGGCGGTCCGGGCCGGGATGTACCGGCCGCTGGGCGCCGGCGACGTCGACGTGGAGGCCATCGTCGGCCACCTCAGCGCCCGCGGCTACGACGGCTGGTACGTGCTGGAGCAGGACACCATCCTCACCGCGGAGCCCAAGGAGAAGGGTCCGGTCGACGACGTCTGGGCGAGCGCCGAACACCTGCGCTCGGTCCTGCGCGGCGCCGCTTCCTGATCACACCGGACAGCCTCACGATCGCCGACGAGGACACCGCCGTGTACGACGCCTCGCGCGACGCCGCCGTGTACGACGCCTCGCGCGACGCCGACGGGAACGCGGCGGCGCGGCTGTGGCGGGTCGAGATCGAACGCTGGGCGCAGGCACGCGGACCACGCCCGCCTGCGCCCAGGAGAACCACGGAACACCGCACCCCGCTGACACGACTTCCGCGAGCGCGCGCGGAACGGCGTGCCGGGGTGTTCAGATGACGCCGCGGACCGCTGCCTCGAAGCCGGCCACGTGGCCCTCGGCCAGTGCCGCGGCCTTCTCCGCGTCGCCCTCGATGACGGCCCGTAGCAGGGGCCCGTGTTCGTGCACGTGGCCCGCGAGGCCCGGCAGCCGGTCGAGGAACAGGCACCAGATGCGGGTGGCCAGGTTGTCGTACCGGATCAGCGTGTCCTCGAGGTAGGGATTGCGGGTCGCGGCGTAGATGGCGCGGTGCAGGGTCATGTCGAGCCGGATCAGGTCGGTGCCGACGTCGGACGCGTCCGCCAGCTGGGCCAGCAGCCCTTCCAGCGCGGCGCGGTCGGCCTCGCCGGCCCGCTGCGCCGCCAGGCCCGCGGCGAGCGGCTCCAGCTGTCTGCGCACCTCCGAGACATGCCCGAGGTCGGCGATCTGGACCTCGGTGGCGAAGGTCCCGCGCCGGGGGTAGGCGACGATCAGCCGTTCGTGTTCGAGGCGCTTGAGCGCTTCGCGGACCGGGGTGCGCCCGAAGCCGAGCTCCGCGGCGATCCGCTCGTCGTTGATGGGTTCGCCGGGGCGGATCCGAAGGGTCACCAGGCGGTCGGAGACGGCGCGATAGGCCTGGTCCGCCAGTGTCCCGGCGCCCTGCGCACCCGCGTCCTGACCTGCGCTCCGACCAGCGGCGGTCGATGAAGTCACGCGCAGCCCTCCCTTGACGCGAGCCGATCCGTCCTCTTAGCGTAGCGCAACAGCAGGTTGATATATCAGTCGCCTTCCAGTCGGTCCCCAGGTCCCACCAGGGAGCTCGCATGACTGCCCACGCCCCCGGCGCGCAAGCGGCCCGTTCCGCGGTTCTCAGCGCCCGGCTCGACGACTTCGACCCCGAGACCGCCACAGCCGTGGCCGCCGAACCGGCCAGGCGGCGCGGCACCCTGGAGATGATCGCGAGCGAGGGCTTCGCACCGCTCGCGGTGACGCAGGCCCAGGGCTCGGTCCTCGACTCCCCCGGTGCCCCGACATCCCCCGGCTCCCCCGACTCCCCGGGCATCCCCGACTCCCCGGACTCCCCCGACTCCCTGGGCTCCCCCGGCTCCCCCGGCTCCCTCGTCGACCCGCAGCTCGTGGCCGAGGAGGCCGCTCAGTGATGCACCAGCACCAGCGCACCAACACCCCTGCCACGCCCGGCGGCTCCGCTCCCGTCCCGCCCGGCGCCGGCCTGCCCGACCACCCGGACTTCCTGTGGCGCAACCCCGGCCCCAAGCGGTCGTACGACGTGGTCGTCGTCGGCGGCGGCGGGCACGGCCTGGCCACCGCCTACTACCTGGCGAAGAACCACGGCATCACGAACGTCGCCGTGCTGGAGAAGGGCTGGCTCGCGGGCGGCAACATGGCCCGCAACACCACGATCATCCGCTCCAACTACCTCTGGGACGAGAGCTCCGGCATCTACGAGCACTCCCTCAAGCTCTGGGAGACCCTGGAGGAGGACCTCGACTACCCGATCCTCTTCAGCCAGCGCGGTGTGCTCAACCTGGCCCACACCCTCCAGGACATCCGCGACAGCAAGCGCCGCGTCTACGCCAACCAGCTCAACGGCATCGACGCCGAGTGGCTGGAGCCCGACGAGGTCGCCAAGGTCTGCCCCATCGTCAACGTCTCACCGGACGTGCGGTACCCGGTGCTCGGCGCCACCTACCAGCCGCGTGCGGGCATCGCCAAGCACGACTACGTGGCGTGGGGCTTCGCCCGCAGGGCCGACGCGTACGGCATCGACCTGATCCAGGACTGCGAGGTCACCGGCCTCGACATCGTCGACGGCCGGGTGCGCGGGGTGCGGACCACGCGCGGTCCCATCGCCGCCGGGAAGGTCGCCCTCGCGGCGGCCGGGCACTCCTCGGTGCTGGCCGGCATGGCCGGGCTGCGGCTGCCGTTGCAGAGCCACCCCCTCCAGGCGCTGGTCTCGGAGCTCCTGGAACCGGTGCACCCGACCGTGGTGATGTCGAACGCCGTGCACGTGTACGTCTCCCAGGCGCACAAGGGCGAGCTGGTCATGGGCGCCGGCATCGACAGCTACAACGGCTACGGACAGCGCGGCGCCTTCCACATCCTGGAGCGTCAGATGGCCGCCGCCCTGGAGCTGTTCCCGGTCTTCGCCCGCGCCCACATGCTGCGCACCTGGGCCGGCATCGTCGACACCACCCCGGACGCCTCCCCCATCGTCGGCCTGACCCCCGTCGAGAACCTGTACCTCAACTGCGGCTGGGGCACCGGCGGTTTCAAGGCCACCCCGGGCGTCGGCTGGTGCTTCGCGCACACCGTCGCCACCGGCGAACCGCACCCCTACAACGCGCCCTTCACCCTCGACCGCTTCACCACCGGTGCCCTGGTCGACGAGCACGGCGCCGCCGCCGTCGCCCACTAGCCGAGGAGTACCGACATGCAGCTCATCACCTGCCCCTGGTGCGGTGACCGCGAGGAGGTCGAGTTCCACTACGGCGGTCAGGCGCACGTCGCCTACCCCGAGGACCCCTACGCGCTCGACGACGAGCAGTGGGCCCAGTACGTCTTCTTCCGCGACAACCCCAAGGGGCCGTTCGCCGAGCGGTGGGTGCACGCGGCCGGCTGCCGCCGCTGGTTCAACGCCCTGCGGGACACCGTCACCCACGAGTTCCTCGCCGTCTACGAGGCCGGCGCCGAGCGCCCTTCCGCCCGCCCTTCCCCCACGAGCACCGCGAAGGGCCAGGAGGCCACCCGATGAACACCCCCTTCCGCGCCCCCGGCCACGGTCGCGTCGACCGCGGCACCACCCTCACCTTCACCTTCGACGGCACCGCCTACACCGGCCACCCCGGTGACACCCTCGCCTCGGCGCTGCTCGCGGCGGGCGTGCACCAGGTGGCCCACGGCATCAGGTACGGCCGCCCGCGCGGTGTCCTGGCCGCCGGCGCCGAGGAACCCAACGCCCTCGTCCAGATCGAGTTCCCGTTCCCCGAACCGATGCTCACGGCCACCACCGTGGAGCTGTACGAGGGCCTGGTCGCCCGGGGCCTGTCGGGTCAGGGCAGGCTGAGCGGCGAGCCGGACACCGCCCGCTACGACACCATGCACGCCCACTGCGACGTCCTGGTCGTCGGCGCGGGCCCGGCGGGCCTGGCCGCCACCCTGGCCGCCGCCCGAGCCGGGGCCCGGGTGGTCCTCGTCGACGAACTCCCCGAGCCCGGCGGTTCGCTGCTCGGCAGCCAGGAACCGCTCGACGGCGCACCGGCCATGGAGTGGGTCGGCGCGGTCCTCGCGGAGCTCGACGGGCACGCGGACGTACGGGTCCTGCGTCGTACCACCGCCTTCGGCCACTACGACGACGGGCTCGTCCTCGCCCTGGAGAAGCGCACCGACCACCTCGGTGCCGCGGCGCCCGCGCACGTCTCCCGGCAGCGGATCTGGCGGATCCGCTCCCGGCAGGTCGTGTACGCCACCGGTGCCTACGAGCGTCCGATCGCCTTCGACAACAACGACCGCCCCGGGATCATGCTGGCCGGCTCGGCCCGCACCTACCTGAACCGCTTCGGCGTCCTGCCCGGCACGCGGGCGGTCGTCTTCACCACGAACGACAGCGCCTACCCGGCCGCGCTCGAACTGGCCGACGCGGGCGTGCGGATCGCCGCGGTGGCCGACGTGCGCGAGGAGGTGCCGGAGCACTGGCGCACCGCCTGCGCCGAAAGCGGCATCGCCGTCCGCGCGGGCCACGTCGTCGCCGGCACCAGCGGCATCGAGCGCGTCAGCCGCGCCCATGTCGCCTCGTTCGGGGCGGGACGGCTCGGCGAGCGGCACGGCGTCGACTGCGATCTGCTGCTGGTCTCCGGCGGCTGGAACCCGGCCGTCGCCCTGTTCAGCCAGGCCCGCGGCACCCTGCGCTACGACGCCGGGACCGGTGCCTTCGTCCCCGCGGGCGCGCCCGGCGGCGTCCGTACGGCGGGGGCGGCCGGCGGCACCTTCACCCTCGCCGGCTGTCTCGCGGACGGCGTGGCCGCGGCCGGGCAGGCCCTGTCGGCGCTCGGCAGGACCGTTCCGGAGACCGCCCTGCCGGTCACCGGCCCGCTCCCGGACGGGGCGCCGGCCCAGGTGCTGTGGCGGGTGCCGAGCCCGCGGGACGGCCACGACGACCAGGACGGCACGCTCCAGTTCGTCGACCTCCAGCGCGACGCGACCGTCTCCGACGTGCTGCGGGCGACCGGCGCGGGCCTGCGGTCGGTGGAGCACGTCAAGCGGTACACCACCATCGGCACCGCCCACGACCAGGGCCGTACCTCGGGCGTGATGACCTCGGGCATCGTCGCCGAGGCGCTGGGCGTGGACGTCGCCGAACTCGGCACCACCCGCTTCCGGCCGCCGGCCGTGCCGGTGTCCTTCGCCGCCCTGGCGGGCCGCAACCGCGGGGAGCTCTTCGACCCGGTCCGGGTGACCGCGCTGCACCCCTGGCACGTCGAGCACGGCGCCCTGTTCGAGAACGTCGGCCAGTGGAAGCGCCCCTGGTACTACCCGCGGGCCGGGGAGACCATCGAGGAGGCGGTGCAGCGGGAGTGCCGGGCCGCCCGCACCGGCGTCGCGATGATGGACGGCTCCACCCTCGGCAAGATCAATGTGCAGGGCCCGGACGCCGGCGTGCTGCTGGACCGGCTCTACACGAACCTGATGAGCACCCTCAAGGTGGGCCGGGTCCGCTACGGCGTGATGTGCGGCGTCGACGGCATGGCGATCGACGACGGCACCGTGATCCGGGTGGCCGAGCAGGAGTTCCTGCTGACCACGACCACCGGCAACGCGGCCAGGGTCCTGGAGTGGATGGAGGAGTGGCTTCAGACGGAGTGGCCCGACCTGCGGGTGCACCTCACCTCCGTCACCGAGCACTGGGTGACCATCCCCCTGGTCGGCCCCCGCTCCCGCGAGGTACTGGCCCTGGTGGCGCCGGACCTCGACGTGACCAACGAGGCCTTCCCCTTCATGTCCTGGCAGGACACCACCGTCGCCGGGGTGGCGGCCCGGGTCTGCCGGATCAGCTTCTCCGGTGAGCTCGCCTACGAGGTCAACGTGCCCGCCTGGTACGGCATCACGGTGTGGGAGGCCCTGCACGCGGCCGGGGACGCGTTCGGCATCACGGCGTACGGCACCGAGACGATGCACGTGCTGCGCGCCGAGAAGGCGTACCCGATCATCGGGCAGGACACCGACGGCACCGTCACCCCGCAGGACCTGGGCATGTCCTGGGTCGTGTCGAAGAAGAAGCCGGACTTCGTCGGCAAGCGGTCCTTCGCCCGTGCGGAGAACCGGCGTGAGGACCGTAAGCAACTGGTGGGCCTGCTGCCGGCCGACGAGCACGTGCTGCTTCCGGAAGGCGCCCAGATCATCGCCACCAGCGACATCCCGGCGCCCCCGGTGCCGATGCTGGGCCATGTCACCTCCAGCTACCGCAGTGACGCGCTCCAGCGGACGTTCGCCCTGGCCCTGGTGCGTTCGGGAACCCGGCGCATCGGCGAGACCCTCTACGTCCCGCTGGACGGCCGGACCGTCCCGGTGACCGTGACCGACCCCGTGCTCTTCGACAAGGAGGGAGCTCGCCGTGACGGTTGAGACCCCCGTCCGCTTCAGCCCGCTGTCCGCGTGGCAGGACACCCTGGCGCAGCTGCCCACCGGCATCCGGGTGCGGGAAGTGCCCCACCTGACCCAGCTCACCCTCCGTGCGAAGCCCGGCAGCGCCGCGGCGCGGGCCGTCGAGGCCTGCCTGGGCGTCCCCCTGCCCGGCCCGGTGCGCGCCGAACTCTCCGGTGACGTCGAGGTGTTGTGGATGGGCCCGGACGAATGGCTGCTGGTGGCTCCGGACGGCCGGGCGGACGACCTCCGCGCGCGGCTGCGGTCCGCCGTCGGCGACGAGTTCGCCACCGTCACCGACGTCTCGGCGCAGCGCACCACACTGGCCCTGTCCGGGCCCCTCGTCCGCCCGGTGCTGGCCCAGGGCTGCGCCGTGGACCTGGACCCGCGGGTCACACCGGCCGGCTCCTGCCCGACCACGCTGCTGGCCCAGGCCCCGGTGACCCTCGTGGTCCGCGACGACGCGCCGGCCCCCGACGTCCGGCTGCTGGTCCGCGCCTCCTTCGCCGCGTACCTGGCCGCCTGGCTGGTCGACGCCTGCACCGAACACCGCTGAGGAGCCCCGCATGAAGACCGAGTTCGTCCTCACCCTCAGCTGCCCCGAGCGCCCCGGCATCCTGCACGCCGTGACGTCGTTCCTGCTCGGGCACGGCTGTGACATCACCGAGCACCAGCAGTTCGACGACGCGGACCACGGCATCGTGTTCCTGCGCACCAGTTTCGCGGCCCCCGACCCGGCGGCGACCCTGGGCCGGCTGCGGGCGGACTTCACGCCCGTGGCCGCCGAGTTCGGCATGGAGTGGCAGCTCAGGGATGCCGCGGTCAAGCCGCGGGTGCTGGTGATGGTGTCCCGGTTCGACCACTGCCTGGCCGACCTGCTCTACCGGTGGCGCAGTGCCGCCCTGGACGCCGAGATCGTCCTGGTGGTCTCCAACCACCCCGACCTGGAGCCGCTGGCGGCTGCCGAGGGCGTACCGTTCGCGCACGTCCCGGTCACGGCCGCCACCAAGCCGCAGGCGGAGGCGCGGCTGCTCGCCCTGGTCGAGGAGCACCAGGTCGACCTGGTGGTCCTCGCCCGCTACATGCAGGTGCTCTCCGACGACCTGTGCAAGCGGCTGGAGGGCCGGGCCATCAACATCCACCACTCCTTCCTGCCGAGTTTCGCCGGGGCCAAGCCGTACCACCAGGCGCACCGGCGCGGGGTGAAGCTCGTCGGGGCGACCGCCCACTACGTCACGGCGGACCTGGACGAGGGGCCGATCATCGAGCAGGAGATCATCCGGGTCGACCACCGGGCCGGCGCCGAACGGCTCGTCACCGTGGGCCGGGACGCCGAACGCCTGGCACTGGCCCGTGCCGTCAACTGGCACTGCCAGGGCCGTGTCCTGATCCACGGCAACCGGACGGTGGTCTTCAGCTGACGGGGCGGCCACGGCGTGCCGCGCCGAGGCGGGCGCAGTGGTCGAGCAGGCCGGGCGCGTCCCCGGCGGCCGGGTCGACGGCCTGCCCGGCCGGGGAGCCCCGGAGCAGGCGTTCGGCGTGGCCGGGCGCGCGCCGGCCGCGCCAGGGTCACGCGCCGGGTGGCGCGCACTCGATGTCGGGGATCTCCGTGGCGGCCGCGGTAGGCAGACCGGGCGCGGAGGCGGCGCGCTCGTCGTGCCCGCGGGCGGCGTGGATCCGCAGCAGCCCTTCGATGCCGCGCAGCAAGGTGTCGCCGGCGAGGACGGGGTCGCCCAGGTAGCCGGCGCTCATCGCGCCGTCGCGGAGCATCACGAAGTGCCGTCCGGCGTGCTCGGCCTCCGCGGCCGTGATCTCGGCGAACAGTCCGGTGATCGTCCGGAGGAACCATGCGCGGTGTCGCACGACGGCGCGGTGGACCGGGTGGTCCGGATCGGGGAACTCCGCCGCCGCGTTGAGGAAGGCGCATCCGCGGTAACCGGGCGAGCGGATCTGCTCGACCAGGGAGGCGCCGATGCCCCGCAGGATGCCGTCGGCCGGCACGTCCGCGGCCGTCAGGGCGCCGATCTGGGTGCGGATCGCCTCGTCGACGCTTCCGATGTAGGCGACGGCGAGGTCTTCCTTGCTGCGGAAGTGGCGGTAGAAGGTGGCGTTGGTGACCTTCGACTCGGCGACCAGACGGTCGACGCCCACCGTGTGCAGGCCTTCCGTGTAGAAGAGCTGCCCGGCGGTCCTCAGGAGCCGTTCCCGGGCCTCGGAGACCCGCCTGCCGGTGCCTGTGCCGGCCTCCGTCTTCGTCATGCCGTCCATGGTAGCGGGTAGAACGCTCTCTCTTGTTTCCACGGGACAGGTGTGCCAGGCTGCGGACAAGAGAGAACGTTCTCTCTACTTCTCTCTACTTCCTGGTCGTGTTTCGCAGTCACTGGAGAACCCATGGCATCCACCGTCTCCGCCGAACCCCTCGGCGCCACGCCCGCTCTGCGCCGCCTGTACGTCACCCGCTTCGTCTTCGCGATCGCGTGGGCCGCGCTCCTGCTGCTGTCCGGCTCCGAACTCACCGTCGCGGCCAGGCTGCTGCTGTTCCTCTATCCCGCCTTCGATGTGGCCGCGGCCGTCGTCGACGCCAGGTCGGCGCGCACCGCCGGGCCGGTCAGGGCCCTGTACGCCAACATGGCCGCCAGCGTGCTCGCCGCCGTCGGCATCGCGGTCGCCGGCGCCTCGGGCGTCGCCGACGTGCTGCGCGTCTGGGGCGCGTGGGCGGTCGTCTCCGGCCTGATCCAGCTCCTCGTGGGCGTCGCGCGCCGGCCGATGGGCGGCCAGTGGGCCATGATCCTCAGCGGCGGCATCTCCGTCCTCGCCGGCGCGTCCTTCGTCCGAAGCGCCTCCCAGGACGACCCCTCACTGACCGCCCTGGCCGGCTACGCCACTCTCGGCGGGATCTTCTTCCTCGTCTCGGCGATCCGCCTCCCCCGCCCGGGCCGCGGGGACTGAGAACCCCCGTGACCCGCTACAGCCCCACGATCTTGTTCCAGCGCCTGGCGAAGTCCACCCGTTCGGTCGAGGTGATGTCCCGGGCGATGGCGAGGCGCTTGCGCATCTCGGCGTTCGGGAAGATCAGCGGGTTGTCGGCGAGGGCCGCGGTGTCCTTGTCCCCGGAGTCGGCGAGGACGTGCTGGGCCGCCGGGACGGGGCAGACGTAGTTGACCCAGGCGGCCAGCTCGGCGGCGACCGCCGGCTCGTAGTAGTAGTCGATGAGGCGTTCCGCGTTGGCCTTGTGGGCGGCGCGGTCCGGGATCATCAGGGAGTCCGACCACAGCTCCGCGCCCTCCTCGGGGACGACGAAGCGGATGTCGGGGTTGTCGGCCTGGAGCTGGATGACGTCACCGGAGTACGCCTGACAGGCCAGGACGTCACCGCTGACCAGGTCCTTCGTGTAGTCGTTGCCCGTGAAGCGGCGGATCTGGCCCCGGTCGACCTGCTTCTGCACCTCGTCGCAGACGTCGTAGAAGTCGTCGGCCGTCCACTTGGTGATGTCCACGCCGTTGCCCTGCATGAGCAGCGCGAACGCCTCGTCGAGGCCGGAGAGGAGGGTCACCCGGCCCCTGAGGTCACTCGCCCACAGGTCCTTGACGTGCCGGATCTCGCGGCCCAGCTTGCGGCGGTCGTAGGCGATGCCGGTGATGCCCGACTGCCACGGGACGGTGTGGAGACGGCCCGGGTCGAAGGCGGGGGTGCGCAGCAGCGGGTCCAGGTACTTCGCGACGTTCGGCTGGTGGGCGCGGTCCATCCGCTGGACCCACCCCAGGCGGACGAACCGCGCGCACATCCAGTCGCTGATGACGATGAGGTCCCGGCCGGTGGACTGGTGGTTCATCAGCGCGGGGCTGATCTTGCCGAAGAACTCGTCGTTGTCGTTGATCTCCTCGATGTAGTCGACGGAGATCCCGGTGCGCTTCTCGAAGGCGTCGAGGGTGGGCCGCTTGTTCGGGTTGTCGTCGGCGACGTCGATGTACAGCGGCCAGTTCGCGAAGACGAGCCTGTGGTCCTCGGCGGACAGGTCGGTCACGGCACGGTCGCCGGCCTTGACGTAGGCGGCGGGCACCCCGCAGCCCGCCAGCGCGCCCAGCGCGGCGGTGCCGCCGAGAGCGCGCAACAGGGAGCGACGGGAGAGCGGGAGGTTCTTCGCTGAGAAGGGCATTGCCGCAGGATGTCGCCCCGGGCGCCGGGCCGACAATCGACGCTGCGTCGAGTGTGCGCGCTCAGGCCCCGGACACCTTGTCGACACCGCCGCCTCCATGCGCCCTGAAGGGGCGCGGGGAACTGTGCGGCCAGCCCCCGCGCGCCCGCAGCCGACCTACGACCTCCCGCGGCCCCCGGCTTACGCGTCCAGCGAGGTCATCACGTGCTTGATCCGCGTGTAGTCCTCGAACCCGTACCCGGACAGGTCCTTGCCGTACCCGGACTTCTTGAAGCCGCCGTGCGGCATCTCCGCGACCAGCGGGATGTGCGTGTTGATCCACACGCAGCCGAAGTCCAGCCGCTTGGACATCCGCATCGCACGCCCGTGGTCCTTCGTCCACACGGACGACGCCAGCGCGTACTCGACGCCGTTGGCCCACTCGACGGCCTGGTCCTCGTCCGAGAAGGACTGGACGGTGATGACCGGCCCGAAGACCTCCTGCTGGATGATCTCGTCGTCCTGCTTCAGGCCGGAGACGACGGTCGGCGCGTAGAAGTACCCCTTGTCACCGACCCGCTGACCGCCGGTCTCGACCTTGGCGTGGGCGGGCAGCCGCTCGATGAAGCCGGAGACCTGCTTGAGCTGGTTGGGGTTGTTCAGGGGGCCGAAGAGCACGTCCTCGTCGTCCGGCTGCCCGGTCTTCGTCTCGGCCGCGGCCTTCGCGAGCGCGGCCACGAACTCGTCGTGGATCGACTCGTGCACCAGCACCCGGGTCGCCGCCGTACAGTCCTGGCCGGCGTTGAAGAAGCCCGCCACGGAGATGTCCTCGACGGCCTTGGCGATGTCGGTGTCCCCGAAGACGACGACCGGCGCCTTGCCGCCCAGCTCCAGGTGGACCCGCTTGAGGTCCTTGGACGCGGACTCGGCGACCTGCATGCCGGCGCGCACGGAGCCGGTGATGGACGCCATCGCCGGGACCGGGTGCTCGACCATCAGGCGGCCCGTGTCACGGTCACCGGTGACGACGTTGAAGACGCCCTTCGGCAGGATCCCGCCGATGATCTCGGCCATCAGGACGGTGGAGGCCGGGGTGGTGTCGGACGGCTTCAGCACGACCGTGTTGCCCGCCGCGATCGCCGGCGCGAACTTCCACACGGCCATCATCATCGGGTAGTTCCACGGCGCGACCTGCGCGCAGACACCGACCGGCTCGCGGCGGACGATGGAGGTCATCCCCTCCATGTACTCGCCGGCCGCACGGCCCTCCAGCATCCGGGCCGCCCCGGCGAAGAACCGGATCTGGTCCACCATCGGCGGGATCTCCTCGGAGCGGGTGAGCCCGGTCGGCTTGCCCGTGTTCTCCACCTCGGCCGCGATGAGCTCCTCGGCCCGCTCCTCGAACGCGTCGGCGATCTTCAGCAACGCCTTCTGCCGCTCGGCGGGCGTGGTGTCGCGCCAGCCCGGGAAGGCCGCGGCCGCGGCCGCCATCGCCGCGTCGACGTCGGCCTCGCCGGACAGCGGGGCGGTGGCGTAGGCCTCGCCGGTCGCCGGGTTGACCACCTCGGTGGTCCGTCCGTCGGCGGCGTCCCGGAACTCACCGTCGATGTAATTGCGCAGACGACGCAGCTCGGTGCTCACTGCCGGCCCTCCAAGTTCGGGTGTCCATTGACTGAGACACCCACAGTAATCCGAGATCCCACGTTTTCAACACCCCTGCCGCCGCCGAGTCTGCGAAATCCGCAATCTCGGCCACCCCAAACAACGAATTTCATTGATACGGCCTTGCGGAACCGTCGAGACGTCGTGCACAGTGAGGTCGTGGCCAGTCGAAGCGCAGACCAGAGGGACTCGTCCCGCGAGTCCAGAAGCGGCACCCCCCAGCTGGATGCCGTCTCCCTCGCCATCATCCAGCAGCTCCAGGAGGACGGCCGCCGGCCGTACGCCGCGATCGGCAAGGCCGTCGGCCTGTCGGAGGCGGCCGTGCGGCAGCGCGTCCAGAAGCTGCTGGACCAGGGCGTCATGCAGATCGTCGCCGTCACGGACCCGCTCACCGTGGGCTTCCGCCGGCAGGCGATGGTCGGCATCAACGTCGAGGGCGATGTCGAGTCGATCGCGGACGCGCTGACGGCCATGTCGGAAGTCGAGTACGTGGTGATGACCGCGGGCTCGTTCGACATCCTCGCGGAGATCGTCTGCGAGGACGACGACCACCTGCTGGACGTCATCAACAAACGCATCCGGGCGCTGCCCGGCGTGCGCTCCACCGAAAGCTTCGTCTACCTGAAGCTGAAGAAGCAGACCTACATGTGGGGAACCCGATAACCGTGAGCCAGAAGGACCTCAGCCGCACCGCGTACGACCACCTGTGGATGCACTTCACCCGCATGTCCTCGTACGAGAACGCCCCCGTCCCGACCATCGTCCGGGGCGAGGGCACCTACATCTACGACGACAAGGGCAAGCGCTACCTCGACGGTCTCGCGGGCCTGTTCGTGGTCCAGGCCGGTCACGGCCGCACCGAACTCGCCGAGACCGCGTTCAAGCAGGCGCAGGAGCTGGCCTTCTTCCCGGTGTGGTCCTACGCCCACCCGAAGGCCGTCGAGCTCGCGGAGCGGCTGGCCGACCACGCCCCCGGCGACCTGAACAAGGTCTTCTTCACCACCGGCGGCGGCGAGGCCGTCGAGACCGCCTGGAAGCTGGCCAAGCAGTACTTCAAGCTCCAGGGCAAGCCGACCAAGTACAAGGTCATCTCCCGCGCGGTCGCCTACCACGGCACCCCGCAGGGCGCCCTGTCGATCACCGGTCTGCCGGCGCTGAAGGCCCCCTTCGAGCCGCTCGTCCCCGGTGCCCACAAGGTCCCGAACACCAACATCTACCGCGCCCCGATCCACGGCGACGACCCGGAGGCCTTCGGCCGCTGGGCCGCCGACCAGATCGAGCAGCAGATCCTCTTCGAGGGCCCCGAGACCGTCGCCGCGGTCTTCCTGGAGCCGGTCCAGAACGCGGGCGGCTGCTTCCCGCCCCCGCCCGGCTACTTCCAGCGCGTGCGCGAGATCTGCGACCAGTACGACGTGCTGCTCGTCTCCGACGAGGTCATCTGCGCCTTCGGCCGCCTGGGCACGATGTTCGCCTGCGACAAGTTCGGCTACGTCCCGGACATGATCACCTGCGCCAAGGGCATGACCTCGGGCTACTCCCCGATCGGCGCGTGCATCGTCTCCGACCGCGTCGCCGAGCCGTTCTACAAGGGCGACAACACCTTCCTGCACGGCTACACCTTCGGCGGCCACCCGGTCTCCGCGGCCGTCGGCCTCGCCAACCTCGACCTGTTCGAGCGCGAGAACCTCAACCAGCACGTCCTGGACAACGAGGGCGCCTTCCTCTCCACCCTGCAGAAGCTGCACGACCTGCCGATCGTCGGCGACGTCCGCGGCAACGGCTTCTTCTACGGCATCGAGCTGGTCAAGGACAAGGCGACCAAGGAGTCCTTCAACGACGAGGAGACCGAGCGCGTCCTGTACGGCTTCCTCTCCAAGGCCCTCTTCGACAACGGCCTGTACTGCCGTGCCGACGACCGCGGCGACCCGGTCGTCCAGCTCGCCCCGCCGCTGATCTCCAACCAGGAGACCTTCGACGAGATCGAGCAGATCCTGCGCGCCACGCTGACGGAGGCCTGGACGAAGCTCTGAGCCTCGGGCCGCTGAGCCCCGCACCTCTGATCAGCTGATCAACACCGGCCCCGGCGCCGTCCGTTCGAGTGAGAACGGCGGCCCGGGGCCGTGTGCTTCCCCGGCACCGCCCGCCGACCCGCCTAGCGTGCACGTGACCGATCGGCCCAGCCTCTCGTTCCCCCGGACGTGGGAAGGCACGGCAAAACGGATCAGAACCGAGGTGTACGCCCATGGAGGCCCCGCCGGACAACGACGTGCTGTGGGCACGCGCCCTGCACTTCCGCCACCAGGACGGCTCGCCCGGGATCACCGGTGTCTCGCTCGCCGTGCGGGAGGGCGAGATCCTCGCCGTCAGCGGTCCGCGCGGCAGCGGCAAGACGACACTGCTGAGGTGCCTCGCCGGTCTGACGCCGGTGCAGGACGGGGAGGTCTGGTTCAACAGCACGGCCGTGCACCGCATGGGCCCGCTGACCCGCGAACGGCTGCGCCGCGACCGCTTCGGCTGGATCGACCCCGTCCCGGCCCTCGTCCCCGAGCTGAACGTCTGGGAGAACACCGCCCTGCCCCTGATGCTGCGGGGCACCGGCCGCCGCCGGGCCAAGGTGGCGGCGCTGGAGTGGCTGGACCGCCTGGACGTCGGCGACCGGGCCCGCAGGCGCCCGGCGGAGCTCCAGCAGGCCGAACGGCAGCGGGTCGCCATCGCCCGCGCGCTGGCCCCCGCCCCCACGATCCTCTTCGCGGACGAGCCGACGGCCCCGCTGCACCGCGCCGACCGCGCCCACGTGCTGCGCACCCTCACCACGGCGGCGCGCTCGCACGGCATCACGGTCGTCCTCGCCACCCACGACGCGGAGACGGCGGCCCTCGCCGACCGCAGGGTCCCGCTGCTCGACGGACGCCGGGTGAACACGGTCCAGCTGCCGCCGGCCCCCGAAGCGGAAGGCCGGGCCGAGTGCTCGCTCTCCGCCTGACCCGCGTCGCCCACCCGGCCGTCCAGCTGCGCCGCCTCATGGTGGCCACGGCGGCGGCGGGCACGGGCTTTCTCCTCCTTTCCGCCCTCGGCTACGCGATCACCCACCCCACCCACACGACGGCGGCGCTGCTGCGGCTCTCCTGGTGCGTGGTCCCGCTCGCCGCCACGGTGTACCTGGCGCTGGCGGTGGCCCGCACCGACCCCGGCACCCGGCCGCGCCCAGGTCTGTCGGCCCTCGGCCTCGGTCCGGGCCGCCTGATGGCCGTCGCCGCCCTCAACACGGCCCTCGCGTGCACCCTGGGCTCCCTGCTGGCCCTGGCCGTCTTCCTGCACCTGCGCGGCGACCTCACGGGCATGCCGTTCGACGGCGCGGCCAAGGACTTCCTGGCCGCGAACCGGCCCCTCCCGCTGCCGGCCGCCCTGACCCTCCTGACGGTGCCCCCGCTGCTGGCGTCCACAGCAGTGGCCCTGACCCTCCGCCCCCGCGATCTCCCGCCCACCCCGCACCACACCCGCCTGCACACCTTCCTCCCCTTCCACCGCACCCCCCCCACCGGCCCCACAACGGGCCCCCGCCCCACGCCG
>NZ_JAKQYH010000036.1:0-81402 GCF_022343545.1 Streptomyces arenae
CGGCCGGGCCGTCGGGGGTGGGCCAGCGGGGCGGGGTGGTGGCGAAGGTGGTGCGCAGGGACTGTTCGGGGGTCGGGGCGCTGTCCTGGATGTCGGCGGACAGGTCCTCCAGCGCTTCGGTGGCCGCCGTCTGCTCGGCGGCGGCCCGGATCTGCGCGGTGACGGCGGCGACGATCTGCGCGTCGCGGCGGGCGACTTCGGCCCGGGCCTTGTCCACCTCGTCCTGGGCCCCGGCCTCCTCATCGGTGGCGGTCCGGAGGTTCCTGGCCGCGGTCTGCACGTCGCGTGCGTCCTGCTCCGCCTCCTCGACGGCTTCCTCGTGGTCCTCCTCCGCCTGGCCGATGCGCTCGGGGGCGATGCTCACGATGTGCTGGGCGCGGGTCAACTTCGGCCGGTCGGCGGCGAGTTGGGCGGTGGCGCGCTGGATCGTGTCGTCGAGCGTGGTGATCTCGTCGACCACGGCCCGCACGCGGGGGTCGTCGGCGACGTCGGCCGCGGGGTCCTTGGTACGGGCGGCGTTGGGTGCGGCGGGGGCCGGTGCGGGGGTCGGCTGCCCGCCACGGGCCGCCTGTTGGGCTGCCGTGCGTTCGGCGCGCACGGTGTTCTCGGTCTGGGTGAGCCGGGCCAGGGCCGTCTGGCGTTCGCTGCGGGCCCGCGTCTCGTCCCGTTCGTGCTGCGCGATCTGCGGCGGCAGGGTGGTGACGGTCTGGCGCGCCTTCGCGAAGTCCCGCTTCAGCTGCTCGACCAGGGCCGCCGCGTCGGCCGCCGCCTTGGCGGAGGCGGCGGCCTCGGCGACGGCGTCACGGTGGGCGTCGGTCGCGTTCGTGAGGGCGAGCCGCGCCTTCCGGTGGTCCTCGACGGCGACCGTGTAGTCCTGGTTGGCTTCCCGGCGGGCGGCGGTGCGCAGGTTCAGCAGGCGCGGGGTGTCAGCGAGAACGTCGGCGGCGTCGTGCAGCCGTACGGCCTCGGTGTCGAAGGCGTTCCAGGCGGTGGTGAGGGCGGGGTCGGCCGTGACGAGGGCGCCGTCGGGGGCGAACTCCCAGCGGCGGATGCCCTGCGGGTCGCGGGTCATCAGTTCCAGCGGGCGGTTGCCCAGCACGGCCGTGCGGGAGGCGGCGTAGAGCGCCTGGCCGAGTCGGATGCCGTGTGGGTCGGCGCCGAGGGCGACCCAGACCTGGACGCCGTGATCGCCGGGCGGTATCGCGGAGTTGAGGCGTTCGGGCAGCGTGTGCGGTTCCGCGGTGGCCCAGTCGGGGACGAGCGCGGGCAGGTCGTGGATGTTCGGCGGGGCCTCGGCCGGGGTAATCAGGCCGTGCCCGAGGAGGTCGCGTTCCTCCACGCGGAGGGTGACCGTGCCGGTGACGTGACGGGTGCCCTGCGGTCCCTCGACCAGGAGGTGGGCGTCGGCGTCCACGACGTAACTCCGTGTCCCGCGCGCCCCGTTGGCGGGTGCGGAGGTGCTGCCGGACTTGAGCCAGTCGCGGCGGCTGCCGGTGGTGGTGCCGCCGAAGGTGGAGGGCTGGGTCTGCCGCTGCGCGATGGGGGCGTTCATCCCGGCGAGCTGCCGGTTGTTGTCGTCGCCGCTGAGGAGTTCCGTGAACGAGGTCGCCAGGGAGTGGTCGGCGCCCGCGGCGGTGCTCACCGTGTCGGTCGTGTTGTGGAGCTGGTCGAGGGTGACGTCGTCGGCGTGGGTGGAGCGGCGCGGGTTGTACAGCGACACGGCGATCGACGGGGCCTGCTCGGGCGCTCCCTCGAAGGGGCGGCTGCCGGGCATGGTGCGGGTGAGGTCGGCGGCCAGCCGGGGACGGTCCAGGGAGACCCGCCCGGCCTGGATCAACTGGCCGAGCCGGACGGCCTGTCCCTCCACCGACACGGAGGTGATCTGCGCGCCCCAGCCGAACCTGCCGGGCGGCGCCACCTGGTTCAGCGCCGACTCCAGATGTGCCCAGCCGTCGAAGAGGAACGCCGGGGTGGGCCCGACCGGGTGGAACATCTGCGCGTCGGCGAGGTACGGCGTGGGGGCGGGGCCGGGCAGCACGGTGTTGCGCGGGTCGGCGCCGGACTCGGCGGACGGGGCGGTCACCGTGGCCGCCAGTACGGGCACGTCGGTCTCGGTGCCGGTGAACCGCAGCGCCAGGCTGACCGGGACGGTGCCGGTGCGCGAGTTGCCGCCCTCCAGCATCCGGTTGATCCACTGGCGCATGTCGCCGTCCGCGTCGGCCCAGGCGATGACGCCGTTCTGGAGGAGACCGCCGACGACGTTGGGCGGCCAGTCGGTGACCAGCGCGGAGCGGACCGACAGCTCGTAGTCGTAGCGCAGGCCGTCGAAGTCGGCGCCGTTGTCGGTGCGCAGCCAGAACCGGTTGTCGGCGGTGGTCGCCCGGCGGACCGAGATGCTGCTCGCGGACAGCGGGGTGAACCCGGGCGCCGAGCGGTCTGTCGTCAGGGGGTCGGGACCTTGGTTCGGACGCAGGGAGCGGACGGCCGGCGCGATCGGGAGCTGCGTCTGCCGGACCGAGGCACGGGTGGTGGTGCGGCCCGCCGCGGTGTGCGACTGCCACTGTTCGAGGCCGGAGCCGGGCGTGGACGAACCGCGGATGGCGGCCAGGTTCTGGGTCCGCCTCGGCACCGCCCGCAGGGTGACCTCGACCAGTCGCTCGCCGCCGTAGCCGTGGTGGCGGAAATGGAAACGGGTGGTGGCCGGGTGCGGTGTGCCGTCCGGGCCGCGGCCCGGCAGTGAGCGCAGTCCCGCGGTCGAGGTGAGCTGGGCGATCCGGCTGTGCACACCGGGCTGGTGGCCGGCGTGTCCCGGGGTGAACACTCCGGGTGCCTCGGTCTCGACCAGCCTCAGCAGTTCGCGCCGGACCTGGCCGCGCCGCTCCCTCGGGTTGACCGGCCCCAGCGGGACCTGCCCCGTGGCGGGCCCGGTCGCGGGCACGGGGGCGGCCACGGGAGGCTCGTACTCGATGACGGACAGGACTCCGCCGAGGCCCAGTTGCCGGTTGCGGACGTACGCGGCCGGGAGCGGGGCGTGGCCCGGGACGGGTGTCGGGGTGAGACCGGTCACCGAGCCCATCCACCGTGCGTCGCGGTTGAGTTGGCCTTGCGTCATGAGGAACTGGAGGCCGTCGGGGACGTCCACCGAGAAGGTGATCGGGGCGATCGTGCCGGGGTTCATGACGCCGTTGAACAGCGTGCGGGAACCCGCCCGGACGGTGACCACGTAGGTGACGTCGGCGACCACCCGGTGCAGATCACCGCTCTCGGTGGGGGTGCGGTTGACACCGGTGCCGGCGGAGAGCGTGTCGGAGGTGTCGGTGCGGGACACCTTGTTGAGTCGTATGGCCGGGTTGGCCTGGTTCTTGTTCGGCTTCGACGTCTTCTTCCCCGCGGAGTCCGAACCGCCCGTCTCCGTAGCGGTGTTGCTCGGTGCCACCGGTGTGGTCGCGCTCTGGGTGACCGCGCCGGTGCCGCCGAACTGGTGCGACTTCGACAGGGACTTGGCCTGCTGGGCGGTGTCGGTGGCGGAGACGCCCGTCTCCAGGTACTGCCGGGTGGTGTCCAGCAGCCGGGGCCGGTGGGCGACGGCCTCGATCTCCAGGGAGTACTGGCCGTCCGCGAACGTCCCCGGCAGGCTCAGGCCCTCCACCACATAGGAGTTCTTGAAGATCTCGTGGCCGTGCGCGACCAGGCTGCCCGGGGTGATCGCCGCGTGCCGGGTCTCGGCGGCACGTGTCCTGTTGTCCATCAGCCCGTGCCCGGCGAGCGGGAAGACGCTCGCGCGCTGCGGCGCGGCGGGGGCGGGTGCCGTGCCGGGCGCGGCGACGGGAAGGATCGGTCCGGTGGCCGGGGTGGGAGGCGCGGCCTGCTGTGCCTGGTTGCGGATCTCCCGCGCGGCCCGCCGGAACACCGACTCGATGGCGGCGGAACCGCGCACGGTGTCGATCAGGGCGTCATCGGGAATCCGCACCAGCTCCGGACGCGGAGTGCCGGTCGCGTCAGTTCCGTCGAGCCGGGCCCGGTCGACCGCGTTCGTCGGGCGCGGGGCCCCGTCGGCACGCGCGGGCGGCGCGGGGGCCGTCGCGGGTGCGTGGGTACGGCCGTTCGGCACCGCGAGCCGCAGCGAACCGGTGACGGTGGGTGCGACCGGCGGCGTGGGAGCAACAGGAGCTGTGCCGGGCCCAGTTGGGGCCGGTGGCGGGGCGGCGGCCTGGTTGACGTTCTGTCCGAACCGCTCGCTGGGCTGGTCGCCGTCGTCCGCGTACAGGTCCAGGGCGAACCGTACCGGCACGTCGAACGCGTGGCTGTCCTGGCCGGTGGCGATGAAGAACTGGTCGTGCCCGGTGGCGCCGCCCACGGTATCGCCATGGGTGACCTGCTGGCCGTACTGGTAGTCGCCCCCGAACCCGATGGACCCCCAGCCGCCGAGCGGCCCGCTGACACTGCCCAGCGCCCCCAGCGCGCCACCGTACGACTCGCCGCGCTGCTCGGCGTCGCTGCCCGCCATCTGCGCCAGACCCATGACCTGGATGCCCGGCAGCACCAGACGGTGGGTGCTGGCCTGCCCGGTGTCCCGTTCGGCGGTGAGCAGCAGCCGGACCCTGCGGACGCCGGTGTCGGTGCTGTTGGGCACCTCGAAGTGCAGGGCGTGCCCGCCGTCGACCATCGAGTCGGTCGCGGCACGCAGCCCAGTGCGGGAGCGGGCCTCGCGCAGTCGGCGGAGGTTGTTGAGCTGCGCGTGCAGCCGGATCTGGTGCTCGGGCTCAAGGTTGCGCACGGCCTGCTTCAGCCGCCCGCCGACTCCGGTCGCGGGGGCGGGCGGCAGGAAGCCCTCGCGCCGCAGCCAGGCCTCGGCCTCGTTGAACAGACCGTCCGTGCCGGTGACGTCGAGCGGTGCCGCGCTCAATCCGATGCCGTCCAACCGCTCCAGGGAGTCCGGGAGTTCACGCATCTCGGTGGCGGCCGGCGGGCGACCGGTCGCGGCCGCCTTGCTGAGCACCCGGAGGTCCATGCCCCGGGTCTGGGTGAGCGGGGGCGCCGCCGTCTCGGTACCGTCCGGGCGGATCAGGGTGGCGCGGTAGGTGACGGCGGTCGGGGCGAGCAGATGACTCTGGTTGGTACGGATCGCGTGCATCGTGCCGGCCGAACTGCTCGCGCTGTACGTGTTGGTGACGGTCGCCTGCGTCTGCCCGCGCAGACCGACGCTGCCCCCGATCACGCTCGACGCGTTCGGATGCCCCTGCGCATGGTCACCGGTGAGGCCGGCGGCAGCGTTGCCGCTGATGCCGATACCGCTCGTGTAGCGCGAGGAGAGATCCACCTTGGCGGTGTTGACGAGGTGGCTCTCCAGGTTGATCTGCCCTGCGGTGCTCTGCCGTTGCGGGGTGCTGGTCCCCAGCACGGTGACCAGGTGCAGCATGCCGACCGCGTTGCCGTCGGCGTCCGTGATCACCGGCGAGTAGATACCGCCGTCGATCTGCATCGGCAGCGTGCCGCGCAGCACCTGCTCGGAGAGGAAGTCCGAGACCTGCCCGGCGGCGACGGTATCGAGGTCGGCGTGGAAGGACTGGTGGACGTGCTCGTACAGCGCCCTCGGGTCGATCACCGTGTCGACGCCGTAGAGCGGCAGATCCGACGGAGCGGCGGGCGCGGGCAGGGAGCCCGGCGCGGGGTCGGCGACGGTGAGGTGCCGGGGGAACCAGATCGTGGTCGGCCCATGCGACACCGGCCGGCTCCACGTGTCCGGAGCCGGGGCGGTGGCGGGCGCGGCAGGCGGCGCGGTGACGGCGGGGGCGTCGACGCGCACCCGCCACCGGGTGGTGAACTCAACCGGATCGGAGGGCTCGTTGGAGCGCTGCGCGGACGTCGTCTGCACGGCCTGCGTGACGGTCGTCGCGTCACTCGCCTGGTTGTGCGTGAAGGACACGGTCACGGAACCGTCCACCGCCCGCACCGGCGTCGGCGCGGTGATCGGCCACGACCCGGTCCACGGCACCTGGACCGTGCGATACGTCCCCGACGGCTGCCCGGAGAAGTTCTCCCGCGTGCCGAACCCGCGCCGCTCGACGTGCTTGTCCGGGTCCCGCTGGTCAAAGCGCCCCTGCCGCAGGGACGTTCGGGCGTCGGACAGCGTCAGCTGTACGTCCACGGTGTGATCGCGCCCGTCGACCGTCACGGTGATCCGGTAGCCGCCGTTCGAGCGCAGATAGGGCAGTTGCAGGGCGAGGTTCTCTCGGCTCAACGCCCCCTGCACCTGCTCGCGCACGGACTCCGGTGGATCGTCGGGGTCCAGCCCGAGCGCCTCGTAGACCTGCCCGTGCAGTCCATCGATCACCTCGTCCGAGAACGGCTCCGCGTACACCAGCCCCACCGTGCCGTCCGGGAGCGAACCGTAGGAGTTCACGTAGGACGACGGGAGGCCACTCGGCGTGGGAGGCAGGGCGGCCGGGGCGTGGGAGGCGGGCCAGATGAGATCGATGTCGGTGGGGATGGGGGTGGTGTCGGGGTTCTGGGCCGGGATGGTGCTCTGGTCCTGGCCTGTGTGGTCGTGGAGTTGGGGCCCGGACGCCGTGACGCTCTCGATGATGCGGAGGTAGCGCTGCGGGATGTGGACCGGGCCCTGGGTGGTCGCCATCAGCCCCGTCGTGCGGACCGTGGTGCTGTTGGCGTGGTTACGCAGAAGGAAGTCGTTGTCGCGTTGCTCGTCCGGCAGGCCGAGGTAGTGCAGGACCTCGTGCAGCAGATCCTCGTCGGAGTGGTTGACGTCCAGGTGGAGTTGATCGGCCCGGCCCGGCTCCTCGGAGTCGGTGAGCGTCACCACCTCGGGATGGGCAGGGTCGCTGACCAGGTTCAGGTTGATGTGCAGCTGGTCACCTGAAGCGGGCAGTGCCAGACCGGCGTTGAGGTGCGTGTCCAGAAGACGGGTGATCCGGTCGTTCAACTGCTGCGCGCGGGCAGGATCGTTGGCCGTGACCGGCAGGTTGACCGTGTAGTCGCGTATCCACTGGCCGTTCGGCGCCTGGATACGGCGAACCTGGGTGCGGATGAGGGTGGTCGCACCGCTGAGCGTGCCCGGGCGGGGCGGATTGGACTGATCCGCGTGCGGATCGAACCGCTCGGCGGAGTGCACGGCGGGACGCGCATGCGGGCGCAGGCCGTGCCAACTGTACTTCGGCGCCGGGTTGTTGACGTGCGTTGCGGGCTGGTCGTCGGACGCGTCACGCACCGGCTCGGGACGGTGACGGCCATCCGGCTGAACACTCTCGGCGTCCCCGGGACCCCGGGGTGCCTTCGACGTGGTGATGGTCGGCGAGGTGTCATCGAGGGGGCCGGCGTCGGTGGCGTTGTAGTGGTTGAGGCCGGTGTAGTGGACCTCCAGCACCCGGGTGGCGGTGGGTGATCCGACGCGGGTGACGGTGCCGAGGCCGGTCGTCGGGTTCGGCCGGAGCACCTCCACGGCCACGTCCAGGGTGTCCGCCAGCAGGGGCAGGAACATCTCGCCCTGGTTGCTCTCCCACGACTGAGACCACTTCTGGACGGCGTCGAGCGCGTGGGCGAGTTCGGCGTCGGTGAACTGGGCGGCGCTGTCTGTGTATCCGTGCCCGAGCAGCCTGCGGAGCTGGGCGTCGGTGAGCTGGTCGAACGTGGGGATACGGTTCGTGTCCCGGAGGTAGCCGAACATGTCGCGGACGCCGGGCTCCGCCGGGCCGGTCACGTTGTCCTGGGCCAGCGCCTGGTCGTAGCGCGTGCTGAGGTCGTCCAGCTGGTCCGGTTCCGTCACTCCCGTGATGCCGTACTCGTCGAGAGTGGCGAGGAGTTCGGGCCGGTCCATGGCCGCCGTGCGCGCGTCGAACCACGGCGCGAGGGTCTGCCGTACCTGGCCGACCACCTCGTGCGGCAGCGGTCGTCCGCTGCGGGCGGTGAGCAGGCGGTCCTCGGCGTGGGCACGGAGCAGGTCGGCCGCGATCCGCAGATGGTTGCCTGCGGGGGGCATCGGGCCGCTCACGCCGTTCCACTGGGCGAACTGGATCATTCCGGCGCGGACTTGGTCCGGCCGTCCCAGCCAGGCGTAGGTCGCCGGGGCCTCGGTGCGCAGGGTGGGCACCTGGTCGCGGATGCGCTGCGGGTCGGTGCCGAGGAACGTGTAGAGCAGGCAGCGGCCATCGCCGCGGGTCCGGATCGTACGGCCGCGCGGTGGGCGGATCTGGAACGGGGCGGGTCGGGGTGCGGTCGAGAGGGGTGACGTGTGGTTCGGGGTCGCGGAGTTGGGTGACGCGGGGTCGGTCGACGTGCCGTCGGTGTGGTCCTGAGCCGGAGCCTTCGCCTTGCCCTTGGCCTCGGCCTTGGTCCCGTCCTGGGTGAGGGGGACCGCGTCCGTGTCCGCGTCCGTGTCCGCCGGGGCGGTGTGCGTGGCTACGGGTGCACTGCCCTTGCCCTGGCCCGAGTTGTTGCCGACGTTGCCGACCAGGGCGTCGAACACGCTGTCCTGGTGGGGGACGGAGTCCTGGTCGTCCTGGTCGCCGCCGGTGGCGTCGTCGTCTCCGGTCGGGGCGGGGTCCTTCGGCGGGACGGGCGCTGTCGGGTCGGGGGTGGTCAGTTCGGTGTCCGGGACCGAATCGCCGTCGTCCGTGGAGTCGTCGCCCGGGGTGGTGGTGTCGGTGTCGTCGTCGCTGGTGGAGGCGGCATCGGCGTCGGTGCCCGGGGTGTTGCCGGTGGAGGGGCCCGCCGTGCGGGGCAGGCCCGTGCCCGGCCAGCGGGGGCTGCTGGAGGCCAGGGTCGTGCGGGAGGTGGGCAGCGCGGAGGGGCCGGCGGCCAGCACCGGCCCTGTCACTCCGGGCAGTTCGGTCTGCGCCGCCGCCCGGCGGGCCGCCGCGTCGTCCCGTCGGCCGAGGGCGTTGTCGATCTCGGTGTCGATGTCGGCGAGGCTCTGTGCCGCCCGGTCGTGGGCCTCGCGGGCGTCCTGGTGGACGAGGGCCGCGTCCTCGGCGTGCCCGCGTGCCGTGTCGGCGTCCGAACGCGTGGTCCCCGCGGTGGCTGCGGCGCCGGGCAGCTGCGACCGCACCTCCCGCAGGTCCGCCTCGTCGCGGTCCAGGCCGTTCCTGGCCTCGTCGAGGTCCGAGCTGTCCCGCTGGAGACCGGCCCGCACGTCGGCGAGGTCGGCGTCCAACTGGACGATCTGGGCATTGACTTGCTCTATCTGCTGGGTCAGGGCGGGGTCCCCTGCGGGGGCGAGGGCAGGCCCGGTGGTGTCGTCCCCGGCTTGCGGTCCTACGGCCGTGTCCTGCGTGCCGGTGTCCGTGGCGGACGGGCCCGGTGTCGGCGCGTTCTCCGTGTCGCCGGGGGGCCTCGTCGTGTGGGCCGCCGCCGCGCGGGCGTAGAGGTCGGCGAGGTTGCGGCGGGCGGTCTTGGCCTGGGAGGTGAGGCTCAGTTCGGCGCGCTGGCCGTCGGCGACCGCGTCGGTGAGGGTGCCGACCCTGCGGCGGCCCGCGGAGATCCCGCCGACGAGGGTCTTCTCACGGCCGGTGAGGTCGCCGAGGTGCTGTTCGGCCTGGTCCGCCCGCTGTTCGGCGGTGGTCGCGGCCGTGTGGGTGCGGTGGGCCTCGGCCGCCGCGTCCGTCAGGGCGGTGACGGCCCGGTCGAGGGAGTCCTGCGCGTCGATCCGCAGCCCGCGCTGGAGGGCTTCGTCGACGAGCGCCGCCGAGTGGTCGAACTCGGCCCGGTCGAAGTCGGCGGCGACCCGCTCGAAGTCCGCCCACGCCTGGTCCAGGGCGGCGACTCCGGTGGTGGAGCCGGAGGGGGTGGAGTCGGTGCCGGGAGCCGTGCCGTCGCCGGTCCCCGGTGTCACGTCGTCGGTACTCCCCCGGTCCGTCGGCGGGCCCGTCAGCGTGCCGTCCGGGTCGAAGGTCCAGACGCGGAGGCCTTCCGGGCCGCGGGTGACGAGTTCCACAGGGTGGCCCTGGGAACGGGCGGTGCGTGAGGCGCCGTAGAGGGCGAGGGCGAGACGGGAGCCGTCGGGGTCGGGGCCGGTGGCGACCCAGAACTGGTAGCCGTCGTCGTCGGGGTGGACGCCGTCGGCCAAGAGGTGCGGTACGTCGCTGAGGGGGGTCGCCGCCCAGTGCTCGGGGGTGAGACCGGTGCCCTGGGTGAGCAGGGCGGGGAGGTCGTAGACGTGAGGCACCGGGCGGGGCTCGGTGATGCCGTGGCCGAGGGCGTCGCGTTCCTCGACGCGGATCGTGGCGGTGCCGGTGACGTGGCGGACGCCCTCGGGTCCCGAGACCTCGATATGGACGTCGGCCCGCACTTCGTAGCTGCGGGTGCCGCGGCCGTCGGCGGGCAGGCTGGTGCTGCCGGTCTTGAGCCAGTCACGGCGCCCGCCGGAGACTGTGCTGCCGAAGTTGCTTGCGTCGACAGGCCGTTGGAGGACCGGTGGGGTCGCGCCGAGGAGGTGGCGGTCGGGGTCATCGGTGCTCGCGGCGAACGGCAGCGCGAGCCCGGTGGTGGTGTCGGCGCCGGAGACCGTGCTGGTGTTCTCCGAGGTGATGCGCAGCCGGTCGATGGCCACGTCGCCGCCGTCGGTGACCGGTCTCGGCCGGTACAACGACACGGTGAGCGTGGGCCGTTGGTCCGGCGCGTTCTGCAGCGGGAACGCGCCCGGCATCGTGGGCAGCATCCCGCCGGTCTGGCGGGGTGTGTCGAGCGAGATCGTGCCGGCCTGGATGAGTTCGCCGAGCCGTACCGACGCGTTCTCGTCGGAAGTGGAGGCCGGCTGGGCGCGCCAGCTGCTTCCGGTGGAGGGGGCGACCTGGTCAAGGGCCGTGTAGAGCTGGCTCCAGCCGTCGAAGCCGTAGACCGGCGTGGAGCCGGTCGGGTGGAACAGGTCGGCGTCGTCCAACGAGGGGTTGCCGCTAGTGAGTTGGCGTGGGTCCGTCCGGGACAGCGCGGGCGGCGGGGGTGCCTGGATGTCGGGCGGGTTCGTCTCGCTGCCGGTGAAGCGCAGGCTGACGAGCGCCGGTACCCGGACTTGGCCGCCGAGTTCGCCGGAGAGGGTGCGGCTGAGCCAGGAGCGGGTCGGCGCGTCGGCGTCGTCCCAGGCGATGATCCCGCGCTGCACCAGGGCGCCCAGGACGTTGGGCGGCCAGTCGACCACGTAGGTGGAGCGGACCGTGGCGACCAGCTCGTAGTCCAGGCCGTCGAAGTCGGCGGCGCTGTCGGTGCGCAGCCAGAACCGGTCCTCGCCGGTGCGCCCTGACTTGTCGACCTTGCTGGACGCGGAGACGACATTGACGGAGGGGCCGAGCCGGTCGGTGCGGTCGTCGCTGTCGGGGCGGGTGAAGCGGGCCGTCGGGTTCACGGTGAGCCGGTGCTGACGGCCCACGGAGGAGGACAGCGAACGGCCCTCCGCGGTGTGCGAACCCCATTGCTCGATACCGGACTTGTCGCCCGCCACCGCGATGCCGCGTACGGCACCCCGGCTCGCGGGGGTGCTCGTGGGGCGGGCCGAGAACGTCACCTCGACGAGGGCCGCGCCGCCGAACCGGTGGTGCCGGAAGCTGAACCTGGTCTGTCCGCCGCCGCGTCCGATCAGCGCCCGCTTCCCGGCGACTCCGGTGTTATCGGCGATGAGCGTGGCGACACCGGGGAGGAAGGAGGCGTGGCCGGGGGTGGTGACACCGGGGGCGTACCGCTCGACCAACTCCTGTACCTCGTCGTGGAGTCGGTTGCGTTGCTCGGTCGGCGGGGGCACAGAGACGGTGCTGGTGCCGTCACCGGTGCTGGTGCCGTCACCGGTGTCGGTGCCGGCCGTCTGCCGCGTGCCGGGGCCGGAGAGTTCGGTGACCGAGGTGACCGCGGCCAGGCCGAGGGTGCCGTCGCGGACATAGCGGCTGGGCAGTGCCGGGCTCTCCAGACCGGAGGTCGGCGGGTCGTCCGGCCGGTTCTCTACGGCGCCCATCCACCGCCCGTCGCGCCGGAGTTGACTGTCCGTCATGAGGAACTGGAGTCCGCGTGGCACGTCCACGGCGAGCGTGACGGTCTGCCCGGGTCCGATCCCGAGGGAGTTGGCGATGACGTTGCGGTGTCCGGACCGCACGGTGATCAGGTAGGTGACGTCGGCGGTGACCCGGTGCTGGAGACCCGACTGCGTGGGCGTCCGGTTGGTGCCGGTGCCGCTGATCAGGGTGTCGGACTTGTCGCTCTTGCGGTCGTACTGGTAGCGCCCCGAGGGGTTGAAGCGGGACGGTGCGGGGGCCGGGGCGGCGGTGGGCTGCGGACTTCCCGCGGGCTGCGGGCTCGGGGCGGCGGGGGCCGGCGGGTTGTTCTGGACCGCCGAGCCGCCCACGCCGAACTGGTGTGTCTTCCCAAGGCCCTTGAGCTGCTGCGCGGAGTCGGCGGCGGAGATGCCGGTCTCCAGGTACTGGTTCACGCTGTGCGTCAGCCGGGGCGTGTGGGCGACGGCCTGGATCTCGATAGCGAGCTGTCCGTCGACCCCGAGCCCGGGCAGCGTCAGCCCCTCCACGACGTAGGTGCCGCCGAGGATCTGGTGACCCCGGCCGACCAGCGACCCGGGCGAGAGCGCCGCCGCACGGGACTCGGCGCTCACGGTGGTGGGGTCGGAGGCCGGACTCCCGACCAGCGAACTGCTCAGGAACCCGGTGACCCCGCCCACCAGCCGGGAGACCCGCCCGGGGCGGGGAGTCGGCGTGACGGGGCTGGGGGCCGGGGCGGTGACAGGGCCCGTCTCCCCGTCGGTGGCGGGATCGGCGGTGGAGGTGTCGGTCGAGGAACGGGGCGACGGCGCGTCCACGGCGGGGGTGACGCCGGTGCCGGTGACGATGCGGTGGAAGGCGTCCTGGAGCGCCGTCGAACCGCGCATCACGTCGATCAGCGCGTCGTCCGGGACGCGGACCACGTCCGGGTGCGGGCCGCCGGTGGCCGGGTCCGTCATGGTCAGCCGCTCGGTGTCCAGCGGCGCGACCTCCCGCACGGTGTACGGGTCACCGTCCGGCGCGGCCTCCTCGGCGTCCAGGGTCCGCTCGTGCGGGACGGCCAGCCGGATCGTGCCTCCGACACCGCGCGGGCCGATGAGCTGCGGGCCGCGCTCCAGGTCGCCCTCGGCGCGGGACCCGGTGTCCTCCCCCTCGCCGAAGCGGACCGTCGGGTCCGTGCTCGGGCCCTCGTACAGGTCGAGGGTGAGGCGGGCCGGCACGTCGAAGACCTGGGTGTCCTGTCCGGTGCCGATGAAGAACTGGTCGTGGCCGAGGGTGGTGCCGGTGGTGTGGCCGAGGCCGGCCTGTCCGACGTACTGGTAGTCGCCGGTGCCGTTCAGGGTCCACGCGCCGTTAGGGGTGGGCACGGTGACTCCGCCGCCGAACCCGGCACCGAGGCCGTAGGTGTTGCCGAGCCGGCCGTTGCCGCCGCCCGCCGCCTGGGCCAGGCCCATGACCTGGATGTTGGGCAGCACCGTGGTGTGCGTGACCGGCCGGTCCGGGTCGCGCCGTGCGCCCAGCTCCAGCCGCACCCGGCGCCGCCCGGTCACCGCGGGGACCTCCAGGAACAGCGAGTGGCCGCCGTCGACCATGGAGTCGGTCGCGGCGCGCAGCCCGAGCTGGGAGCGCAGCTCGTGCAGCCGCCGCAGGTTGTTCAACTGCGCCTGCACCAGCGTCTCGTCGGGCAGCCGCCCCCGGTGCGGGGCGCTGGCGGGCGGCGGCAGGAAGCCGTGGTCCCGCAGCCAGGTCTCGGCCTCCTGGAACAGCTGGTCGGTTCCCGTGACGCCGAGCGGCGCGGCGGACTGCCCCACGGTCTCCAGGTTCCCCAACTCATGCGGCAGGGAGCGGAGTTCGTCCTCCGTCGGGGTGTGTCCCCGAGCGTCCTCGGCGGTGAGCACCCGCAGGTCGAGGCCGTGGGTCCAGGGCCCGGGCGCGTAGGTGCTGACGGAGCCGTCGGGCCGGATCAGGGTGAGGGTGTAGGTGACGTCGGCCTCGGTCAGCAGATGGCTGCGGTTGGTGCGCACCGCGTGCATGGTGCCCGCGAGGGAACTCGTGCCGAACGCGTTCTGCGCCGCGAGACTCGCGGTGCCCTTGCCGTTGAAGGTGCCGCCGACGCGATGCGAGGCGTCGGGGTGGCCGGCCCGCGGGTCGCCGGTGAAGTTCGGGCCGATGCTGCCGGAGAGGTTGAGCCCGCTGTTGAACGTGGTGTTCTGGTCGTTCTTGACCGTGTTGACGAGGTGGCTCTCCAGGTTGATCTTCTTGTCGATGCTCTTGGCGACCGGGGTGGTCGGCGTGACGTGCGCGTCCAGCCGCATGATGCCGACGGCCCGGCCGTGCGCGTCGGTGAGCACCGGCGAGTACAGCCCGCCGTCGCGCTGCATCGGCAGGGTGCCGCGCAGCACCGGTTCGCCCAGGAAGTCGGCGAGTTGGGACGACGAGGTGGCGTCCAGGTCGGCGTCGAAGTGCTCGGCGGCACCTTCGTAGAGCCGGCGCGGGTGGAGCACCGAGTCCACGCCGTAGATCGGCAGGTCGCCCAGGTCGGCAGGTTCGGGCAGTTCCTGATGGGGATCGGCGTCGGCGTCCACGACGTGCTGCGGGAACCAGATGGTGACGGGCCCGTGCGGCTCGGCCGGCCGCCAGTCGTGCGCGGGATCGGGCGTCGCGGTGGCGACTGCCGTGTCCGCTGCGTCCGTCGGGTCCGCGCCGCTCGTGTCCGCCGGGGGCGTGACGGGGACCGGAGCGGTGTCCGCGTCCAGCCGGACCTGCCAGTTGCCGGTGAAGTCGTACGCGCGGGACGCTTCGTTGCTGCGCTGGGCGCTGGTGGTCTGCACGACCTGGGTGACGGTGGCCGAGCCGTCCGCCTGGTTGTGGGTGAAGGTCCCGGACAGCGCGAGGTCGATCCCGCGGACCGGGCCCGCCGCACCGATCGGCACCGAACCGGTCCACGGCACCGGGAACGTCGAGAACGTGCCGGACGGCTGCGCCGAGACGATCTCCCGGGTGCCGTAGCCGCGCCGCTCCACGTGCTTGTCGGGATCGCTCGTGTTGAGCCCGCCGCGCGCGGATGGCCGCGCTTCGTCGAGCGAGAGCCGTACGTCCACCCGCCGCTCGACGCCGTCGACGTCGAGGGTGACGCGGTGGCCGCCGAGGCTGCGCAGATACGGCATGTTCATGGCCATCTGCTCCGCCGACAGCACGTCCCGCAGCTGCGCGCGCACGGGGTCGTCCGGGCCCGGCGCGGGCCTGCCGAGCGCGGTGAGCACCTGCCGGTGCAACCCGTCGACGACGTCCGGCGAGAACGGCTCGACGTGCACCAGGCCCCACTGGCCGTCGTGCCGTCGCCCGTAGCCGCCGAGGTAGGAGGTACGACGGCCACCGCCTGCCGGTGCCTCGACCGAGGTGACGTCGCCCTCCGGGGAGGTCACGGTGATGACGGGCACCGGCACCGGCACGACCGCGGGGGCGGTCTCCGGCTGCGGCTCCGGCTCCGGCTCCGGCTCCGTGTGGGTGTCCACCGGATCGGCGTCCGGCGTGACCGTGTCCTGGGACACCGTGAGGGGCGTGGACGTGGTGACCACGGGGGTCGGTGCGGTGTCGGCCGGATCGACGGTGGGCGTGGTCGTGGTGACGGGGGCGGGCGGGTCCGCGCCCGGCGCACCCCGGAGCGGCCCCCGGGGACCGGTGCCCCGCCGGGTCACCGGCGTGGTGTTGACGATCCCGCCGATCACGTCGAGGTGATGGGGCCTCAACCCGCCCACCACGTACGGCGCGTCGTTCGGGCCGGTCTCGGGCACGGGCCCGGTGGGGTCGCCCATCAGGCTCGCGGTACCGCCGCGGTGCGGGGCGGCGGGGTCGCGACCGCTCTCGTCGCGCAGACCGAGCTGGTGGCCGATTTCGTGGACGAGCTTGCCCTCGGGGATGTCGGCCGGCCACGAGTGGTGGGTGGTCGGGACTCCGTCCGCCGGGTCGGTGAGGGTGACGTCGAGGTGCGGGGTCTCGCCGAGGGCGGCCGGTACGACGTTGACCCGCAGCAGGCTTCTGTCCCGCAGCCGGTGCCCCGGTGCGTTGAAGACCCGCTGTATCCCGTCCGTCATCCGCTGGTGCACACCGTCGACCTGCGACCCGAGCTGCGGACTTCCGGTGAGCCGGTAGGTGACGGTCACATCGGTGACGGGCCCACCGTCATGACTGAACTGCCGCACGGCGAACCCGGCCCGCACGACGTACTGCGTGGGCGTCCCGTCCGGCCCGACCGGCCGCGACACCGGGTCGACCCAGGTGGTACTCCGCTCCGAGGGCTCGACCCCGGACCGGACGTCCTCGTAACTCCCCGCTTCTGGAACGGAGTTGGGTGCCGGGGAGGGGGTCAGGACGATGGGTTCGGGGGCGGGGGTGCTGCTTGTCGTGACCGGCGCGGTGTTGCTGGTGGTGGTGACCGGGGTCGGCTGGTCGGTGCCGGTGGTGGTGTCCGTTCCGGTGGCGGCGGTACCGTCGGAGGTCGTGTTCTCCGGACGCTCCCCCGATGGCGTGGTACGCGGGTTCCCCCCGGCGTTCGAGGACGTACCGGAGCCGGGCGCCGAGTTGCCCGAGGTCGTACTGCTCGGGGTGGGAGTACCGGAACCGGTCGTGGTCGGGCTCGTGGTCGTGGTCGGGCTCGTGGTGGGCTGTACGACGTTGCTGTTCGGCGGTACGACGGTGGTGTCGGACCCGTTCGCGACCGGAACGTCTGTCGAGGTAGCCGGAGTTGAGGTGTTCCCGGTATCCGAGGTGTCGGGGTTATCGGAAGTGTCCGGGGCGTCGGAGGTGTCGGAAGTGTCCGGGGTGTCGGAAGTGTCCGGGGTGTCGGAGGTGTCCGACGTGTCGCCCTGCTGAACCGTCCGCACCGGCGTCGGAGTTCCCGAGCTGCTGGTGTGCGGGATGCCGTTCTGCTGACCGGCGCCCTGCGGCTCGTTGCTGTTGTCGGTGGTTGTGGTGTTCGGGTCGGGCTGGTCCTGCTCCTGACGCTGCCCTTGCCCTTGGCCCTGTCCTTGGCCTTGCCCCTGCGTCCCCGTCGGCGTATGGGTCGTGGTCGGCGGGTTCGTCGATCCGTGCGGGATGTTGGTCTGGGGGTCTCCGCCGTCGACCTTCACCTCGTCGACGTGCGGGGCGGTGATGTGCGTGTCGATGTCGTCGGATTCCGTCGACGTGGTGTTCGTGGTGGTGCGCGGGGGGTTGCCGGTCGTCGACGGGGAACTGCTTCTGTTGGATGTGGTGTTGGTGATGCCGGGCCCCGACGTGGTGGACGGGTTCGACGACGGACCGCTCGTCGGGGAGTCGTTGCCGGAGCCGGAGCCGGGGCCGGAGTCGGTGTGGGAGGCGGAGTTCGAGTCGGCGTCGTCCGGGACGTCCGCCGTGCTCAGCGTGTTCACCGGAGCCGGGGTGTTGAAGTTGAACTTGTTGCCCAACGCGCCCGCGCCCTGGCCGAGATGGCGTTCGCTCATCGAGCTGAGGCCGCTGCCGAGGAAGGTGTTCAGGGGGTCGATGGGGAAGCCGAAGATGGACGCCGTCGCGATCTCGCCGAGCGTCTCCGCGCCGCCCTCGGTGAGGAAGTGCTCGAAGTCCTCGCCGATTTCGTGCTTCACCTTGTCGCCGAAGGTCTTCGGCTTGGGGGTGGGCGTCGGGTTCGGCTTCGGCGTGATGTGCGGGGTAGGCGTCGGCGTGGTCTTCGGGTTCGGTGTCGGCGTCGGCTTCGGGTTGGGCGTGGGGGTCGGCTTCGGGTTCGGCTTGGTGTTGAGTTCCGGGTTGTCGAACTTGTGGTTGTCGAACTTCTTCCCGTTGCCGCTGATGTCCTTGAACGGGTTGTGGTTGTTGAAGATGTTCTTGAAGTTGTTCTTCAGGTTCTTGCCGAGGTCGTGCAGCAGGCCGTGGAACAGTCCGGTGAACGCGCCGAAGACACCGTCCTGGATGATCTGCGACCAGTCGAACCCGTTCGGGCGGCGGCCCTTGGGCGCGCCGAGCATCATGGCCAGCCGTACCGCGAAGGTGGTGAATGCCTCTTCGATCGCCTCGGTGACGCTGGGCATCAGATGCGTCTTCTTCATCAGCCATTCCATCAGCGTGAGAATGGCGACCCGGCTGCGGGCCTTCGCCACCGCGGCCTGGCTGGAGGCGGAGCCCCCGGTGAAGGCGGACAGCACCGCGATGACGAGCAACTCGATGAGCAGCCGCACCAGTTCGGCGATGATCTGCCACTTCGACTCCATGATGTCCATGGAGGACTTGGTGCGGGACTGCCCGATGCCGTCGAGCTGGTCGGCGAATTCCTTCAGGTAGTTGACGCCGCCGCTGTCGAGGAACATGTGCATCGCCCGCACATAGTTGTTCCCGACCTGCGGCGGCAACGCGCGCCCCACCCCACCGGCGGTCTGCTCGATCAGGTCCGAGAGATCACGGACACGCCGGCCGAGCCGTTCGTACGGCTTGCCGTTGGCGAAGGCCATGTCCTCGTCGGCCTGGAGGAACTTCTCGCCGATGAGCACGAACAGGAGGTTGTTCAGCTGGGGCGACGCGTGGATGGTCATCAGGGGCGATCCGCTGCGTCAGTGCTTTCCACCGTGCGAACCACCGTTGGTGTCGCCCGAGTTGATGTCGGAGTCGTGGATGGCGCCGAGGACGCCGTTCTGCGTGCCGACCACGCTCTTGAGGTTGGCGAGGGTGCCGTCACCGACGCCGACGATCGCCTCGGACAGGGCGGAGCCGGTCGTGATGGTGCCCTCGCGCTGCTCCTTCTCCTGCGGCAGCATCTGCTTGGCGTAGCTGTCGTCGTGTCCGGGCCACCCGGAGGTGGCCGAGACGTCGGTGATGAACTCGCTGATCATCTCGTTGGCCAGCCTGCTGATCTGCTCGATCTGCCGGGTGCCGGCGATGAGCGCGGCCGGGCTGGCGGAGTAGGCGTTTCCCATCGTGTCCTCAGTCCTCGGGGTCTTCGCTGATCTCGTCGCGGAGCCGGCCGGCCCCGCGCCGTCGGCCGCCCTTGGGGCCCTCCAGTACACCGGGCCCGAAGATCTTGTTCCAGTCGATGTCGAAGCCGGTGATCTCGGGTGCCTCGGGGTTGGCCTTGGTGAAGGGCTCGAAGGTGGCCATGACGTGCCGGGCCATCCGCGCCCGGGCCTCCTGGACCGCCTCCAGCACGCTCGCGGCGAGCTGACCGGCGGGCATGGTGCGGTACTTGTCGTCGAGGAAGGTCAGCGCGCGCAGGTCGCCCTGTGCGGAGACGGTCACCTCGACCGCGCGGTCCGCGGAGCGCACCGTGGCCTCGGCGTGGGCGAGTTCGCCCTCCGCGCGGGCCACGGCGGCCTCGGTGGCCTCCAGTTCGGCCACGGCCTTGGCCAGCCGCTGCTCGATCGACTCGCTGCTGTTCACTTCGTGCCTCCTCGACGGCCGTGGTGCGGGCCGCCGTTCACCGTTCGTACGCGTCCCGTCATCGGCCGATCACCGCCGGGGCGCCACCCTCGTCGGTGCCCCAGACGTCCTCGTCCTCGGTGAGCCAGGCCTCGCGGGCGCGGTCGCCGCTCTCGGTGGAGCGGCCGTTCTGTCCGGCGCCGTTGCTGCCGGGGCCGCCCACCGGGTAGGGGGCGCTGGAGGTGGTGGGCCGGGTGTACACGACGTCCTCGTCCTCGTCGACGGAGGCCGCCCGGTTGCCCCGGCCGCGCCGGGTGGTGCCGTTGGACGGGTCGGTGAGGACGGCGCGGGTGCGTTCGCTGGTGCCGCCGCCCTGTCCGCCGCCTCCCATACCGCCGCCGCCCATGCCTCCCATACCTCCCATCCCCATCGGGTTGAGCGGGGTGCCGCTGGACGACTGTGCCGCGGTGGAGGCGTTGAGCGCGGTGCCGTCTAGGGCGTCGGAGCGGAGCGCGCCGCCGGTGTAGGGGGTGCTGTCGTAGTCGTCGTAGCCGCTGTCCAGGCCCGAATCGAGGCCGCTGCCGGTGGTGTTGAGACCACCGCCGTTGAGGCTGCTGGTGTCGAGACCGCCGCCGTTGTTCAGGCCACTGGTGTCGAGGCTGCTGCCGTTGTTGTTCAGGCCGCTCGTGTCGATGCCGCTGGTGTCGATGCCGTTGCCGTTGAGGCCGCTGGTGTCGATCGAGGACGAGGGGAGCTGGCTGCCGTCGATGTCGGTGGTGGTCGTGTGGCCCGACGGGTCGGTGGTGGTGAGCTGGCCGGTGTCCGGGTTCAGGGTCTGGCTGGAGCCGTCCGGGAACTTGGTGGTCAGCGTGCCGTCGTTGTTCAGCGTGGTCGTCGAGCCGTCCGGGTTGGTGAAGGTGTCACCGGGGTCGAGGTGCGAGGTGGTGACGTGGCCCGAGGGGTCGGTGACCGAGATCTGGCCGGTGTCCGGGTTGAGGGTCTCGGTGGAGCCGTCCGGGAACTTCGTGGTCACCGAGCCGTCGGCGTTGAGCTGGGCCGTCGAGCCGTCCGGGGTGGTGAAGGAGCCGTCGGTCGGGTTGAGCGTCGCGGTGCTGACGCTGCCGTCCGGGTTGGTGGTGGTGACCTGGCCGGTGTCCGGGTTGAGGGTCTGGCTGGTGCCGTCCGGGAACTTGGTGGTCAGCGTGCCGTCGTTGTTCAGCGTGGTCGTCGAGCCGTCCGGGTTGGTGATGGTGGTGCCCGGGTTGAGCTGGGAGACCGAGGTGGTGCCGTCCGGGTTCGTGGTGGTCACCAGGCCGGTCGAGGGGTCGATGGTCTGGGTCGAACCGTCCGGGAACGTCGTGGTGAGGCTGCCGTCGCCGTTGAGCTGGGTCTCGCCTCCGGTCGGGGAGTTCAGCGTGGTCGAGCCGTTCTTGGTGGGGTCGTTGTTCGTCAGGAGCGAGTTCGGGCTGAGGCCGCCGCCGTTCAGGAGGGAGTTGGCGAGCTGCGTCGGGTCGTTGCCGTTCGTGCTGTCGTTGTTCAGCAGGTTGTCGGTGTTGAGGTTGTTGAGGTCGTCGAGGCCGTTGCCGACGTTGTTCAGGCTGTTGCTGAGGTTGTCGTCCAGGTTGCCGAGGCTGTCGTTGAGCCCGTCACCGATGTTGTTGAGGTCGTCGTTCAGGTTGTCGTTCAGGTTGTTGAAGTTGTCGCCGAGGTTGTTCAGGTTGTCGTTCAGGCCGTCGTTGAGGTTGTTGAGGTTGTCCCCCAGGTTGTTGAGGTTGTCGTTCAGGTTGTCGTTGAGGTTGTTGAAGTTGTCGCCGAGGTTGTTGAGGTTGTCGCCGAGGTTGTTCAGGCTGTTGTTGAGGTTGTCGCTGTTCTCCTTCGCCTCCTGCTCGGCGATCTCGTTCTCCTCCTTCTGGAGGACCTCGGAGAGCGTCTCGTTGTTCTTGTTCGTGACCTCTTGGTCGAAGGCGTCCTGGACGTCGGCCCAGGCGTTCTTCACCGCGCTGAGCGCGTCGATGGACGGCTGCTTGAGCTTGGCGTCCGCGTGGTCGGACCAGCTCTTGACGGCCGCGTCGGCGACCTTCTGCCAGGTCGTGTGCTGGGTGAGGTCGCCGTAGTCGGGCACCGACTGCTTGAAGTTGGCGTCGGTCGAGTAGGAGGTGTAGGTGCCGCCGCCGTACTGGCTGTACGTGGAGTGCTGCGACGACAGCACGTGGTTGATGTTGTTGTTGATGACCCACTGACTGATCTCGTCGAGGATCTTCTTCACGTGGTAGTGCGGGTCGTGCTGGCCGTCCGACGCCCAGTCGGTCCACGCGGCCTGCAGCGAGGTGATCGCGTCCTTCAGGGCCGTCTGCGCGGCGGCCAGCGCGTCGCTCAGCTTGGACTTCGGGACGTAGCCGCCGAGGGTGGTGTTGGTCGGTGTGTAGTCGCTGCCGCCCAACTGCGAGACGTAGCCGTTGTAGTTGGTCTTCAGCTCTTTCAGCAGATGCCAGAAGAGGCTGGCAGCCTTGCCCTTCCAGGACGCCTGGTCCTCGCCGAGCGAGGTCATCCACTTGTCGACGATGTCCGAGTGGTCCTTGAAGAACTGCACCACCCGGTCGAAGGACTGCCCGGTGTTCTCGAAGGAGAGCATGTCGACGGCGTTGTCGTCGATGACCGACAGCCCGCTGTAGGAGAAGCCCTGCGTCGAGTACGGCGACGCCAGCAGATGGTCGAGGACCAGCTTGCTGCCGGAGATGTACTGCGCCATCGGCCCCGAGTCCCACTGGACATGCGAGTACGAGCCCTCGAACGCGCCGCCGCCGGTGACCTCGCCGCCGCTCCACAGCGTGGCCCGGCCGTTCTCGTCGACGGTGACGCCGATCATCACGATGCGGGCCTTCTTCATCTTCACGCTGTTGTGCGCGCCGTCCCCGCCGGCGTCGTAGAAGGCCAGGTCGTAGTCCTCGCCCTTGTTGACCTGCCAGCCGCCGATCGCCGAGTAGTCGGCCGCGGTCACCGACCTCATGTCGATGCCCTGGATGTCCATCCGGAACAGCTTGAGGTTGCCGAAGTCGTCGTTGCTCGAACTGCTCAGCTTGTCGAACAGGGTGGACCGGGCCGGGAGCGTGTAGCCGGTGAAGTCGGTGACGGCCTGTGCGAAGTAGTCGTCCGGGTCGTAGTTGGCGGTCCCGGAGGTGGTGCTTTCGGCCATGGGGCGGAACTCCCCTGCTGGGAATGTGGGGGCGGGGACGGGGTGGGAGAAGCGCGGCGCCCGGCCTGCGGCTCAGGAGGAGCCGGCCGGGCGCGCGCGCCGGGTCAGGTGGTCGTGGAGTCGCTGCCGCTCATCTCGCCGTCGACGGTGTCGAAGATGTCGAGCAGCTTCTCGCCGTCGATCGATTCGAGGCTGTCGCCCTGGGTCTTCAGCAGAGTGGTGATCGTCTCGTCCAGGGCGCTGTCGATGTCGTCGAAGAGCGTCTTCTGGCCGGTGAGGATCTTGTCCAGGGCCTTCGCCTGCGTCTTGAGGGATTCCACGAGCGTGCCGCCGCCGACCGGGTCCTTGCTGTCGCCGCCGTTCATCAGGCCGATCCGGAGGATCTTGGCGAGGCCGGCGGCCGAGCCCTCACCGGTCTCCGCGAGGAGGTTCTTCAGGGACCGGACACCCGCGTTGTCCTTGCGGATGGCCACCAGATCGCTGATGAAGTCGGCGACGTCGGTGTTCTTGAAGTTCTTCAGCGCGGTCGAGTCGAGGTGGGTCAGGTCTGCCATGGGTGCCTCCGCGGGCGGAACGCGCCGACCCTGGCGTACGGCGCGGCGACGGAACGGGAAGGAGCCTGGACCGCACCGACCACGAGGGGACCGGCCGGTGCGGCGGGAGCCGGCCGGCTCAGCGGCCGATGGTGACCTCGGACCACATCTGGCTCAGCGAGTTCTCGCTGTACTTGTAGCTGTTCGAGATCTCGTTGAGGAGCTGCGAGTGCGAGGTGAGCAGCGTCTCCATGTTCTGCACGGCGCCGTCCCAGGCCGCCTGCTTCTGGCGGTAGGTGTCGGCGTCGTTGCCGTACCAGGTCTTGGAGAGCTCGCTGAGCTCCGCCTCAAGGTTGGAGAGCGTCTGCGCGATCGCCTTGGTCTGCGCCACCATGTCGTCCGCGGCGTTCGACATGTGGTTGTAGCTGACGTAGATGACACCGTCGGACAGGTTGTCTGCCACAGCTTGCCTCTCTTACGCGATGGGTCTTGCGCGATGGGTCTTGCGCGATGTGGGGATCGGACGTGACCGCGAGGTCAGCCGGCGAGCTGGTCGAAGGCCGACTGCGCCGCGTTGTACGCCTGGTTGATGGAGTCGTTCGAGGAACCCTGGGTCTTGTTGTGTTCCACGAGGCTCTGGTTCAGCCGGTCGATGACGTCCTCGAGGTTCTTGAGGATGACGTTGCATTGGCTGTCCCACTGCGCGAGGAGCTGGCCGTACTGGCCGCCGTCGCTGCCCTGGTAGCCGCTGCCCAGGGTGGAACGGGTGCTGTCGACGTCCTGACGGATCTTCACGATGCCGCTGAAGGCGCTCTCCAGGGCCTGGATTCCGTTCCGGGTCGAACCTTCGCTTGACTGCTGGCCATCTCCAGCCATCGTCCCACCTTTCATAAGTCGATCTACAGTACGAGTACAAGTGAGCCTAGGTTGACGGAAGTTGCGCTGGCAACGAACTGAGGTAGATCTGAGGTTGCCTACCACTTCCGTTCAACGCCTTTTACAGGTAAGCAACTTGACCGGAACACGTTGTTCCGCGGACCCCGGTTCTGACCCGGATCAGGTTTGGCGTGAACACGATCTCCATCGGCGTGATTTCGTCAGTTCGAGGCACCGGACGCGCTCCCCTTGCCGCCCCCCGGGGCGCCCCCGGCGATCGCGGGAAGCTTGGCGCCGATGGCTCCGCCGGGGCCCGCGCCGGTCCCGGAGCCGGCCCCGGTGCCGCACTGCGCCGCCGCTCCGCCCGGCGCCCCGGGTGCCGTGCCCGAGTCCGACGAGGCCGCCTGGGCACTGAGTTCGGGGCCGGTCGGCAGCATCGACAGCAGCGTGGACGGCACCTTCACGGGCGTGGCTCCGTCGTAACCGAGGGCGGCCAGCGCGTTCGCGTCCGGGATGCGGTACTTCACGCCGTCGTCGCCGATCAGGAACGTGGTGTCGCCGACCGTGCCCCCGGCCGCGCCCAACGCCCGTACCAGCGCACCGTGTCCGGGCCGTGCCACCACCCGGTCCACGTTCACGCAGGCCGCGGTCAGCGCCGTCGGGTCGGCCTGGGCCGCCGGGAACAGCGCGGACTCCGCGACCCGTACCGACGTCACCCGCACCTGCCCGTCGGCCGGGTCGACCTGCGCGCACACGGACTCGCCTGCGGGCAGGGACAGCGCGCTCGGCGGAGTGTCCGGCAGCCCGGCGACCGACGGGTCGGTGCCCGCCGAGCCCGGTGCCTGGTGGGCGCGCAGGTCGGACACGTCGATGGTGACGACATTGGGAGCCCCGCCGTCGTAGGCCTTCTTGCGGGTGTCCGGGTCGCCCAGCAGCAGTGCGGACTGGGTGTCCGTGACCGGGTGCAGGCCGTCCTTCTGGAGCAGGTACTCCTGGTTGCCGGAGCCCGCCACGACGCGGAACACCTGGCCGATGCGGGTGGCCCGACCGCCGAGTTCGGGTCCTGCCGTGCCACGGCCGTCGACCTTCGGGGTGGCGAGGTCGGGGCCGGTCACCAGGGCGTCCAGGAAGGCGGCGGACACCGGGCGGGGGGTCACCGGCGCGTAGCCGAGGGACTCCGCCGCGCCCGAGTCCTCGTCCAGCTCCAGTCGGCTGCCCTGCCACACCAAGTAGGTGCGCTTGTCAGGGCCCTTGACGACCAGCGCCGACTTCGCGCCGACCGAGTCCGTCTCGACCGGGGCGCCCGGCACGAGGGTCGTCTGCGCGCCGGAGCCCGTCGAGCAGACCTCCCACGGCGAGGTCTCCAGATCACTCGCGCCCGGTACGGAGTCGGGGGCGCCGGTGATGCCGACCGGGCGGCCGACCGGGGTGCCCGCCAGCGACTTCGAGCCGACCGACGTGGTCTTCAGATCGGCGCCGCCGATCAGCACCGCAGAGGCGTAGTTGCGCACCGGGCGCAGCCTGCCGTCGGCGTACAGGTAGCGGGCGCCGGTGTCCTTGTTGACGATCAGGGTGTCGCCGCTGCGCCAGGCGTCGTTGCCGCCCGGCCTGAGCAGGCCGAACACCAGCGCACCCGCGCTGAACAGCACGCCGACGATCACGCCGACCAGGGCACCCCGGGTGGTACGGCCCAGCGGGCTCTCCGGGGCGTCCGGGTCGGCGAGCAGCATGCCCGAGGTCAGGCGGCCCATCATGAACGTGTGCGCTTGCACCTGGTCGCGCTTCGACCGCACGCTTTCCTCCTGCTCGGTCGTTCAGGTTCTGGTCGGGTCGGCCCTGGCGGGCGGTCAGCCGAAGAGGCCGCGGAGGGTGCCGAAGACGCCCAGCAGCCACAGGGTCAGCGGCAGCAGCGCGATCGCCAGCAGCGAGTGCAGGATCTCCGCCGCGCGCCCCCAGTACGGGACCAGACGCCGTCCCGGTACGGTCCACACCGCGACCGTGAGCGCCGCCGCCACCGCGAGCAGGCCCGCGACCAGCAGCGTCCGTTCGGTGCCGGACAGCCGCAGCCCCCAGCCGAACGAGAGCAGCAGCAGACCCCACGCGCCGGGCAGCACCAGCACCAGCCGCTGCGCGGTGTTCACCAGGCCCCGGCCGTGCAGGAGCAGCAGCAGCGACAGGACCAGCGCGACCAGCAGCGCGGGCAGGCTCGGGCGGCGGGCCAGCGCCACCAGGCAGGCCGAGGAGAGCACGCCGGTCGCTCCGTACAGGGCGGTCATCCACTCGCCGGCCAGTTCGGTGCGCACGGCGACATCGTTGCCCCGGTAGGGCTCGATGCCCTCCTGGAGCTGCTCGGCGTTGGTGGGCAGCGCGGGCATGCGTATCCCGGCGAACTTGAACGACAGCGACGGCACCAGACCGCCGAGCAGCACGGTGAGCGCCGCGACCACACCGGCGGCGGCCGCCACGCGTACGTCGAAGACCGTCATCAGGACACCGCCGACCGCTGTGGCCAACGCCACAAGCGCCGAGGCGAGGAAGAGCGGGGTGCGGGCCGCGGAGGCCGCGAGGGCGAGGACCGCGCCGCCCGCCCAGGCCGCCGCCGCCCCCAACAGCCGTGCCCCGAGCACCTGGTGGGCCTGCGGCCCGCTCAGCTCACCGCCCGGCACCAGCCAGCCCGCGAGCGCCAGTGCCGGAGACGCCAGCAGGCCCAGGATCACACCGGTCGCCGGATCGTCCACGGCCCGGCTCGCGGAGGCGGCACCGGCCAGCAGCAGCAGACCGGTTCCCACGGCGGTGGCCGCGCGCAGTGACGCCGGGGCGCCCGGCAGGGCCAGCAGGACCAGGCCGGTGAGGACCGCCACGGCGAGCAGTCCGCGCAGCAGACGGCGGGCCGCCTCGGGGCTCCAGCCGTGCAGCCGGTCCCGGGTGACCGCGGCGATGCCGTCGACCAGGTCGTCGATGCGTACCTCGGGCAACGCCTCGGTGCGCGGCCTGAGATGGAGCGCCTCGCCGTCGGTCAGCCCGAGGGAGGCGAGGGTCGCCTCCTCGTCGAGGGGCCGGCCGCCGAGTCGCTGGAGGATCCAGCCGTCGTGATCGAGACCGGTCTCCTCGGCCTCCTCCCCCGCGTAGCGCAGCACCGTGGGCAGCAGGTCGGCGACCGGCACGTCGGACGGCACGGCGAGGTCGATGGTGCGGGCCGGGGCACGCACCGTCAGGTGGCACAGTCCGGTCACGGAAGTGTCGGTCATACCGGGGCTCACGTCTCCTGGACATCGAAACGGGGGCACGCGGCGCGGCGTGCGGGGGTGGGGGGAACGAGGTCCCTGTGAAGCGGGGGGTGACATGGACGTACGGAGTTGACGGGGTGCACACTACTGATACTCCCCGAGACGCGTGTCAACGGGAGTCCCCACGAGCGGTGTTGACAGCATCTTCCACCGTGCCAGTGCCGAGGCCGGTTCCGGTGCACGCCCCCACGTGCCGCCGCGGTACGCGAAGTCCGTTAGGAGCCCTAAGCGTTGAGCGTGGTCCTGTTCCGTCGCCCTGCCCGCCGTCGCGGACCCGACATGCCGACCGGCGAGTTGGTCCTCCAGGAACCGCCGACCCTCATGGAGACCGTCCCGGACACGTCCGCGGTGTGGACGTATCTGCCGATGGCCATGATGTCGGTCTCGATGATGATGCTGTTCCTGCGGTCGGGCGGCCAGTCCAGCGGCATCTTCATGTACATCGCGCTCGGCATGATGGTGATGGCCGCCGGTGCGATGATGGTGGGCCAGGTCATGCGGAAGGCCGGCGACCGCAAGCAGCGGCTGCGCGGTGAACGCCGTGACTATCTGCGCTACTTGGCGCAGAGCCGCCGTACGGTGCAGCGGGCGGTGGTGGAGCAGCAGCTCGCCCTGGCCTGGCGGCATCCCGATCCCCGGGTGCTGCGCACCATGGTGCGCACCACGCGGCTGTGGGAGCGCCGGGTCAAGGACGAGGACTTCGGCGAGGTGCGGATAGCCGTCGGCGACCAGCAGCTCGCGATGCGGCTGACTCCGGTCTCCAGCAAGCCGGTCGAGGACCTGGAGCCGCTGTGCGCGCACGCTCTGCGGCGCTTCATCCGCGCCTACAGCACTGTGCCGGGCCAGCCGATCGCGCTGTATCTGCGCTCTTGGTCACGGGTGTTGGTGCACGGCGACCACGACGCGGCGCGCGGGATGCTGCGCGCCGCGCTGGCCCAACTCGCCCTGTTCCACCCGCCGGAGGAGCTGTGGATCGCGGTCTGCGCCGGTGACGAGGTACGGGCCGAGTGGGAGTGGGTGAAGTGGCTGCCGCACAACCAGCACCCCCAAGAGACCGACGGCGCCGGCCCGTTGCGTATGGTGGCCTCCGCCTTCACCGACCTGGAGGACCAGCTCGGAAGCGAGTTCTCCGAGCGGCCCGCGTTCGACCCGGACGCCGTGCCCGGCCGTGACGAGCCGCTGGTGGTCGTCGTCGTGGACGGCGCGAGCGTCCCGGCGGGCCACCGCTTCGACGGCCCCGGCTACCGCAACGCCGTCGTCCTCGACCTCTCCGACAGCCTCACCTGGCGTCCGGGCCGCTCCACCCTGCGTCTCGACGTCGCACCGGACGCGGTCTCCCTGGTGCGTACCGACCGCAGCCGCAAGGAGCAGTCCACGGTGCTCGGCCGCCCCGACCGGGTGGGTCCCGTCGCCGCCGAGTCGCTGGCCCGGCTGATCGCGCCGTACCGGATGAGCCTCTCCTCCGACGCGGTCGAACCGCTCTCCAGCGACACCGAGTTGACGACCCTGCTGGGCATCGCCGACCTGCACCGGCTCGACCCCGACACGATCTGGCGGCGGCACACCGGCTCGGCCCGGCTTCGCGTCCCGGTGGCCGTCGGCGCCGACGGGCGGCCGGTCGAGCTGGACATCAAGGAGTCCGCGCAGGGCGGCATGGGCCCGCACGGCATGCTGATCGGCGCGACCGGTTCCGGCAAGTCGGAGCTGCTGCGCACCCTGGTCCTGGGTCTCGCGCTCACGAACTCCTCCGAAACACTCAACTTCGTCCTGGTGGACTTCAAGGGCGGCGCGACCTTCCTCGGTCTCGACGAACTCCCGCACACCTCCGCCGTCATCACCAACCTCGCCGACGAGGCCGCCCTGGTGGAGCGCATGCAGGACGCGCTGCACGGTGAACTGATCCGCCGCCAGGAGCTGTTGAGGTCGGCGGGCAACTACACCTCGGCCCTGGAGTACGAGCGGGCGCGGGCCGGCGGTGCCGCTCTCGCCCCGCTGCCCAGCCTGTTCGTCGTCGTCGACGAGTTCAGCGAACTCCTCGCCTCGCACCGGGAGTTCATGGAGCTGTTCGTGATGATCGGCCGCCTCGGCCGGTCGCTGGGCGTGCATCTGCTGCTCGCCTCCCAGCGCCTGGACGAGGGCAGGATGCACCAGCTGGAGTCGCATCTCTCGTACCGGATCGGTCTGCGCACCTTCTCCGCGATGGAGTCCCGGGGTGTCCTCGGTGTCCCCGACGCCTACGAGCTGCCCTCGCAGCCCGGCAGCGGCTACCTCAAGTCCGGTATCGAGGCGCTCACCCGGTTCCGCGCCGCCTATGTCTCGGGCCCGTACCGCAGGCGCGGCGGCGCCGTCGCGCAGGCCCGGGTCGCCACGCAGGTGGTGCCCTGGTCGACCGGGTACATCGTGCCGCGCGCTCCCGCGCCGGCCGCGATCGCGCCGGAGCCCGAGGCGGAGGAGAACGCCGAGAGCCTGCTGGCGGTGGCGCTGGACCGGCTGCGCGACTCCGGGCCGCCCGCCCACCGGGTATGGCTGCCGCCGCTGGACACCGCGTCCCCGCTGGACGTGCTGCTCGGCGGTCTCAGCGAGGACCCCGACCGCGGCCTGACGGCGTCCCGCTGGGCCGGTGCCGGGAAGCTGCGGGTGCCGGTCGGCCTCGTCGACAAGCCCTTCGACCAGCGGCGTGACCCGCTCGTGGTGGACCTCGCCGCGGCCGGCGGCCATGTCGCCGTCGCGGGCGGTTCGCAGAGCGGCAAGTCCACGGTCCTGCGCAGCCTCATCATGGCGCTCGCGCTCACCCACACCCCGCGCGAAGTCCAGTTCTACTGCCTGGACTTCGGCGGCGGCACGCTGTCCCAGCTGACCGGTCTGCCGCACGTCGGCGGGGTCGCGGCCCGCCTCGACACCGAGCGGATCAGCCGCACGGTCGCCGAGGTCACCGCCGTCCTCACCCAGCGCGAGCAGTTCTTCCTCGACAACGGCATCGACTCGATGTCCACCTACCGGCGGCGCCGGGCCGCCGGGGAGTTCCCCGACGAACCGCACGGCGACGTCTTCCTGGTGATCGACGGCTGGTCGGCGGTCCGGCAGAACTTCGACCAGTTCATCCCGACGTTCAACCAGATCGCCACCAGTGGTCTCAACTACGGCATCCACCTGATCGTCGCGACCGCCCGCTGGCTGGAACTCACCGCCCCGGTCCGCGACCAGTCCGCGACCCGGCTCGAACTCCGGCTCGGCGACACGATGGACTCCGTCGTGGACATCCGCAAGGCGAGCGCCGTACCGCAGATCCCGGGCCGCGGTCTGACCGTGGAGACGAAACTGCACTTCCTGTCTGCGCTGCCGCGCGGTGACGGCTCCACCGACCCGGAGACGCTCAGCGAAGGCGTCGCCGACCTGGTCGACCGGATCGCCTCCGCCTGGCACGGGCCGCGCGCCCCACAGGTCCGGATGCTCCCGCACCGGCTGCCCGCCGCCGAACTCCCCGAGCCCGAACTCGGCGACGGCGTCAGCCTCAGGATCGCGCTCGGCCAGGACGAGGAGACCCTCGGCACGGTCTGGCACGACTTCTCCCGCACCCCGCACCTGGTCGCCGTCGGCGACACGGAGAGCGGCAAGACCAACCTGCTGCGGCTGGTCGCGGACTCGGTCGTCGCCCGCTACTCCCCCGCCGAGGCCCGCATCCTCGTCGTCGACTACCGCCGCGGCCTGGTCGACGCGGTCCCCGAGGAGTACCGCCTCGGCCACGCGGTGGCCCTGGAGGCGCTGAAGCAACTGGTGGGCGGCTCGGCCAAGGCTCTCCGCACCCGTGTCCCGGGCCAGGAGATCACCCCGGCCCGGATGCGCCAGGCCGACTGGTGGACGGGCCCGCGCCTGTTCGTCCTCGTCGACGACTACGACATGGTCGGCGGCGGCACGGTCATGGACCACCCCTTCGCCCCGCTCTTCGAACACCTCGCCCTGGGCCACGAGTTGGGCCTCCACGTGGTGGTGGCCCGCTCGGCCACGGGGGCCGGCCGTGGTCTCAACGACCAGCTCCTGCGGCGCCTGGACGAGGTCAACACCCCGGGCGTCCTGATGTCCTGCTCCCCGTCCGAGGGCTACGTCTTCGGCAACGTGAAGCCCCGGGTCCTCCCGCCGGGCCGGGCCCTCCACATCGTCCGCCGCAAGCCGTCCCTCATCCAGACGGCGCTGGCGGCGCCGGGGGCCGAGGAGTGAGGGACGGGCGATGAACGGAACGGCCCCGGGCGACTGTTCGCCGCCCGGGGCCGTTCCGTTTCCCGCCGGGTGATGTCTGCCGTCAGCTCTGCGAGGCCCCCGGTGCCCCCGTGCCCGCCGGCACCGGGCTCCCGGCGCCCTCGGTCCCGGCGGTACCCACCGACTCCACCGGGCCGGCCTCCGCGGCCGCGCGCGACGGACGCCAGCCCAGGCGCCGCCCCCGGGGAATGACCAGGCCCAGCCACACCACCGCGATGACGACCGCGAGACCCGCCGACGCGGGCCACAGGGCGCGGCGGAGGGGACCGGCCGCCTTGTCGGCGGGCAGGTGGACCGGGGTGGCGGAGTCGTCGCCCCGGGACGACGCGGCCGTACCGGCCAGGATCGAGGTGACGGCCGCGTACGGGTCGAGGCGCGGGACGTCCGCCGGGTAGGCCGAGGTGCGCAGAAGGGTCGCGGTCTGGGCCGCCGTCAGGTCGGGGTGGACGGAGCGGACCAGGGCCGCCGTACCGGCCACGAAACCGGCGGCCAGGGACGCCCCGGAGCCGATGTAGTGGCCCTTCTTCGCCGGGCCGATGCCGACGACCCCGTCACCGGGCGCGGCGACGGCGGCGCCGTCGGTCGTGTACGCGCCCGTCGGACGCTTGCCGTCGACGTCCACGTCGAGGACGGAGAGCACACCCTTGTCCGAGGCCGGGTAGTAGGCGCGGGCGGGCGGACTGTCGGTCGCCGACGTGGCCGAGGCCGGGGTGTCGGGTACGGCGGCGGCGACCACCAGGACGTCCTTCTTCGCGGCGTACGCGACCGCCGAACGCAGCGCGCCGGAGTCGCTGCCGAACGCCGCCGACACGGTGACGACCTTCGCCCCGCCGTCCACGGCGGCCCGGATGCCGTCGGCGACCTTGTCCGCGGTCACCGACCCCCGCGCGTCGCTGCCCCGCACCGCGAGGATCCGCGCCTGCTGCGCCACCCCGGCGAACCGCACACCGTCGGCTACGGCCGCGCCGATCAGCCCGGCCACGAAGGTGCCGTGTCCCACGCAGTCGGTCCCGGCGTCACCGACGGCCGTGACCCGCCCCTTGAGCGTGGGTGCCGAGGACGAGACGCCGGTGTCGACCACGCCCACGGTCACCCCGGCACCGGAGGCGAACTGCCAGGTCCGGCCGAGCTGGAGGGAGACCTGCTCCCACGGTATGTCGGTAGCCCGCCGGTCCGAGCCCGCCGTACAGGCCGCGTCGGCGTCCAGCTTCGAGGCGAGGACCGGGAGTCGGACCGTGGAGCCGTCGGCCGCGGTGGCGGTCCCGGCGCCGACGGCGCTCGCGGCGGCCGTCACCAGCAGGGCCAGTCCGGCGGCGAGGGCCCTGCCGTGTGTCGTCGTCATGCCCGGGCCGCCCCGCTGGAGGTGGAGGAGGCACCCGCCGGATCGGCGAGGTCCTCGGGAAGCAGCAGCCGCAGGTCGTCGAGGCTGGGGACGGCCAGCCTGCTGAGCCGGCCCGCCTGTCGGGTCATCATCCGCTCCAGGATCTGACGGGCGGTGCGCGCGTTGCCGAACGACCGGTCGCGGGGCAGCGAGTCGAAGTACTGCCGCAGGACCGGGCCGAGTCCGGCCGCGCACTCGTAGCCGAGCTGCACGGCGTGCTCGCGGACGATCGTGACCAGCTCGTCGGAGGAGTAGTCGGCGAACTCGACGCGGCGCGAGAAGCGGGAGGACAGACCGGGGTTGGAGGCGAGGAACGTCTCCATCTCCTGGGTGTAGCCGGCGACGATGACGACCACCTTGTCGCGGTGGTCCTCCATCAGCTTCAGCAGGGTGTCCACGGCCTCCCGGCCGAAGTCGGAGCCGGACGCCTCACGCGGCGTGAGGGTGTACGCCTCGTCAATGAACAGCACACCGCCCAGGGCCCGTTCGAAGACCTCACGGGTCAACCGCGCGGTGTGGCCCACATAGCGGCCGACCAGATCGGCACGGGACACCTCGACGAGCTGGCCGCGCGGCAACACGCCCAGGGACGCGAGGAGTTCGCCGTAGAGCCGGGCGACCGTGGTCTTGCCGGTGCCGGGCGGGCCGGTGAAGACGAGGTGGTGGCTGAGGCGCGGCACCGGGAGTCCGGCGGCCTCGCGCTGCTTGGCGGTCGACACCAGGTTGACGAGGTCGGTGACGTCCCGCTTTACCGCGTGGAGTCCGACCAGCGCGTCCAGCCTGCTGAGCGCGTCGTCGCCGGGGTCGACCGCGTTCGGTCCGCCGGCGGCGGTGCGGGCCGCCTCCTCGCTGATGTCCTGCGGCAGCAGCAGGGAGAGGTCCTGCTCGGTGACGTCGGTGAGCGCGGACAGCCGTACCGCCTGCCGGTCCACCATCTCCTCGAACACCTGCCGCGCGGCACGGCCGTTGCCGAAACCGGCGTCCTTCGGTATCCGCTCGAAGTGCGCGGCGAGCGCGTGGCGGGTCTCGTCGGCGAGCGTGTACTGGTGGCGCGCGCACATGCTCTCCATGATCTCCACCAGCTCCGGCACCGAGTAGTTCTCGAACTCGACGGTGCGGGAGAAGCGGGACGCCAGACCGGGGTTGGAGCCGAGGAAGCTGCGCATCTCGTCGGAGTAGCCCGCCGCGACGACGACCACGTCCTCGCGGTGGTCCTCCATCAGCTTCAGCAGCGTGTCCACGGCCTCGCGCCCGAAGTCGGCTCCGGAGCCGCGCGAGTCGGAGGTGAGGGTGTAGGCCTCGTCGACGAACAGGACTCCGCCCAGGGCCCGTTCGAAAGCCTCGGTGGTCTTGATGGCCGTACCGCCGATGACCTGGGCGACGAGGTCGGCGCGGGAGACCTCGACGAGGTGGCCGGAGCGCAGGGCGCCCAGTTCGGCGAGGATCGTGCCGTAGAGGCGGGCCACGGTCGTCTTACCGGTACCGGGCGGGCCCGCGAAGACCAGGTGGCGGCTCATCGGCGGGGCGGACATGCCGAGTTGGGCGCGGCGGGCGGCGAGCTGGGTGAGGTTGACGAGGGTGCGGACCTGTTCCTTGACGTTGTCGAGGCCGATGAGGCTCTCCAGCGCGGCCATCGGTCCGTCGGGGCGTCCGGGTCCCTCCGAGGCCGGGACGGTGCCCGCCGGGTCGGTGCCCTCGGCCTCGCCGAAGCCCCACGCGTCGCGGGACTCGTTGCCGGTGCTGATGAGGTTCTCCACCGCGAGCCGGCCGCCGGCCTTGGCCTGGACGAGGCCGCCACCCTTGTTGTCGCGGACCGTGCAGCCCACGACCGACACCGGCGCCTCGGACTCCACGCGGATGCCGTCGCGGTCGTTGCCTGCGGCCTCGCAGCCGTTCAGGGAGGCCCGGCCGCCCTCGCGGACCAGGAAGCCGTGCTCGGCGGCGGCAGCGGTCCGTACCCGGTTCGCCGTCAACTCGCCGCCGGTGTCCACCAGTACACCGCAGCCGGCAGCCGAGACCAGCTCGCCGTCGCGGATGGCCGCCGTGCCCTCGCCGCCGATCTCCAGACCGGCGCCGCCGGGGTTGTTGACCCGGAACCCGGCGAGATAGACGTTGCCGCCCGCCGCGATCTCCGCGCCGGAACCGCCCGGTGTCTCCACCGTGCAGTCCTCGACCCGGCCGCGTCCGCCGTCGCGCACCGACACACCGCAGCCGCCGGCCCCGGTGATCCGGGCGCGCCGCACCAGCGGGTTGGCGTTGCCGCGGATCACCACACCGGTGCCCTTGACGTCGATGATCTCCACGCGCTCCAGCTCGGCCGCTGAGTCCTCTTCGAGGAGGACGCCGTCGGACTCGCCGTCGCGGACGGTCAGCGAGGTCAGCGTGGGCGAGGACGCCCCGGCCACCCGCAGCGCCGCCGTCTGGGCGCCGGTCAGCCAGCAGTCCTCGTACGTGCCGCGCGAACGGTCCGTCACCAGCAGGCCGTTGCCCGTGCTGCGGGCGGTACGGCAGCGGCGCAGCACCGGGTCGGAGCCGTGCGAGACGATGATGCCGGGGCCGCTGCTGCCGGTGACCCGCACCTCCTCCAGCTCGCAGCGGGCGGCGCTGGTCACATGCACACCGATCGAGGTGTCGCGGATCACGGTCCGCAGCACCCGCACCGCGCTCCGCTCCTCAAGTGCCAGCGACGGCTTGTCCGTCGACGCCAGGTCGCAGTCTTCTACGGAGCCCTGGGCGTCGCCGTTGGCGAGCACGCCGTTGCCGCGCGCGTCGCGCACGGTGCAGCCGCGCAGGGTAGCCCGGCCGCGGTCGCTGATCACCACGCCGCTGGTGCCGAAGTGTTCGAAGGTGCAGGACTCCAGCGAGCTCTCGGTGGACGAGGTGACCACGACACCGGCGCCGGTGCGGTTGGACACCCGGCACTCACGCATCGCGAGCGAACCGGAGTTGCGGGCGAGAACGGTCGTCCACGAGGCGCCGGAGAGGTCGCAGCCCTGCATCGCGACCTGCCCGTGCGAGGCGTCGACGGCGGGCTGTTCCTCGTCCTGGCCCTGCACCACGAGGTCGGTCAGCATCACCGCGTCCACGCGCAGCGAGATCACGATGCCCTTGCGCGGTGCCAACCGGACGGTGCCGCGCGCCTGTTCGGCGACGATGGTGACCCGGGTGGTGACGACGAGGTTCTCCTCGTACGTTCCCGGGCGCACACTCAGCACCGCGCCTCCGCGCGCCCTGGCCAGGGCCTCTCCGATCGTCCGGGCGTCCCCGGTGCCCTCCGGACAGACCGTCAGTACCTGGCGCACTCAGCTGACCTCCTCGTGTCGGCACCTGTCGGTTGCGGCAACCCCATCATGCCGTCCCCGCACGCGCGTTCCCACTCCGGTCCGGTACGCGGGACGTCCGGCCGGGGTGCGCGGTGCGGCACAACCGTGCCGTACGACGCATTATGGGCTGTCGCGCAACAGGCTTACCAGCGGCGGGGGTAAGCGAGGTGATTGTTAACTCCGGTGAAAGGAACCGTCGTTGGTACATGCGCGTGAAGAGAGGTGAATAGGATTGCGGGGACAGACGTACGACGAACTGCTGGGCGAACAGGGCGGACAGGGCGGATGACAGACCGGACCGGATCGGCCGCGCGGAACACGGCGGCAGAGAACTCGGTGGCGGGCACCCCGGCCGGCGAAGCGGCGGCGGACCCGACGACACCTGCACCGACGACACCCTCGGCGGACACCGCGGAGACGGACACGACGGCGAACAGCACGGCGAGTAAGACGCCCAAGTCCCCCTCGGCGAATGCCGGTTCCCCGGAAACCCCTTCAGGGACCACCGCTCCCCAGGGAACCGTGTCGGCGGAGACGGTCGCGGCGGAACTGACCCGTCCGGCGGGCGCGGGTGCGGAAGCGGGCATGGCGACGGGGTCAACCGGTCCGGCGGGCAAGGCAGTAGGCGCGGGCGCTGAGGCAGCCACGGCAGCGAGCGCGGGCACAGATTTGGCAGCCACGGCGGCAAGCGCAGGCGCAGGCACGGACCCTGCAGCCACGGCGGCAAGCGCCGGCGCGAACCCGGCGGCAGCCGCAGCAGCGAGCACGGGCACAGACCCGGCGGCAGCCACGGCGGCGGCCGGTGTCACGACAGGCAAGGCGGGCGGGTCGGCGGTCGGGGCCGGGGCGGAAGCCGCGGCGCTCGCCGGGAGCGGGGCGGCGGAGGAGCCGGCGGGACCGGGTGCCGGCGCGGGTTCCGCGGCCGGGCGGCAGGATGTCGAGGCTGAGGCGCCCGCAGGAGTGCTGGCCGCGAGCGTGCCCGAGGGCGACGGGCCCTCCCCCGACGCGCACGCCGCGTCGGTGGGGCGTCCCGGCCGGCCACTGCTGGCCGGTGCGGCGGTGCTCGGCGCGCTGCTGATCGCCGTACCGGGGCTGCTGATGAGCCGGGACCGAACGCCGGAGAGCCACGACCGGGTGGTCGCGGACCAGGCGGGCACCGTGCTCGGCGGCGGAGACGCGACGCAGGGGGCGCTGGCGTATGCCTCGTCGACCCCGTCCGCGTCTCCCCTGAAAGCCTCGCCGAAGGCACTCCCGCACAAGGCGGCGCCGGCGAAGACGTCCCTCGCCCAGCCCGTGAGCAAGCCGACGGCGGTCAAGAAGTCGAAGAAGCCGGCCTCGGTGGCGAAGCCGAAGAAGTCCACGTCCACGGCGAAGTCCGGGACGAGTTCGACCGCCAAGTCCACGCCCTCGTACCCCTCTGACATCCTTGTCACGGCCACCCGGGTGCTGAGGGTGGGCCAGTCCATTAACACGAAGAAGGGCCGGCTGCGCATGCAGGCCGACGGCAACTTCGTGCTCTACGACGAGAACAACAAAGCCCGTTGGGCCACGATGACCTTCGGCTCGAACTTCCAGGCCGTGTTCCAGGCGGACGGCAACCTCGTCGTCTACACCGCCGACAACCGCGCCGTCTGGGCCAGCCGGACCGACGGTCACAACGGCGCGACCCTGCGGCTCCAGAGCGACGGCAACATGGTGATCTACTCCGGCTCGACCGCGATCTGGGCCACCAACACCGTCCACTGACCGCCCCCCACCTCCCTCCGGCCCGCCGCTGCTCGGGGACGGGCCGGAAGGCGTCCGGCACCGCTGCCGCCGACCGCGGGTCAGCTCGCGGTGAGGGTGATGTCCTGCTGCTGCACCGCGTGGAAGCGGGGCAGCGGGAGGGCGGAGCCGGTGGAGAGTTCCGTCACCGTGGCCTCGACCCGGGCGGCGCAGGGGGTGACCGCGTGGGACGGCTTGCCGGAGTTGGTCCAGCTGTGCTCGACGCCGTCGCAGACCGCCCAGGTGCGGCCGATGCCGTGCCGCACCGAGGGGTCGCCCTGGGAGACGGAGGAACTGACGTACGCCGGGCGCGAGTTGCCGAGACAGCGGTAGGTACCGGAGAGGGTGACGGTGCCGTCCGGGGCGATGCTGCCCGTGGGGTCGACCGTCACCTTTCGGCACGGTCGAGGTGGCAGCGCGCGGCCGCGCGGTGGGGCGGCATGTCCGGACTGTGGTCGCTTCTCAGACCGAGTCCACGACCGCTATCAGCGCAGGCTGAAGGGTCTTCCGCTTGCTGAACTGGGCTTCGTGATCCGGTTGACGGTCCGGCGCTTCATCTGCGGAGTGGCGGACTGCCCGCGCCGGACGTTCGCCGAGCCCTTCTCGCGGCTGGCCGCCCAGCTGGGCTTCGGCGCGGGGCGGATGACCCAGTTACCCCGACCATCCGCACCACTGGAGCATCCAGTAGGTCGCGGGTGCCGGCCCCACGCCGGATTTGGCACGCCGCTCAACTCGCCGATGGTTCGGCACCTGCCCATGGACTCGGCCCTGACCTGGACCGCTTCCAACTCCTTCGCTGGCCGGCTGAGTACGCGTACTCAGGTGCTGTCTGTTGGACTCCTCCATGCTGGGGCGCGCACGCCGGACCGTCTCAGGGGGACACACGCATGAACCACGCCCTGCAGCTGCGCACTGCCACGCCTCGGGATCACGACTGGATCCACGAACTGCGCCACCGCGTGTACGCGGAGGAGCTCGGCCAGCATCCGGTGGATCCCTCGGGAAGGCTGAGTGACGGACTCGACGGCGACAACATCTATCTCGTGGCCGCGCGCGGCGACACACGGATCGGCTTCGTCAGCCTTACCCCGCCGTGGGTCGGCCGCTACTCCCTCGACAAATACCTGACGCGCGAGGAGCTGCCGGTCCTGACCGAGGAGGCGCCGTTCGAGATCCGCGTCCTGACCGTCGAGGAACACTGGCGGTCCACCGCGGCCGCGCCACTCCTCATGCACGCGGCGCTGCGCTGGGTCGCGGCGCGCGGCGGCCGCCGGGTGGTGGCGATGGGACGCACGGAACTGCTCGACATGTACCTCGCCGCCGGCCTGCGGCCAGTGGGGCGCTCGGTCCGCTCGGGCGCGGTCTCGTTCGAGGTCCTCAGCGGCTCCGTGGCCGAGCTGACGAGGACGGTCGCGGTGCGCCACGGCCGGATCCTGGAGCGGCTGATGACGGGCCTCGACTGGCAACTCGACGTGCCCTTCGCGCCGCGTGCGGACGGCTGTGAGCACGGCGGGGCGTTCTTCTCGGCGATCGGCACGGGCTTCCGGACCCTGACCCGCCGTCACGAGGTGGTCGCGGCGGATGTGCTGGACGCCTGGTTCCCACCGTCCCCAGGCGTCCGCGCGGTCCTCTCGGAGGATCCGGGGTGGGCGGCCCGGACCTCGCCACCGACGGGCGCAGAGGGACTGCTCGCGGAGATCGCCGCGGTCCGCGGGCTCCCAGTGAAGTCGCTGGTCGTCGGGGCGGGCTCGTCCGACCTGATCTTCCGCGCGTTCGGCCGGTGGCTGACGCCGGGGAGCCGGGTGCTCCTGCTCGATCCCGGCTATGGGGAGTACGCCCATGTCACCGAGCGGGTGATCGGCTGCCGGGTCGACCGGCTCCAGCTGCGCCGGGAGGACGGCTGGCTGCTCGACCCGGCCCGGCTCGCCGCCGCGACCGGCGACGGACGGTACGACCTCGTGGTGGTGGTCAACCCGAACAACCCGACCGGCCGCCACGCCCCGGCCGACGCGCTGCGCGCGGTGATCGAAGCCTCGCCCGTGCGGACCCGGTGGTGGATCGACGAAGCGTACCTGGGGTATGTCGATCCGGCGGACTCGCTCGTCGGGCTCGCCGCGGTCGACGCCCGGGTCGTGGTCTGCACCTCGCTGTCGAAGATGTACGCGCTGTCGGGGATGCGGGCCGCGTACCTGGTGGCCGGTCCGGAGACGGCCGGGGATCTGCGGCGCTGGACGCCGCCGTGGCCCGTGAGCCTGCCGGCCCAGCTGGCTGCCGTGACGGCGCTGCGCGACCCCGCGTACTACGCGGAGCGCTGGGCCTGTACCCACGAGCTGCGCCGGAGACTGGCGTACAACCTCGAGGAGTTGGACGGGTTCTCCTCGGTCGACGAGGGGGTGGCGAACTTCCTCACGGTGACCCTGCCGCCGGACGGACCGAGCGCGGCGCGGCTGGTGCGCGAGTGCCGGCGGCACGACGTGTTCCTGCGTGATCTGTCGCCGATGTCCCCGGCCTACGAGGGTCGGACCGTCCGGATCGCCGTCCGCGACACGGCGGAGAACGCGAGAATCGTGGCGGCGTGCCAGAGCGCCCTGGACGCGCTGCGCACGCCGGCCGCAGTGGTGTCGGCCGCGCCGGGACGGGCCTCCCGGTGACGACGGTCGCCGGTCTCGTACCGTACCTCGGCGGGGCACTGGCGGCCGGAGGCGTCGCCGTGGCGGCGACCCGGCGCCGTGAACTGATGGTCCGCTGGTGCGTGTGGGCGTTCGGAGTGCCCCTGGTGACCGCCGCGTTCTGGCTCGGTCCACCGGGGATCGCGGTGCTCGTGGCTGTGGTCGGTGTGGTCGCCGTGGCGGAGTTCGGCGGACTGCTCCTGCTGGGTCCGGTGGACCGGGCAGTGCTGGCCGCGGCGATCGTCGGACTCGCCCTCACCGTCTGGCTGGCCCCCGGGGAGGTGCTCCGGGTGGCGGCGGCCGGGGCGCTTGCCATCGCCGGGGTGCCGTTGCTCTCGGGCGACGCGGAGCACGGGCTCCGCCGCCTGGGGGCGGCCCTGCTGGGGCTCGTGTGGCTGGGCTCCCTGGCCGGCCTCGTATCGTCCGGCGCCCTCGGCCTCGTCCTGTTCGTGGCCGTGTCGATCGCCGACATCGTCGCGTACGCGGCGGGTCGCCGAATCGGCGGCCCCCGGCTCTCCCGGCTGTCGCCCGCCAAGCGGTGGAGTGGCACGCTGGCTGGGGCCGCGGCCGGTCTCCTCACACTGGCCGTGCTGTCCTCCCTGACGTGGCAGACGGCGGTGGCCGTGGCGGTCGGCGGCCCGTTCGGGGACCTGCTGGAGTCGATGGTCAAGCGGGGAGCCGGCACCAAGGACGCCGGCCGGTGGCTGCCCGGCTCCGGCGGCATCCTCGACCGGATCGACTCCCTCCTCGTCGCTCTGGCGGTGCTGTTGGTGCTGAGGTGAGCCACGGGACGGTGGCTTCATACGCGGCAAGCGCCTTTGGCTCAACTCTGTGACGCGGCCACTCTGAGTGGCAGCCAGGCCCCTTCGGGTGGAAGAGGTCGTGCTCCGGCAGAGGGAGTTGTTGTTCCCGTCGATCGTGGACGTGAGCATCGAGATGGTGCGCGTTGATGCGCAATGCATCGCGGACGGCGCCGTGTGCCCGGTCTGCGGAGTTTGGTCGAACCGGGTTCACGGTTTCCGCCTGCGGTTTCCCACAGATGTGCCGAGCGGTGTCCGAAGCGTCGTCCTCCAGCTGAAGGCCCGTGGTTTCACCTGTGGGAACTCGCGCTGCGCACGCCGTACCTTCGTCGAGCACCAGGCCCGTCTTCAAACGGATCTCGCCCCGAGCAGGAACGACGCGAGACTGACCGCCACTTCATAGGAGGTGGCGGTCTTGACGTATCTGGTGGCGATACCACGGAAGCCTTTGAGCTGGTTGACGCAGCGTTCGACGACGTTGCGTCGGCGGTAGATCGGTCGATCGAATGCCGGCGGCCGGCCGCCTTGGCAGCCACGGTTGTGTCGGTGGCGCTGTTGGTCGGCCTTCTCGGTGATGGTGTGGCCGATCCCGCGTCTGCGCAGGTAGGCGCGGAAGGCGCGAGAGCGTGGGACGCGGATGCACTCCAGCAGCGGTTGCGCGCAGATACCGTCATGGCGTTGGCCGGCAGTGACCAGGAGAGCCAGTGTCCTGCCGCGGCCGTCGCAGGCGAGGTGGATCTTGGTGGTCAGACCTCCACGGGAACGACCGAGGGCGTGATCATCCGGTTCGTCCTGCTGACGCGTCCCCCTTATCGGCCGGTGGCAGCGGCATGCTGATGAGCTCGCACGATGGTGGAATCGATCTGGACGAGCCAGTCGATGTCGCCGGCCGAATCAGCCTTGGCTGTATCTGCTGGAGAGCCTGGGCGAAAACACCGCTCAACGCGTAGCGACGGAAGCGTGTGTAGACCGTTTGCCATGGTCCGTAACGGTCGGGCAGATCACGCCACAGCAGGCCGGTGCGTATCTTGCAGATCATCCCGTTGATGACCTGCCGGTCATCCACCCTCGGTCGGCCGGTGACGGCCCACGGGCAGCAGTGCTCGCACAATCACGGCATGACCAATGCTGTTGAAGCAGCCTGGCACAAAATCCTCACCACGGTCGGCGAACCTCGCCGACCAGAAGAATCGCCGCTTGCCGCTCCGTTTGCCCAGCTGGTGCTGGAGGCGCATGCCGAGCCGCTGCTTCGCCAGCTCTACCCGTGGGCCGGCGGGAGAGCGCGGGACAACAGGTAGAAACGAGCCACCGACTTCGCGTCGGCAGCTCAAAAGCCACCTTTGAAGACGGCCCGTTAAGGTCGTTCACCGGCGAACGACCGCACCGAGCCCGGGTGCACCGCACGGACCGAGCCCGCCCCGAAGTCGACAAAAGGTGCATACACCTCACCCGTTTGCCACACTGAGGAGAACGGACGGCCGACAGAAGGCGGTGCCGCGATGACTGCCGATGCGTTCACCATTCTGCGGGTCGAGGACATGCTCCTGCTGCATGTTTCGGTGATCAACCTTGAGCGCGACGGCTCCCGGCTGGTGCGCGAGAACGCGGACGAACCGGCGGTGCTGCTCTTCGGGCTTCCGCCGCAGCACGTAGCAGCGCCAAGCCGGCGGCGCCCAAGGTGATCGACGTCGTGCCGACCACGTCCTTCGACGCGTCCGGTTCCCTGCCCGGCACGCTCACCCGCCGTCGGCCCGGCGGCCTGCGGGTCTATCTGGAGCGGCCGTGGTTCTTCTCCGGCGAGGGCGAGTTGCTCGGGGTGCTGGTCCGCGACGAGGGGAGCGGCGCGCCGGAGTCCTCGTACCCCTTCATCAGCGTGATGGGCCGCGACCCCATCCGCGTCTCGGCGACCGTCAGCGCGCCGACGGCGTCCGCCTTCCCCAGCGCCGCGACGGCCGCGGCGGGCCTCCCCCTGCCAGAGCCCTCGGACTTCACCGCCGGCTTCACAGTCACGGCCGTCGGCTACGAGCCGCGGTTCGACCGGGATGCCGGCCGCTGGTTCTGCGACATCGATCTCGACACCGGGGGCGCCTACTTCCCGTTCGTCCGGCCGGCGTTGACGCGCTTGCCCGACTCCCTGCCTGGTGACCTTCTGCCGCAGATCGTGCTCACGGACAACCTGAGGGTCCTCCCCGAGCGCGTCCTCACCGTGGCCGGCACGGATCCCCTGCTCGTCCAGCTGTCCGGTCCCAACTACACCGTGCCCGGCGGGGCCGACACAGGCGTGCGTCCCGCCAGGGCGAGGGCGTTCCTCCAGGAGCGCGATCCGGAACTCGACGACGACGCCGTTGCCTGGTTCACCCTGGAGGACAGCGCGTCCCCACTCGACCGCGTCGACGACGTCTCCCTCTCCGCCTCCGACTACACGGGGCAGCTGCCCCTTCCAGGCGATGGGCCGGACAGCGGGGCCGCCGGGAGGCTTCTGGTCGTCGAGGAGGCGGTCACGGTCGCCTACCATCCCGCGGATCCGGAGTCGGGGATGCAGGGCAGCGTCGTGTACATGGACACGGTGGATGTGGAATCAGCGCACCACGACGGCCCGCACCCTGGCCCGCACGGGCCTCACAATGGGCCACATGACGGGCCGCACGGCCCGCACGACGGCCCGCACGGAGGGCCTCACGGCGGGTCGCACGGTCCCCACCACTGAGGAGGCGGCCATGGGGCTGTTCCCGGATCTCAAGGACGACCTGCTGGAGCGGGACGCCGGTCTGGACAAGGCGTTCCACGACGCGAAGGAGACCCCGTCCGGGCAGGCGCTCGGCAGCGAGCCGGTCGTCGTCGTGGCCCTCAACCAGCAGGAGCCGCACTTCTTCACCGGACAGCTCGAACTCGAGGTCCACTACTCGGCGAGCCTGCTGAAGGCCACCGCCATGTGGGCGGCACACGAACTGCTGCGCGCCGCGAACGAACTGGTGGATTCCTTCGACGCGCGACCGCCTCCGGCCGACGTCATCACCATGCTGCGCGACACGTTCGATCCGCTCATCGACGCGCAGCGGGTTGCCCAGCTCCGTGGGGTGGACATGGGAAACACCCTGCTTCCGCGCTGGGACGACGTCTTCGACGTGCGAGCGGATTCCTTCGTGGAATTCACTCCTGCGTTCTCCGACAAGCTGTCGGACGCGATCGCCAATGGCAGCAACACTTCCGCCGGCACGGTGATCCACGGGCTGGGCTTCGGCTATCTCACCAAGGCCGCGGCCTCGGCGGGGTTCTTCGATGACAGCGCCACCGGCAGCCCGGAAACGGCCGACGGCATGTGGCTGTGCGGCGACTTCGCCAACGGATTCACGCCCCGGCGCATTCCGTGCGTCAACGACACCGGGCCCGTGGCGCAGGCGACGTCCGCCCGGCAGATGGCGCGTCTGTTCACCTTTCTGGGCGGCCGGAGTCTGGCCGGTGCGCAGAACACCCCGCTTGTCGACGGGGACAGCGACGAAGCCATGCTGGACCTGCTGCGGCAGGCGGTGCTGAATCGTCATTCCATGCTCGACCAGGACACCACGGTGAACTTCGACATGGTGTTCTCGAAGGTCGGGCAGGGGCCGCTGAACACGGGAGCGGTCGTGTGCTCGGAAGCGGCGATCATCGACGAAAGGTCCACCGGCAGACGCTTCGTCGCGGTCTTCCAGAACCGCGTGGGCACCACGTCCGCTCAGCTCAAGCCGGTGTCCCAGCTCGTCGACACCACTCTCGTCAACTTCCTCTTCCCGTAGGGGCCATACGCACAACGGCCCCGCCGACGCCCCACCAGGCGTACGCACCGGCCGCGCGGCCGCCCTCCCCCACCGGATTAGAGTGGGAATGATTTCCTCGTCCGTGGAGCCCATCATCGCAGACCACCCGGCACGGCGAGCACTGCCTGATGCGGCACTGGGCGTGGCCTAAGGCCACACCGTCGAGAACCCCAACTGTGCCTGGACGGTGCGGATTTCGGTGAAGTAGCCCGTTTTTCCGGCCGGCGCGAACGCACTCTGTTTGTTGCGGCCCCAGAGCAGGCCCACCGCTGTCGGCCCCGTCTCCTCCAGGACCAGGGATCCGGAGTCGCCCTGATCGCAGAAGACGCCGTCACCCAGTACCGCGACCTGGTCGATCAGAAAGGCGTTGGGGCCGCCCGGCTCCCAGTTGACGGTCAGGAAGCGGTGGTAGGCCAGTCCGTTGGTAGGGCCCGTGACGAATCCGCGTTTCCGTATGCGGTGCGGCAGCCAGCCGGGCGCGTTCAGGTCCGCCGTCGCGGTGACCGCCCCGACCAGGTTGGGCTGTCCCGGGCCCTGGTCGGCGATCGCCGGGGACGGGAGTCGTCCGGCCGCGGCGGCCACGTCGAGGTGGATCAGGGCCGCGTCGGACATCCCGGCCAGTATCGGGGAGAACGGCAAGGGGGCCGTCTGCGGGAAGTCGACCCGCTCCACCTCACCGAGATTGTCGTCCTTGACGATGCTGACTCCTACGGCGATCGGCGGGTTGTCGGGCTGCCAGATCGAGAGCGGGAACGCCTCGTGGGCGTCCCTGGTGACGTGGAAGCAGCTCAAGCCGAGCCGCTCCAGGCTCTGCGCGTCCACCACCACCGCACCGAGCGTCCCCGTCCCCACGTGCGGTTTCCTGATCGCGATGCCGCCCCGCACGTCGGGATAGCGGGCGACGTCGGGGAAGCCGCAGGGCTCGACCGACCTCTCGACGATGCACACGCCCACATCGCCGATCCGTTCCGGAAGGCCGTCCGGCACCTGCGTCATGTCCTCGACGTAGATGACGACGGAAAGCTCGTCGAACAGCTCGCCGTTCTCCTCGCGCATGCCGAGTCCCACCGCGTTCACCCCGGGCAGGGCGAGCAGGCCGAATTCCACGGCTCTCTTCGCCTCGACGAGTTCTGGAGGGATGTCCATGACGCCTCCTCTTGCCGAAGTGCCGGGTCTGACACTTCCAGGGAAACGCGCCGGTCCCCCTGCCGCGAATCGGGCGGGCGGCCCTCAGCGGTCCTCGGGGCCGAAGCGGCGTACGTACCGCCTCTGCCAGGGCGTCTCGACGGCGCGGCTGTCGTAGTGCCGGTGCACGTACGCCACCGCGTTCTCCGTGGGGACGCCGTCCAGGACCGCCAGGCAGGCCAGCGCCGTACCCGTCCTTCCCCGGCCCCCGCCGCAGGCGAGCTCGACGCGTTCGGTGGCGGACCGCTCCCACGCCTCGCGCAGGACTCGCCGGGTCTCGCGGTCGTCCGCGGGCAGCCGGAAGTCGGGCCGGCGCAGCCAGCGCGCCTCCCAGGGGACTTGGGGAGGCCGCTTGCCCAGCAGGTGGCCGGCGAAGGCCGGTTCGGGACCGGTGGGGAGAGGGTCGCTCCCATGCTTCGTCGGGGGCCTGGGAGAAGAGGTGATCGATGCGTCCGAAGTGCGGCACCTGCTGGAACTGGGGGACGGCGAGGACGTAGCCCAGGCCGGTCTCCTCCCGCATGCGGCGCAGCCGTAGGCGGCGTCCACGGTCACCCAGGCGATCGGCAGCGGCCAGGCGATAGCCCGCAGCACCATGGCCTTGGCCAGGTCGGGTTTGGTAGCGAAGGTCCGCTGCTCGGGGATGTGGGCGGCGCGGCAGCGTTCGCGGTCGTCGGTCCAGGACCTGGGCAGATACAACTCGCGGTCCACCAGGGCGCGTCCGCGTGTGGTGGCGTAGGCGGCGAACACGCCGATCTGGCAATTCTCGGTGCGGCCGGTGGTGCCGGAGTACTGGCGCTGCACGCCGGCCGAGGTGGTGCCCTTCTTGAGGAATCCGGTGTCGTCGAGGATGAGGATCCCGTCGGGCTCGGCGAGCCGTTCGGCTACGTAGTGCTGGAGGTCGTCCCGGAGCTCGTCGGCGTCCCAGCGGGCGCCGTTGAGGAGCCGCTGGAGGCGGTCGGGTGTGCGGTGTCCGGCGTATGCGGCCAGCTGCCAGCCGTTCTTGCGGCCGACCCGGCCCAGTAGTCCGCGGATGTAGTCACGCATCCGGCTCGTCGATCACGCCGGGAGGCTGTCCGGGCCGCTGCAACTGTCAGCGGCGGCTGCACACGATCGAGGGGCGGCCGGGGAAAGAGAACACGGGCCGGCAATCAGCCCACTACACTCATCCAAACCGCCCCTGAACAGGGAAAACGTCACAGTGCTGCTGGAGTAGTAGGCCCGCACTCCGTCGACGGTGTTGTAGTCGAGACACCCGCCTGTGCGCAGATCGCGGAAGGTTCGGACGGATCCGCTTGAGGGGACGCTGAGGCGGCGGCAGTCGTGCTGGCGATCAGGCAGAGCGCGGCCACGAGGCCTGCGCGACGCAATGTACGGGTCATGCGGTGATTTCCCACGTGGAAGAGGGTCCGTCAGGCGGCCGGACTCAGGTCGTCGACCCGATAGTTCGGGCCGCTGTGCAGCCAGTCAGCCCTGCGAGCGAGCGTCGAACTATTCGATCTGTATCGAATCGACGGTCGCGGGGAGGGGACTGCGTGAGGGGCCGAGCGGCCTCGCCCCCGTTGCAGCACATGGTCAGCCGGCGCGGCGGCCTCGGCGGCGGCGACCGCCGCGGCGACGGCGGGATACACCGGCGACCGCGCCAGATGCCGCTCCCGCCGCAACGGCACCAGCCACCCGTCACGTCCCCCGCCCCGACCTCCCACACCCGCCAGCCCGACAGGAATGCTCGGGGGCGCAGCCCTCCGCCAGCAGGCGGGCATCGGTATCACCGCAGACCTCGCTGCCCTCTGCGTCGCCATTTCGGCGGGCACTGCGCTGCTGGCCCCGCGCCCCACCACAGCCGACGGCCCCGGCCCAAGCGAGCCGTCACCCCTGGCGGCCCCTGACCGCTCAGCAGAGTGCTGATGCCACCGCCAGCACCAACCATTGCTTGACCCGCAGAAATGTGAAACAGGCACTGAGGACGGTCTCGGGAAGACGGTGTTCCACTCCTCGGTCCGCTCGACCGGCGAGACCGTCGGCCAGTGCCACCCGGCCGCATCGTGAAGAACGGCGGCACGGGCGAGGTCATCGCAGCCGGCACCGGGGCCCTGGAGCTGACCGCGAGCAGCGGAGCCGTCCTGCTGCGCACCGACGACCCGGCCCTCCTCGCGAAGGTCGCCGCCGCGTACGGGGGCAGCACCGCCCGCGACACCACCACCGGGCAGACCGACACCCCTCGACTAGCCTGAGGCCCTGGGCCCTGGGCCCAGGGGCGCGTGTGCGTCCCGGGGCCCTGACCGAAGGCCCCCTACCTCAGGACGGGGGTGGAACCGCCCGTCTCCAAGTCCATGACGACCACCTCGGGGGCCGGGAAGTGGAGGAGAGGCCGACGGCCCGGCGCGACCGGGCGTGGTGGACGATGACGAGACGGACGAGGCGTCGACGAGGGCCGCGTCCGCGGCGGCGTACGGCCCGCCGGAGCGCGGGTGGTGGTCCCGAGAGCGGCCGAGAGTGTGCGTGCCGCGGCCGCCGGCCCCGCGCGGGGGTCAGGAGGGGTACCAGTTCAAGTCAACGCTCGCACCGCCGAGTTCGACGTCTCCGGCGTACTGCTTGATGTTCGGCTTGGTCCAGCCGCCAAAGGGCGAGAAGTCACTGAAGCTCTGCTTGCCGTCATAGTGCGTGTACCACAGGGGGAAGGAGCTTCCGCCCGTGTAGCTCCCCATGATCGGGTGCCACTGGCTCTTGGAGGTGTAGATGCCGAGGTTCACGCCCAGGCCCTTCGCTCCATGGACCCAGTCGGCAAAGAACGCGGCGTTGGCCGACTGGCTGCTGCCCCAGTGGGCGCCGGGGCCCTCGACATCGAGCCACACCATGCCGTACCGGGTCTTCTTCAGAGCCTGGACGAGCGCTTTCACCTGCCCTGCGCCGTCGCCCTTGGAGAAGCGGGGGAAAGCGTATACGTCGACGTGTTTCATGCCTGCGGCCCACGCGTTGGCGACGGTGGCCTCCACATGGGGATCGACCTCACCGGTCGACTTGTATCCGCGCACGATCGCGAACTTGACGCCCTGTGAAGCCATTTTGCGGAAGCTGGCCTCGGACGTCAGCGTCGACACGTCGACCCCCTTGACCCCCTTGCCCCCCTTCGTGCCGAGTTCCTCGGTGGATCCCATGAATCCTCCAGACAGAGATGAGTGGAATGACAGCACAGATGGACACAAAGTATCGACCTGATTACTCTATGTTACAGTGATCTTATTTCACTCGCCGTCAGCGCGCACCGCGAGCGCACCGAATCGGCATGCTGGGGAGGCACCGTGGAGGAGGCTGCGAGGAAGAAGGATGAGGCCGTCAGGCGGCACTGCTATTGAAGTTCCGGCGAGGCGGTTCTGCCCGCGTCGCCAGGCCTGACGGCGTTCCGTGATGCGCTGCTTGTCCTTGCGTCGTTGCAGAAAAGGGAATGGGCAGCACACTGGGCAGTTCCGGTGGCAAAGCGCCTGGCTTCGCAACCGAGAGCTGACACCGTTTGTCACCGCGTTTGGGCAGCGCTTGGCCATCACAGAGCCGGAAAATGTTGGTGCGAACTGACACCGGTGCGAGATGGGTGAACCCTGTGTCGCCGTGCTGCGCGGCTTTTGCTAAGGGGGCCCGTCACATAGGGAGTGAGGACAGCCGTACTGGCCCTGAGGGCCACCGGGCATCGTCGCGCAGGGGCGTCACCATGGTCCGCAGCGGCATGGTCACGAGGCGACCTTCGGGTTGTTCGACGAGTACGTCCTTGTCGAGCGGGTGCCATCCGAGGCGCTGGTAGAGCGACACGAGGGGAGGCCGGCAGAAGAGGAGTGCGTGTTGAGGACCCATCGTCCTGGCATGCGCCAGGGCAGCTGCGACCACCAGGCGAGCGAGGCCCTGACCTTGCATGCCGGGTGAGACGGCCACCCCGCCGACGCCCACCACCTCTGTCTCGGCGTCGCCGATCGCAACAGGCGTTCGCAGCAGGCCGGCGTGTGCCACCAGGCGGCCGTCGTGCCGGATGCCGAAGTGCTCTCGTTTCGGCAGCCAGGTCAGACCGGTCCAGGCGACACCGAAGGGATCATCGCTGTTGCCAAGGATCTCCTCCTGGTCCGCCTTCGTGTACTGAGCGAGCCGCACCACAGTCGGTGCCACAAAGGATCGGTTCTCAGTCATTTCCCCATGATGATCTCTCCGCCGAGCACTGGCCTAGAACTAGGGGCTGTCGGGTGTCCTTGGTGGTCATGTGCGCTGCTCCTGGGCCGTGGTGTGCTGCGGCTCAGCCGGTGATGGCCGGCAGGCCGGGGCCGACGGTCAAGGTGACGGCAGCCGTGGCTCCGTCGGTCGAGAGTTGCCGACGGCGGCCGTGCCGAGCACCAGGACCGAGACGCCGAGCGCGATCCACCGGCCGATACGACGCCGGGGGCGTCGTCGGCGCCCGAACGGTTCGTCCGGGGAGTTTCGCTGTCCGGGTCCGCGTTGCGTGTCCTGTCATGGTTGAGGGCTTCCTTCGCTGGCCGAGTGTGCCTGTGTCGCTCCCCGGGGTGTGGCCCGGCCGCCGCGCCGCGAAGGGCACGGCGGCGTGGTGGTGGTACTGCCGCCCGGGCCCCGGCGACAGCAGCGGTGGAACTCGGTCAGGCGAGGACGGGAATCAGTCCGAGGCCGAAGAACACGTAGAAGCCGGCCGCGAGGGCCAGGCGCGCGGGAGTCAGCTTGTGGGCGCGCATGGTCAGCAGCAGGTAGACGACCGCGGCGATGGTGACCAGCCCGGACCACAGCAGGGCGGCGTTGAAGTGCCAGCTGGTGAACAGAAGGCCCAGGCCGGAGGGGACGGTGGCCTGGATCATCATGGAGCCGGAGATGTTCGCCAGGGCCAGTTTGGTCTTGCCCTGACGGACCCAGATCACCGCGTTCATGATCTCCGGCAGCTCGGTCGCGATCGGGGACAGCAGCAGCGCGGTGACCGACGCGGACAGGCCGATCACCGGGCCGATGGCGTCCAGCTGCTTCACGAACAGCTGCGAGGCGAAGAAGATCACCGCGAGGGTGGCCAGGGTCTGGGCGGCCACCGTCCAGATGGCGGGCGAGGCGGCCCCGGGCTGGAACTTCAGCGGCTCCAGTTCCTCCTCGTCACCGAGGTAGACCGCCACCGCGCACACGATCAGCAACAGGAAATGGATCACGTCTCGGTCAGCCTTCCCGCGTCGGCGGGGGCTTCGAGGACAACCGCGCGAGGAGAGGATGGCGGCGGCTTCGACCCCGCCGACACCTATACGTCGTCGGCAAAGGGCCAAGGGTCTCGCCCACCCGCATCACGATGCGGGCCCGGCCACCGGGAACCCGGCACTGGGCTCCCGTAGGTCGACGACCGGTATTGCGGGGCCACTCCCCTTCGCAGCCGCTGAGATCACGCGTTTCTCCCCGGCGTCCCCCAAGGCCGTACGAGTACCCGTCCAGGACATCGAGGGCGCGCGGGTGGAGTCCCCGTTCAAAGACTCAGCGTGATCGCGGCGCCAACGCCGCCGAGACCGAGGGCGAAGGCCGCCTGCGGCCAGCCGCCCGTGCCCCAGCGGAAGAAGCGGTCGACGGCCAGCCGGCCAGGACCGATGGCGGCTACGCAGAGGGCGACGACGGTGATGCAGACGCTGTACTCCACCCCGCCGTCGGTGTCCCACAGGCCGTGGGCACCGGACACCGTGGCCATCGCGTTGATCATGACGCCGATCAGGGCGGCGGCCGCCAGCGGGGTCAGCAGGCCCACGGCCAGGCCGAGGCCGCCGAAGAACTCGGACAGCCCTCCGATGGCGGCGAAGAGCTTGCCCGGGTGATAGCCCAAGGCCGCGAACCCCTTGCCTGTCTCGGTCAGGCCGGTACCGCCGAAGAGTCCGAAGAGTTTCTGGGCACCATGGGCGGCCATCAGCAGGCCGAAGGTCAGCCTCAGCAGCAGCAAGCCGCAGTCGGCGGCGGTCGTGGAGGCCGTCGCCACCGTGTTCCCGGTGGCAGGGCCGGCGCCGGTGCCGGTGCCGGTGGGATGTGCGACCGGCCGGGTAAGAGCGGGGTGGTTCAGGATGCGTTTGATCGACATGACAATGCTCCGGATGAACGCCAGAACGGGCGTTTCCCCCAGCTCGAACGGATTCCGAGCAACCGGTGACGGGTGATCCCCGCACACAAGCGCAGAGCACCCTTCCTCTGCACGATGCTTCCGCCCGGGGCAGCGTGGCGCACCCTGGCGGTGGCCCGCGCAGACGGGCGGCCGGCGCCGCCCCAGCGGTCCTGCCCCATGCCGTCATTCCTCAGACGGAGCACGACTCCTTCCACGGCACCGAACCATCGACCCGACTGCCGTGCCCACGCATACAGCTCGAAGGAATCCAGCTGTCACTCAGAGCAGCCAGGTCACAGAAGTTGAGCCAGAACCCGTCCTCGCGAACCACACGATCTCTGCGGCCCCTGCCGTCCGCCCGCGGCTACGCGCCGCACCGGGGCCTGCGGGCGGTTGCCTCCTTGGCCGCCGTCTTCTTCACGACCGCGGTCTTCTTCGCGGTGGTCTTCTTGGCGGCCGTCTTCTTCACCGGGGTCCTGGCCGTCCTCTTCTTCGCGAGCATCTCGTGGACCTGCGCATGGGCGCCGGTGTCCTCGGCGCGCCAGGCCATCGCCGTGCCTCCGCACTCCTGCAGGGCGGCCAGCAGACCGAACACCCGGCCCGCCGGCTGCTCCGGCTCCGGCGCCTCGGACAGCTCGCGATCCTCACGCCTCGCCTCGAACACCTGCTGAAGCGCCTGGGTGCAGGGGCCGACGAACTCGGGGCCCGCCAGTCGGCCGGTGCTCATCCGTGGCTGTCTCAGATGTTGGCTCCGGCGTGGGCCTGGCGTCCCTCGGTGGTGGGGCCGTGCCAGTCCAGGCACATCACGGTGGCGTCGTCCTGGAGCTTGCTGTCGCAGGCGTCGGTGACGGCCGCGACCAGGGCCCGCACCACCTCGCGCGGATGCTCGGCGGCGGTGGCGGCCATGAGGGCGGGCAAGTCGACGGACCGCGCGCGGCGTTCCTGCATCCCGTCGGTGTAGAACACGAGGCGGTCACCGGGGCGCAGGTCGATGTCCTGCACCCGGTACCGGCTCTGCCCTGCGACGCCGAAGGGCAGATCGGCGCGCAGGAGCACTTCTTCGACGGTGCCCTCGCGCAGCCGCAGCGGGCGCGGGTGGCCGGCGTTGACGAGCTGGGCCCGGCTTCCGTCCAGGGCGATCCGCAGGAGCTGGCCGGTGGCCAGGATCCCGGGCTTGTGCCCGAGAAGGGAGCGGTGGGCGCGGTCGGCCTGCTCGGCCAAGGGCAGTGCGCCGCGGCGGGCGCCCCGGGAGGCGTTGACGAGAAGGGTGGCGATGAGCGCGGCGTTGAGGTCGTGACCCATGGCGTCGGTCAGGGACAGGTGCAGGGTCTCGCGGTCCAGAGCGTAGTCGTAGGTGTCGCCGGCGACGCTCTCGGCGGGCACCAGGGCGCAGGCCAGGGTGAACTGGGCGGCCTCGCAGCAGGAGGCGGTGGGCAGGAGCTGGCGTTGGATCTCGGCGGCCAGGCTGACGGGGGCGGTGCGCTGGGCCCAGTGGTAGAGGTCGGTGAAGCGGCGGTCGGTGACCACGATGTAGGCGAGAGCGTGAGCTGCCTGCTCCACCTCCCTCAGGGTGTCGTCGCTGACATCCACGACTTCGGGCAGGGTGAGTTCGAGAAAGCCGATGGCATCGCCCCGGTTGGTGACGGGAGCGATCACGCGGTGCCCGTGCCCGCCGGCGTCGTCCGGGGCGAGGACCAGTTTCTGGGTGCGCAGGACCTGGTCGTAGAGGCTGCCGGTGAGCTCGATCCGCTCGGTGCCGTGTCCGTGCAGGGTGGTGGCGTCCTCCGCCACCCGCACCACGCGCTGGCCGATCAGGTCCAGGAAAAGGAAGGACACGTACCGCGCGCCGAACCGCTCGCGCAGGTCGTGCGCCACCACGTCCAGGGAGTCCACCGGGGCCGCCGCCTCGGCCGCCGCCAGCACTTCCCCCAGAACCGCCCGCTCCCGCGCCACGTCAGCCTCCTCGAAAGATCCAGAATCTCCACCTTCCCGCGATGGCCGGAGCAATACCAGCGCCCCGCATCACGGCCACGCCGATGCCTAGCCGAGCAACAGGCACTTCGAGCCCCCTACCAGCGCATGCCGACGGCGTCGAGTGCGCTGCGCCGGCCGCCGCCCAGTCCGGCGGCCCGGCGGCGGGTGTTGTCGAGCCAGGCGCCGAGCTTCACGGCCTGGTCCCCGGGGCCGTTGCTGCCTGGGGTGGTCTCGACGTGGTGGCGGGGGACGTGGCGGTGGCCTTCCCGGGGCGTGGAACTGGCGGGCGGCGGCGAGGTTCGCGGTCCGTCGGGCGTCCTGCGAGCGGGGCGCGCCCGGGGACGGCGCGGTGTCGTCTGCGGGTTCGATTCCTGCCGACTCCAGGAGCCACTGCTGCGCGGGGGTGAGATTGTCCCACGCGGTGCGCGGGCGGCGGCCCACCCGCCCAGGTCCTCGCCCTGGACGATGAGTCCGCCCGGTCCGGCCGGGAGGCTGCCTCCGGCCCTGAGGTGGGCCAGGATGAGCCGGTAGGCGCGCTGCCAGCTGATCTCCCATACCGGGCACCAGCCCGGATCCAGGTCCGCGAGAGGGGCCCTACGGGCCTCTCACAGCTCTCCGGTGCAGAGCAGATACCCGTTTCCCCGGCCGCGCGCCGTTCAGCGTTCGCCGCCGCCTTCCGGGCCGCTGCACCTGGTTCTTCACCCATACCCCGAGGGCAAAGTCGTCCCCGCCGTAGACGGTGGTGGTGGGCGGGAGGAGGTGGCCGTGGGCCTCGGCGTAGGCGCGGGCGACGGCGAGGCCGGCGTCCCACACGGAGGCCTGTACGGACCAGACGCTGCCCGGTCCTGAGTCCCGCTGCACGGGCGACGCCCGAAGACGCCCTCGAAGGCCTGGGCAGCCGGAACGCCGTTGCCGGCGGGATGCCAGCAGGCCGCTGCACCATTTCCAGTCGGCGGCGGATCCTGGGATGCGGCTTCAGCTCTAGCTGCGGCAGACCATCCTCTGCCACGGCTGCCAGTTGGACAGTCGCCGTTCCTCCGCCAGGGGTTCTGGACCGGGGTATGCGCGACGTGTCTTGCCTGGTCCACCTCCGGGTGGCTGTCAGTAGGCATCCTGCCGACGCAGGGAGCGCGGTCGACCGTCGGGATCGGCGACGACCCGGTAGAGCGGGTCGGTCAGGGCCCGTGTGATGCGGGACAGATGCGGCGGGTGATAGGTGCGCAGCCGTCCCGACGGTCGTGGACCGTGACGGCCGCCGTCGTGCCACGCATCCAGAGCGGCGGCCGAGTCGGCGTAGGCTGCGAAGGCGCAGCCCGGGTCGCAGAGTGCAGCCGCTTCCCCGTCCCCGTCACGGTCAAGGTGTTCGAGATTCAACGACAACCGCAGCTCGCGCGCGAAGACTCGGGCGCCGTCACCCAGGCCGCCGGGGTCCATCGGTTCACGGGGGTCACGGGTCTCGTCGAGCACAGCGCAGCTGAGCTCCGAATCGTGGGTCCAGGAGCGCCGGTTGACGTTGTCGGAACCGACCGAGGCCCAGACATCGTCGATGACACAGACCTTGGCATGGACGTACACAGGCGTCCCGGCGTGATTCTCCAGGCTGTAGACGGCCACCCGGTCACCGCCGCCCCGTCGCAGGACTTCCAGGGCGCGGATCCGGCCCAGCAGATTCATCGGTGTGCTGATCCGCCCTTCTTGGTCCGGCAGTGGCGGCAGGACGGCGATCATCCGCAGGCCCGGATGATCTGCGAGAGCCTGAGCGAACGGCTGGATGGCACTCTCTGACCACAGGTACTGGTCCTCTAGGTAGATCAGCCGGCGTGCCCGCCGCAGGGACTTCATGTAGGCGCGGGCGATGCTGCGTTCACCGTCGGGGGCGAAGGGATAGCCCCTGAGGCGGTTCGGGTAGGTGCGCAGGATCTGGACCGTATGGGAACCGCGGGGGCCCGGGTCGGGTTGCTGTACCGGGAGCGGATCCGCCTGGGTGTCCTCGTCTCGGAGTGCCGCCCGCAGCCGGCTGCGCGGGCTTCGACTGAGCGGAGCCGGGTCCGTCCACCGCTCACGGAACGTGGCCTCGACATCGCCCACGGCGGGCCCGCGCACCGCCAGCTGGACGTCATGCCAGGGCGGACGGGAACCGTAGGCAGCGGCGAGGCGTTGCGCCTGCGGGTCACCTTGATGGACGGCGTCGTCCCGACGGCTGTGGCACAGATCGATCCCGCCGACGAAGGCGACGTCCCGCTCGGGCCGACCCGGGTGGCGCAGCACCACGAACTTTTGATGGTGCGAGCCACCCGGCCGCACCCGCATGTCGAGCAGGCACTCCCCTCCCGCCTCCTCGATCTCCTCCCCCAGGTGATAGTTCTCCTGTTCGCTGAACTGGAACCGGTCCAGGTGCGAGCGCCACACCAGCCCCTTCACGACGACGCCCCGGCGTGCGGCGTCGCACAACACGCCGCCGATAGCGCTGTTCGCACCATCCAGCAGCTCGTCAGGGTCACCCCTCCAGTCCGTGAACATCAATATGTCGCCGGCCCGCTGCGCCCGCACGGCCGCGAGCAGCTCGGCGAAGTACACCGCCCCATGTACCAGGGGGCGGACGTCGTTGCCCGTGGACCACGCCGCACCGTCAGCATGACGGCGGTCCACCCGCGACGCGGGATTCCCCCGCTGAGCGGGGGTGAGCAGCCAGTCGGCGCGTTCCACGTGGCAGCCCTTCCAGCCGACGGCCCTTCCGGGATCTCCTGGTAGATCCGTTACCCCCTGAGCGCGCGACCACGCGATTCCTACTGCGCCAGTGCCGCGGAGGGCTGCCGATCCCTGTTGACCGACTCGATGGCGTTGGTGGTGCAGTCCGACGCAGAGACCCGCCGCACGGCCCAGGCGTTCTCCCAAAGCCGCACCATCGCCGGATACTTGGCGCGCCACCCCTCCTGGAACTCCGGGAACCGGTCTTGTCGCGGACGACCATGCACGCGTCCTCGGCTCCTGGGTTCCTTGATCTCGGTCAGGGCCTGAAGCCAGAATTTGGCACCCTCGCCGCCGTCGCCGGCCCACAGACCGGGGATGTCGCGTGTGACGTCCGCGGTGATGGCGAGCGCGACGTAGACGGCGGGCCGGTTCGCCACCTGTCCGTCGCCCCCCTCACGTGCACGCAGTCAATGAAGATCACCGAACAGACCGGGTCCAGCGGCCGGTTCTGCCACTCGGCCATCCCGTCCATGGCCTTGTCAGTGATGGTCGAGATGAGGACTCGGAAATCGTACGGTGAAAGTGTTCCGTGGCGCCCATGGCCTTCGGCCCCATGTTGATCTTGTACAGGCCGAACTCGCCGTTGGTGTTCTCCTGCTTGGCCACGTAGCTGATCTGGTTGTCGCTGGAACCGGCGTCGGGCTGTGGGGATGCAGGTAGGAACACTGCGCTGACCTGGCCCTTTTCGCCGAGATAGCGGGGTTCTGGATAGGACATGGCGACTTCCTTTCGCGTCGGCGGTGTAGCACCGCACAGGAGGGGCCCGGGCAGACGTCATGCAGCACCCCACTGAGTCGCCCCCGACCGAATCGACCACGCACCGGACGACGGAGCTGGTCCGCCGGAGGCTGCGCGCTCCTTCAGCAAACCTTCTTTTTCTGAAGATCGCTCTGTGGAGCCGCCCGAACCCCGCAGGGTCTTCAAAAGCCCCTAGGGGTGCGCGCCGGCGCCATCCCCGCCAGCTCGACGCTCCAGGCGAAGTAGGCGAACCCCGGCAAGATCAATCTCACCGGGATTTCCTCTCACGCGCAGAGGCCTCAGCGGCACCCCGCTCAAAGTCATCACCACTGCGGCCAACGTCAATGACGTCACCCAGACCCTCGCGCGGGCCTGATCGACTCGCGGGGTGTCCGCCGGGTGCGCGCGGCCAGGGCCCGGTTGACGGTGCGCTGGGTGAGGGTGAGTTCACCTTCCGGTGGCCGTTTGAGTCCGGTGGTGTCCCAGGGGCCGGCGCCTTGGCAGGCGCGGTCGGCGAGGATGGGAACATCCTGGCGTCCGCAGATCGGATGATGCGGTGGGTGCGGGCTGCGGTCAGGTCGTGGGTACGGTCTGGCAGCGCGGGTGAGACCCACAGGACCTCACCGGCGGGGCCGGTGACGACTTGGACGTTCACGCCGTGCCGGCGGTGCTTGGCCGAGTAGTCGGCCCGGCTGTCGCCGACGCGGTCGCACTCGGCGAGGGCCCCATCCAGCAGGACGAACTCCGGATCGTGCTCGCGCAGAGCCTTGAGCAGGCCCGGGGCCCATTCCGCGAGCAGGCCGGTCACGGCGGTGACATACGCGTGGGCAGTGCCGACGGATACCCCGAAGCCGGACGCGATCCGGGTAAGGGTGTCGTGGCGACGTAGGTACACCAGAGCGACGAGCGCCCGCTGGTGCGGCGGGAGTTCGCACCGTCGGTCACCCTCACGGGTCACCGTGAGCATCGTGACCCACTCGACCAGGGCATGAGGCAGGTCGAGTGCGGCAGGATAGGCAACCAACAAGGCTCCTGTGCCGATGGGTTGAGACTTCGAACACCTCCTCCAACGACACGGGAGCATTGTGCGTTGCGGCCCTCACCTCGACCTCACCGGCGTCACCCGACCAGTGGCCACGTTGAAAACACTCAGTGGTTCGCCGCCTCGCCGCCAGCGGACGAAGTCACCGTTCGGGCACGCACAGCGCCGGGCGGCTGGTGGCGGTTCGCCGTGCCCGGGCAGCCCGGAGTAGCGCTCGCGCTCCTCGATCAGCGCGCGGACGTCGGGCGGGAAGCCGTCGGCCAGGAACGCGGCCGCCCATTCGGCGACCGCCTCGTCCCGCTGCAACACCTGCAGGCCCTGGTCGATGATCTCTGCGGCGTCAGCCGCGCTGACAAGTAGGTCCGCCAGTTCACGGTCGATCCCTGCTGCCTCGGCGTCGCCGACGAGGCCGGGTAGGCACCCACGGACCGTCCGCATGGCCTCGAGAATCGCATCGTCGCCCACGGGGTGCATCCTTCCGCCGTTCGAATCCAGCGGGTTCCGGTATCTCGTAGGAGATGCACGCGGAACCTGCGGGGATATGGATGGGGAGGACCTCGTGGTGTATCTGCAACGGCCCGGGAACCAAGCAGATGAGCCTGTTCACCGCAACCCGGCGACCCCTGACGACGCGGTCCGCGCACTCGTCGAGCACATCGCGGCCCACCTGGACGACGACCCGAGCACAGCGGCGCGGGCAGGGTGACGCCCCGCCGCCTCACCCTTCTCTTCACCGAGCAGCGGGGGCGGGTCCGGGCCGCTACGTCCGGCAGGTCCGCACCGAGGCCGCAGCGCACGTACTCGCCTCGACAACTCTGCCGATGGCAGGCGTGGCAGCTCGCTGCGGCTTCGGCAGCGCCGAGACGCTGCGGCAAGCGCTCACGGAGCGGTTCGGGATCGCCCCGTCCCACTACCGGGCGGCGATGCGCCCGGTCTGAGGCGACCGGGGTGACCAATAGGACCCAGCACCGGTCCGGACAGCTCCCCGGCGGAACTGCCTTGTAGGGCGAGCAAGGTTGGCGTGCTGAGCATAAGTTGTCCCCTCCGCGGAACGGGTTCACCCTAGATGGGTGGGCCCTGCTTCACGTGCAGTCCGCCAAGCCACATCCGACGGTCGTGCAGGACGCCTCTGCGGCAAGGTGACGCCGCGAGGAGCTAGGTGAATTCCCGCGTCGCACATCGGCTGAAAATATGCCGGGGACTGTGAATCGCAAGCCTAGAAGGTTATTCCAATGATCTACACGGCGACCTAGGCGGTACGTTCCGTGACCAGTGTACAGAATCCTGGCCGGTGGCGATATGACAGTACCGCCCTCCAAGGACGCATTCATCACGTGGTGCATGCCCGGACTTCCGTAGCAGGCGGCCGACTTCGCCTCTTCGGTGGAGGAAATGAAGGTTTCTTGGCGCATCAGATCACGACACCTCCCGACTTTGACCATATTCTCTTGGTCCAGTCGATGGGAGATGACGTACCACTGGTTCCGCCTCCCGGCGCTCTCCTCGACTTTCAGGGCCACGAGAACCGGCTCAACGACAGGCTGGCCCCGGGGGAGAAAGCCAAAGGCACCATCGTAGGAAGGGATGGATTCCCTACGCAGCATGAAACCTATCTTCAAGTGGTGGCCGAGGCCTATCTCGAGACTGATGATTTCGGAAAGTCAGTGTAGGCAGGCGACCGCTTAGGTTTCATGAGCTCTCCATGCACGTGCAGGAGCAATGTCATGGGCCTACTGCCGGTGGAAATCAAGGTCAATATCGAGGGCGACGTGGCGGGAGCGATGTCGGCTCTCGACGCTTCGCAGGGCGCGCTGATGACGCGTCGGATCTGGTTCGCTGAGGACCGGGGCGGTGTCGCGCAGGGGAAGCTACTGCTCCTGGACGGTGGAGTGATCGTACGCCTCAGGTCCGGTGGCGGTCAGGATGACTTGGTCGTCAAGTTGCGTCCCTGTACCCGGGAACAGCTGGTCGGCCGGTTCTCCGCCCCGTTCGAGGTGGATCCGCTCACGTACAGGATCGAGGAGGACTGGTCGAGGAACGGCCGCGTTCTGGCGGCTTCCCTGATGCGCGGTCACCCACCGGGGGCATTGCCGGCCGCGGTGACACAGGGGTCCGATCCCGCCACGCTGTTCGACGAGGTGCAGGACCAGTTCCTGGATGCCTGCGCTCACGACGTCCAGTTCGACGGGCTTGTCGGTCTGGGGCCGATCTCCGCGACGAAGGTGGACGATGTTCCGCTCGAGGACTTGAAGGTCGGCCTGGAGGCGTGGTCGGCCGCCGGCCTGAACTTCCTGGAGGCTTCGATCCGTGTGAAGCCCAAGGCCGGCGACGACAAGGAGGAGTTCAAGGAACGGGCCGAGCGCCAGCTGCGCAAGCTCGAAGAGGCGGTGCTCGAACGAGGGGTGATGCTGTCCGGGCTCCCCGACAGCAAGACCCACCGTATGCTCACCGCTCTCGTGGCCGCCGCGCAGGGCTGAAGCGGGATGGGGCGGGGTGGCACGACAGCGGCATGGCCAAGCGCAGGTAGTCGACAGTGCGACGGAACAGCTTGGGGAGGATCACCACGCCGTCGGTCAGTGAGGCCAGCCCCGTGTCGAGCTCCAGGCCGCTGGTGCCTGGCGCGGTACCGGCGTCGGCCAGGGCGATGCGGCGGCCGTGGACGTCGGCACCGCGTGTGAGGACGAAGCCGGGAACCGTTTCCGGGGTGGTGGCGGTCACGGTCTCGTCCGGTTGCCGCTGAACGTCGACGAAGCCGAGCGACTTCAGCAGTTCGCGCGCGTCGACCGCGTCCAGGCGCAGCTTCGCACGCCCCACCGCGCTGTGCTCGACGGCACGACTTTCATTTATGCGCTGTTGAGCTGTCCACGGGCTATCGTCCACCGTCATGTCGATCATGGGTCGGCGGGTGCACTTCACCCGCCGAGACCTGGCCTGGCCGCGTGAAGAGCAGTCTCGATCAGTGTTTGGATGATCTGGGAGTGCCCGAGGGGCAGCCGTTCCGTTCCTGATCAGTCCGGCGGGCGGGTATGACGTGGCGTTGAACCGCTACTTCTCGGTCTGGCTCGCCTCTTCGCCGTGGAACACCCAGGCGGCCCATGCCCGGGATCTGCGTACGTATTTCGACTTCCTGTGGTTCGCGCGGGGCCGGCGGGACTGGCGTGACGCGAGCGTGGACGACCGGGCGGCGTACGGGTGGTGGCGTCGCCGCGACGACGACGGGCCTCGGGTGGAAGACACCAGCTGGGTCCGGGAGGTCTCCACGGTCAACCAGTTCTACCTGTGGGCGATCGAGCAGGATCTCGTCCGGGCCAATCCGATCCGCCAGCGCGCCGCCGCGGTGTGGTCGCCCTGGCGGGGCGGGTCCGGTGGCGCCCTGGTGCGGCAGGTACCGGCTGAGAGCTCGCACACCGGGCCGCGGCGGGAGGTGAAGTGGCTGCCGCCGCGATCGTATCGGCTGTGGCGCAATGTCGGGCTGTGCGGCTTCGACGCGCACGAGATGACCAGACGCGGGTTCCGTGGCAGGTAGGCGGCGCGCAACGCGGCGTACGCGGATTCCATGGTCCGTACAGGTCTGCGGTCGTGCGAGCACTCGGCGCTGACGGTGTTCGACCTGCCGCAGTTGCCGCCCCCGGCCTCGGGGATCGTCAACGCGCGGGCGGTGCTGCCGCACGCGATCTCCAAGGGGAGGTCGGGGCGGGCGGTGTACTGGCCGGTGTCGGTGCTGCGGGACGTGCGGGACTACCTGGAGTGGGACCGGGCCGAGATGCTCGACTACGGCCGCTCGCGCGGCTTCTACCTTCCTACGCGCCGGTCGCTGCTGGTGGAGGACCCGGCCCTGCCGCGGGTGCGGTTGGGCGGCCGGTGGGTGCCGGTCGCCCGTTTGGATGCGGATGAGCGGCGCCGGCTGCTGGTGGCGACGGCTGAGGGCGGGTGGGAGCCAGGGATGGTGTGGCTGAACCAGTGGGGTTTGCCGATGACGATGTCCGGGTGGAAGCAGGTCTTCGCCGACGCCAACGCGCGGTGCCGTGCCCAGGGCGTAGGTGTGGGGGCGATGCCGCACATGCTGCGGCATTCGTACGCAGTGATCACGCTGGAGTTGCTGTGGCGGGGGCATGTGCAGGCGCTGGGCGAGATGAACGAGCGGCAGCGGCTGACGTATCAGCGGGTGTTCGGTGATCCGCTGATCTGGGTGCGGATCAGGCTCGGTCACCGCTCGGCGACGACCACGGCGCTGTACCTGCACACCTTGCAGGAGCTGGAGATGCGTACCCGGCTGGAGCTGGTGCCGGAAGGGGCGTGGAAGCCGGCGGGCTTCAGCGAGGAGGGCTGGCTGGAGCGGTCGGAGGTGGCCGCGTGAGCGGGGATGCGCCGCGCGCGGGCCGCGGCCGCACGGCGGCTGTTCCTGACGGCTTGTACGAGCCGCCTCCGCCGGTTGAGTACCCCGAGGATGGTGGGGCGCCGGTGGTGCGGTTTGCCGGTGAGGACGGCCGCGAGCGGATATTCCGGTTCGAGGAGTCGCCGCTGCCGGGGATGCACCGGGACTTCGCGCACGCGCTGGGGGTGCGGATCGGGCCCGGTGGCGGGCGCCGCACGCAGCGGGCGGCGATCAGCCAGTGGCAGACGATCAAACGATTCCTGCTGCTCCTGGACCAGCTGCCGGTGCCGCCGGCACGCGTGGAGGAGCTGCGGGTGCGTCACATGGAGCGGTACCTGATGTCGAGGCGGCAGACGTGCGGGGAGAGGCCCGCCCGCCGCAGTCTGCAGGACCTGCTGCGGATCGTGCGCGCCTTGCCGGGCCAGGAGCGGCTGGAGGGCGCCGTGGCGGACTACGCCGGGCGGCCCGGGCACGGGGTCGACGCGCAGCAGGTCGCGCGCCCGGGGTACTCCGACCGTGAGTTCCAGACCATCATGACCGCCGCCCGCTCGGACGTGGCGGCCGTCCGCGACCGGATCGCGTCCGGCGAGCGCCTGCTGCAGCGGTTCCTCGACAACGATGAGGACCTGTCGGCCGCGGAGCGGGAGCAGGGAGCGCGGCTGGAGGCGATGGCGGCGACGGGCCGGGTCCAGGTGGACTACCGGGGCCTTGCGGTGGGCCAGTACCCGTCGGCCTGCTACGCCCAGGCGCGGCAGCTGTTCGTGGTCGACCCGGACCCGGCCCCGCTGCTTGCGTAGATCTGGCAGAGTGACGCAATCCCCCGATCACCCCGATGCTCGCCGAAGCACGGCTGGCCTGGCGCGCGACCGGGACGCTGCCGGGGCGCCTGGTCGCGGAACAGAAGCCGGACGGCTTCCGCTGCATTCTCATCGCGCGGCCCGGCCACGGCCTGGTCATGAGTGCTTGCGGGCCTGTGGGCGCGTACACGGCCCTGTCGTGGACGGGTGCGGTCATCCCGTGTCCGACCGTGGGGGCCATGTGCCGTCGAGCGGGATGCCGGCGGCTGTCGCGATCTGATCCGGTCACGTGATGCGAGCAGTCGGCTCCTCGGCGCCGTGAGGTCGACGTCCACCAGTACTGCGCGTTTGACAACGCGCCCGGCGACGAGGACGGTGTCGACCAGACCGGGGCAACCGTGGCTGACGACGGTGGCACCTGGGTCACCAAGGGAAACCGGCAGAGGGATGCCGGGGCAACTCAACTGGCGCGTGTGTCACGGCATGCATGACTTCAGGAGAGTGGCGGCGCGAGGTACTCCAGCGCGTAGCCGGCGCCGTTGCGAGTTGCACGTCCCACTCCGGGTGAGTCGAGGTGGGCCCCGGCGACGAAGTGTTCCGGTGATGTCAGTTGTTCAAGGAGAGCGGTTCGCGCCGAGCGTGCCTGCGACTGGTCGCCGTCGAGTTCCCAGGACACGTTCGGCTGAGCGAATTGCAGTGAGGGCACGTGAACCGTGTCGCCCCAGACGAGCAGCCGGCCGGTGCTGCTCTTGACTCGGTAGACGGTGTGGCCGGGTGTGTGACCGGGAGTCGGGATGGCCGTGACCCGGTCGTTGACCTCAACGGTGTCGGTGATGGGGACGACTCGGTCGTGGATCGGCGCGAGGCGGCCGGTGAACACCGACGTGTCCCCCGCGCCGATCCACACGCGTCGGAGTTCGGGGAACGCTTCCGAGCCGTCTGGTGCGATGAGGCCGTTGACGTGGTCTTCGTGGTTGTGGGTGATCGCCACATCGGTGATGTCACTACGGTCGACTCCGGCTTCGTCCAGGGCGACGAGCAGCGATCCCATGCTGGGATGCCATGCGTTGGACGCGCCGGTGTCGATGAGCAGTGATGTGGTCCCGTCGGTGATGAAGAAGGCGTTGACCGACAGCCGCAAGTTGCCCTCGGCCAGCGGGACCGTGTCCGGGAGCTCATCAAGGGTGCGTCCGCTGTCGTCGCGCAGCCGTGTCGGCGGCATGTCGACGTAGCCGTCTCGCAGTGAGATCACCCGTAGGTCACCGAACTCGAAGGTGGCGTGGTGACGGCCACGTGAGGTGAGGCGCATGAGATCTCCGTGGTGAATTCGTGGTTGCTCAGGGGGGTGGCTTCCTGGAGCCGGAGAACGGCTACCGGGTAGCTTCCTTCGGCGCGCTGACGGTGTTGCACAGCGCGCCGAGTCCGGTGATGGCGCACTCGACGACGTCACCCGGCTTGAGGAAACGGGGCGGGCTGAAGCCGAGGCCGACGCCGGCCGGAGTGCCGGTGGCGATGATGTCGCCGCTCTGCAGGGTGATACCTGCGGAGATGGTGCTGATGAGGTACGGGATGTCGAAGATGAGATCGGCGACGGAAGCCTGCTGGCGGGGCTCGCCGTTGACGGTGGAGGAGACCACGAGGCGCTCCGGGGGGCCGATTTCGTCGGCGGTGACCGCCCAGGGGCCCATCGGGGCGAAGGTGTCGAGGGACTTGCCGAGCAGCCATTGCTGGTGGTCCCTTTGCAGGTCCCGGGCGGTGACATCGTTGATGATCGTGTAGCCCCAGACGTGATCCATCGCCCGGTCGCGGTGGATGCCGCGCCCGCCGCGGCCGATGATGACGGCCAGTTCGGCCTCGTAGTCGAGGTCGGACGTGAGGGTGAGGTGGGGATCGATCTCGTCGTACGGTCCGGTCACCGTGGTGGGGAACTTGGAGAAGACGACCGGTGCGGTCGGCAGGGCTCCGGGGTGTTCCGGCTGGTCGTAGCCGGATCGGCCGAACTCCTGGACGTGGTCGCGGTAGTTCTTGCCGACCGCGAACAGGTTGCGGCGCGGCTGCGGGATCGGTGCGAGCAGCCGTGGTGAGGCGATGCTCGGAAGACCGGTCGTGCTCTCGATCACAGGGCCGAGCTGACCCCAGTCGTCGATGACGTCGAGCAGTGTGCGGTTGCCGAGGACACTGCTCAGGTCGTACACCTGCCCTTCGTCGTCGACGCGGCCGAGCGCCACCCGGCCCGAATCGGTGAACGTCACGAGTTTCATCAGCCAATTTCCCTTCATGTACACGGGCGGGTGCGCCGGCAAGGTGTGCTCGGTGCGGCTACTTCGCTGCGGGCTGCGGACGCCAGGTGCGGTCGAGCCGGACGCCTGCGGCGGCTGCGACCCGGTCGCGGGAGGCGGTCAGGCGCGTCTTGAGCGCGGGCAGGTCTACGCCGACCAGGGCTCCGTCCCGTTTGACGACGCGTCCGGCGACCAGGACGGTGTCGACGAGGCCGGGATGGCCGTGGCTGACGATGGTGGCGGCCGGGTCGGTGACCGGGAAGACGGTGATGTCGTCGGCGCGCAGGAGGATCATGTCGGCGTCCTTGCCGGGCGTGAGGCTGCCGGTCCGGGCGTCGAGTCCGCAGGAGGCGGCGGCGTCGATGGTGGTGAACTCCAGCAGGTTCCGGGAATTGAGGCCGCCGTCCAGGCCGCGCTGGACGGCGAAGGCGGTCCGCAGCGTGGAGAACATGTCGCCGCCGACCGAGGGAACGTCGTCGACGGACAGCGTCGGACGCAGACCCGCGGCCAGTGCCCGGCCGGTCATCGGGTTGCCGAAGCCCATCTTCAGCTCGACGTCGGGGCTGATCGAGATCGAGCTGCCCGCGTCGGCGAGCATCCGCAGTTCCTCGTCGCTGATCCCGTTGGCGTGCACGTACGTGGTGGTGTCCCGCAGCAGACCGTGCTCGTGCAGGTCGGCGACGGGGCGCTGCGCTCCGTCGGAGACGGTGTGCAGGCTGGTGCGCAGCCCGAGTTCGGCGGCCAGTTTCAGCTCCCCTGCAAGGGTGTCCGTACTCGTGTCTTCGGGACCGCGCAGCCCCCACGCCATGGTGACCAGGCCGCCGTCAGCGAGCTCGGCGCGGACGCGACGGACGGCGGTGTCGACGGAGTCGGGAGTGGCCCACCCGGCGCCGAGGCAGAAGATCGAACGCCCCGGCACATCACGGAGTGCGGCGACGGCGGCGTCCTCGTGCTCGGGGCTCTGCGCGACGTGGTACCAGTCCAGCATCGTGGTCACGCCGGAGTGCAGGGCCTCCAGGCGGCCGAGGAGGGTGCCGACGTAGACGTCCTCGGGCTGGTAGTGGGGTTTGACCGTGCCGTGCATGGCCTGCGCCCACTCGGGGAACGTCCAGTCCGCGCCGACGCCTCGGAACGCGGTCTGCCAGCTGTGGCGGTGGTTGTCGACGAAGCCGGGCATGACGATCCGGTCGGTGGCGTCGATGACCTCGGCGTCCGGCGCGTCGATGCGCTCGGCCACGGCGACGATCACGCCGTCTTCGATGAGCACGTCGCCGCGGTCGAGGTCGCCGACCGCCGGGTCCATGCTGACCACGGTGCCGCCAGTGAGCAGGGTTTTCATCGGTTGCACTCCTTCACAGGTGTTGTCGGACGGTTGAAGATCATGGTGTGGCGGCTGCCGCGGCTCCGCTCCCGGCCGCGCCGGTCAGCCGCGGGCGGTCAGGGTCTTCTGCCGCATGTAGCCGACGAGGGAGAGGGCCAGTGCCAGGCCGCCGGTGAAGTACAGCTGCACGCGGGTGTCACCCTGGCGTGCCATGAGGGCCAGGATCGCCAGCACTCCGGCCAGTGCCACCCAGGTCAGTGCCGGGAAGGCCCACATCTTCACGACCAGCTTCTCGGGGGCTTCGCGCTCCAGGTGCCGGCGCATCCGCAGTTGGGCGGCGGCGATGAAGCCCCACATCACGAGCAAGGCCGCGCCGACCGTGTTGAGCAGCCAGGTGAAGACGGTGTCGGGCCACCAGTAGCTGAGCAGGACCGCGGCGAAGCCGAAGCCGGAGGAAGCGATCACCGCTCGCCTCGGTACTCCGCCGGAGACTTTGCCGAGAGCTCTGGGGCCCTGTCCGCGAGCGGTCAGGGAGTACGCCATACGTGAGGAGCCGTAGATGTTGGCGTTCATCGCGGACAGCAGGGCGATCAGCACGATCACGTTCATGAGCTGGCCGGCGGCGGGGATGTCGAGGTGGTCCAGGACCGCCACGTATGGGCCGTGCGTGGTGACGGCCGGGTCGCTCCACGGGATCAGCGTGACGATGACCAGCATCGAGCCGACGTAGAAGACGGCGATGCGCCACATCGCGGTGCGCACGGCGGTGGCGACACTGCGCACCGGGTGTTCGGACTCGGCGGCGGCGATGGTGACCGTCTCCAGGCCGCCGTAGGCGAAGACGGAGGTGGGCAGGCCGATGACCAGGCCGTTGGTGCCATGAGGCAGGAAGCCGCCGTCCCCGGTGAGGTTCGCCGTCCCCGGGGCAGCCGTGCCCGGCAGCACGCCGAAGATCGCGAGGCCGCCCAGCAGCAGGAAGAGGGAGATCGCGGCGACCTTCAGGGCCGCGAACCAGAACTCGAACTCCCCGAAGTTGCCGACCGCCGCGAGGTTCGTGCCGCAGAAGACGGCCATGAAAAGCAGGACCCACATCCAGGACGAGGTGCCCGGGAACCAGCCGGTCATGATGTTCGCGGCGCCGATCGCCTCGGCGGCGACACCCACGCACAGCAGCCTCCAGAACACCCAGCCGGCGGTGAAGCACGCCCACGGCCCGATCGCCCGCTCGGCGTGCACCGAGAACGACCCAGAGGCCGGGTTCGCCGCCGACATCTCGCCCAGCATGCGCATCACCAGCATGACGAGCACGCCGGACAGGGCGTAGGCGACGACGATCGACGGCCCGGCCGCCGCGATGCCGGCACCGGAGCCGACGAACAGGCCTGCGCCGATGACGCCGCCGAGGGCGATCATCGACAGGTGACGCTGCTTGAGCCCACGGGCGAGCGGGCTGCCGTTGCGGAGCGGGGCGCCGGTGTCGAGAGGCACTGTGGGTCTGGCGAGCGATGGGTTGTGCGGGTGGGGCATGGAGATGCACCTCTTCGTTGAGCTGCTGGACTCTCAGGGGCCGGTTGGGATGAGACCGGCGCCGGTCACGTGTGTGCACACAGGTGGGGGCGTTGCCGCAGCGTGCGACCGGCGCTCTCGCGATGGTTCAGGCGCTCCTGGCCGTGGTGTGGACCGCGTCGGCGGCGGCCAGCGCGTCGGCGACCAGGTCGGCGGTATCCTCGGTGCCTGCGGCCAGCCGGACCAGGCCCAACGGGACCGACTCGGCTATCTGGTCCTCGCTGAGCATCCCCCGCCACATGGACGCCGGGTGCACGGCCAGCGACTCCACGCCACCGAGGCTGGCCGACCTGAGGGAGTAGCGCAGCTTACCCAGGAAGGCGTCGGCCGTCTCGAAGCCGCCGGTGAACTCGATGCCGAGCACCCCGCCGAAGCCGCTCATCTGGCTGGCCGCCAGCTTGTGCTGCGAGTGGGACGCGAGACCCGGATAGTGCACCTTCGCCACGGCCGGGTGCGCGCTGAGCGCCTGGGCGAGGGCCAGGCCGTTGGTGTTGTGCCGGGGCACCCGCAGCGGCAGGGTGCGTATGCCACGCAGCAGCAGCCAGGCGTCGATGGGGCCGAGCGTGGCGCCGGTGAGCAGGCCGACGTCCCAGATCCGGTTCAGCAGCTCGGCGGACCCGGCGATCACTCCGGCGGAGACGTCGGAGTGGCCGTTGAGGTACTTGGTCGCGCTGTGCCAGACCAGGTCGATGCCGTAGTCAGCCGGCCGCTGGTTGAGCGGAGTGGCAAAAGTGTTGTCCGCCATGGTCAGCACACCGTGGGCGCGGGCCAGCTCCGCGACGGCGCGCAGGTCGGTGATCTGCAGCAGCGGATTGCTCGGCGTCTCCACCAGGATCAGCCGGGTCTGGGGCGTGAGCGCCTTCGCGAACGCCTCCGGGTCGGTCTGGTCCACCACGGTGGTCGGCACACCCAGGCGCGGCAGCAGGTTCAGCAGCACCGAGCCCGTGCCGCCGTAGGTGGACTTCTGCCCGATGACGTGGTCACCGGCGGACACCAGGGCCAGCACGGCCGTGGTGAGCGCGGCCATCCCGGACGCGGTGACCATCGCCGCCTCGGTGCCCTCCAGCTCCGCGACGACGGCCGCGACCTGGGCGTGGTTGGGGTTGCCGAAGCGGGTGTAGAAGTCCTTGCCCCGCGGTTCGACAGCGCCGCGTGCGAACGTCTCGCCGTCCTCGGCCGAAAACGTCGCCGTCTGGTAAATGGGCGGTGCCACGGCACGGCTGGGGTGGATCTCGCGGTCGGCGTGGACGGTGATGGTGCTGTTGCCCGGCATGGCTGGCCTTCCGTGGACATCGGTATGACGCCATGAAGCCTGGCCGACCGGAGCTCAGATTTGGACTGATCGCGGCAATTTTGGCAGCAAATTGCCCCTCACCAAGGGCGCACGATTGTGATACTCAAGGCCTGAGCGCAATAATCTGCCACCATGGACGAGGTGGACCGGTCGATCTTGGCCGAACTCGAAAAGAACGGCCGGATCAGCAACAACGAGCTCGCCGCACGGGTCGGGCTGTCGCCGTCACCCTGCCTGCGGCGCGTGCGCCAGCTGGAGGAAGCCGGAATCATCCGCGGCTACCGGGCCCTGATCGATCCCGCCGCCATCGGGCGCAGCCTGCGGGTGTTCGCCGGGGTGCGGCTGATGCGGCACACCCGCGCGGACGTCATCGCCTTCGAGCGCGGGATCACCCAGCTGCCCGAAGTGGTCGCCTGCCACCACATCACCGGCAACTTCGACTACCTGCTCCAGGTCGAGGTCGCCGACCTGCCCGCCTACGAGGACTTCCACGCCAACCAGCTGGCCGCCCTGCCCGGCGTGGCCACCGTGACCAGCTACGTCACCATGAAGACACTCTCCCCCGACACCCCATGACGGGCGGTCAGACCGTGATGGTGCCGCGGATGCAGATGACGGCGGCGCCGCTGACCCAGACCGTGCCGTCCGCATCGGCGATGACCTCGATCCTCGCGGCGCGTCCCAGCCTCGTGCCCTGGGAGACCCGGTAGGTGGAGGGCGCGGCGCCGGTGGAGGTGAGCCACTGCCCGACACCGGCGTTCATGCTGCCGCACGCCGGGTCCTCGGGCACACCGGCGCCTGGGGCGAACGTACGCAACTCAAAGGCGTACTCGGAACCTTCGGGGTAGGCGCCGATCGCACCGACCATCGCGTCCGGGATCAGGGCCAGATCAGGTTCCACGGCGAGGACCTCCGCGGCCGTGGCCAACTGGACGACGGCCCAGCCAGGTCCGTTGTCGACCCACTGATGAGCCACGACCCGCTCCCGCGTGATGCCGAACGCGGCCACGATCCGCTTCAGATAGTCGTCGTCGAGCACCCCCTCCCGCACTCGCGGCGGGGCGGCGAAGGACAACGTGTCCTCGCCGCGGCGCACGGTGACCAGGCCCGCGGCGCACTCCTGCACGAGGTGCTCCGTATGCCGCGGCGTACCACCGCCGTCCAGCCAAGCGCGCGCGGAGCCGAGGGTGGGGTGCCCGGCGAACGGCAGCTCGCCTCCCGGGGTGAAGATCCGCAGCCGGTAGTCCGCCTCCGGGACGGTAGGGGGCAGCACGAACGTGGTCTCGGACAGGTTCGTCCAGCGCGCCAGCCCCTGCATCCGCTCATCGGTCAGGTCCGTCCCGTCCAGGACGACCGCGACGGGATTGCCGGAGTAGGGGCTCGTGGAGAACACGTCGACCTGCACGAACGAACGAGTACGCGGCATGGCCATCGACACCTCTCGGTAGGAGTTGCGGCGAGAACTGCGTATCCCGCCCGCCGACGCAAACAGGTCCATCCCAGCGGGCGCCCGCTGGGCGGCGACAGGGCCAGTTGCCACAAAGTGGATTGACTGACCCTGCCATGAGAGGGGGCGTGTTCACCGCGTCCCGGTCGGGGTGACGAGGCGGCCACCGACGAAGGTGTGCGTGGGGTTGAGGTCGCGCAGCGCGTCGCCCGGACACTGGGCGGGGTCCTGGTCCCAGACGGTGAGGTCGGCGAGACGGCCGGGGGTGAGGATGCCACGCAGGTGCTCCTCGCCGGTCAGGCGAGCGGCGCCCCTGGTGTGCAGGGTGAGGGCTTCGTCGTAGGTGATGGCGTGCTCCGGGCCCTTGACGCCGATGACGGTCTGCCGGGTGGTCATGCCCCAGACGGAGCGCATGGCGCCGAACTGGCCGACGGGGAAGTCGGATCCGGCGCTGACCTCGGTGCCCAGGTCGATCCAGCCGCGTGCGGGGAAGAGGCGGGCGACGCGTTCGGGGCCCCAGAAGCCCTCCTCGACCTCGGCGGTGTCGTGCAGCAGCGGCTGCTGGATCGTGACGGGGATGCCCAACGCGACGGCGCGGGCCTGCTGTTCGGGACCGGCGAGGCCGCCGTGCTCCATCACCAGTGTGCCGGCGGGCAGACCGGGGTTGCGGGCGAGGACGCGCTCGTAGACGTCCAGGAGGGTGCGCACCGCGCGGTCGCCGTAGGCGTGGGTGCCGACCCGCCAGCCGCGCCGGACCACCGCTTCGACCGCCTCCACCAGCGCGTCCGGTTCCCAGATCAGCATCCCGGAGAAGGCGTGGTCGCAGGCGTACGGCTCCTCGGTGGCACCGGCCTCCAGGCCGCCGTCGAGGCCGAACTTCACCCCCCACACCGACAGCCACGGGTCGGAGGTGTCACGCCACTCCTCCATGACGTCGAGCACGTCCTCCACCTGCGCGGCGCTGGTCAGACCCAGCGCCGAGATCAGCGCCCGCACCCGGGTGCTGAGTGCCCCTGCTTCGCGGGCGGCCAGGAGCACCGCGTAGTCCTCGGGGGTGACCGCGCAGTCGCGCACGGTCCCGATGCCGGTGGCGGCGTAGTCGCGGCTGGCCAGGCGCAGTCCGTCGATGCGCTCGGCCCGGTCCGGGGCCGGGACCAGGTGCTCCACCAGGTGCAGGGCGTTGTCGATCAGTCGGCCGTCGAGCTTGCCGTCGATGCCGCGGCCGATGGTGCCGCCCGGGGGTACGGGGGTGTCCTCGGTGAGGCCCGCCAGGCGGAGCGCGTAGGTGTTGACGACGTCGTTGTGGCCGCCGCGCTTGACCAGGACCGGGTGCCGGTCGGTGGCCTGGTCGAGTTCGGCCGCGGTGGGCATGCGGCGCTCGGCCAGGTTGAGTTCCTGCCAGTTGGTGGTGGTGCGGATCCACTCTCCCTCGGGGGTGACGGCGGCCCGCTGCCGGATCAGGTCGAGGAACTCGGGGATGTTCCGGGCCCGGTGGACGGGGACGTCGTGGGCGCCGAGCGCCGCGAAGATCAGGTGGGTGTGGGTGTCGTCGAAGGCGGGTAGCACGGTGGCGCCGGGCAGGTCATGGACCTGCGTGTCCGCGCTCACCAGGTGATCGAGGCCGTGCGGGTCGGCGGACACGGCCGCAATGCGGTCGCCGCGCACGGCCAGCGCCCGCTGCGGCGCTTGGCCGGGCACCAGGGTGTGCACCGCGCCGGCCCGGATCAGCAGGTCAGCTCCATGATCAGTCATCGTCTTCTCCCTCATCCCGCAGGTAACGGATCGCACCTGTCGTTCGGCGACGAGACTGTTGTAGAAGGGATACGGGGATTCTCCGCCAAGCAGAAGGCTCGTGTGCAGAAAGTGCGCCAGAACCGCGGCCTATCATGCGGATCATGCGACAGGTACTCACTGAAACAGACCGGCGGATCGCGGCCGCCCTGGTCGCCTCACCGCGCGCCTCCTGGCGCGAGGTGGCCCGCTGCCTGGGACTGTCCGAGCGCACCGTCGTCCGCCGTGTCGCCCTGCTCTACGCCGACGGCACCCTGCGCGCGACCGTCGTACGCAACCCGGCGCGCTTCCCGCACCTGATCCCCATCGCGCTGCGCATCCGCTGCCGCCCCAACAAAATCCGTCAAGTCGCCCAGGCACTCGCCCGCCGCCCCGACACCGTCTGGGTCGACATCCTCGGCGGCGGCGACGAGATCTCCACGATCTTCTTCCTCGAAGGCACTGAGGCCCGCAACAACCTCCTGCTGCGCGACCTGCCCGCCACCGACGCCGTCGGCACCTGGACCGCCCACACCCTGCTACGGGTCTTCCCCACCGCATTCCGCTGGACCGCCGGTCTCCTCACCCCCGCGGAACTGGCCGAACTCGTCCCTGAGTCCGTTCCACCGACCACGCCGACACCGTCGTACACACAACTCGACATCGACACCGCGCTGATCGCCGGACTGACCGAGGACGGCCGGGCCACCTACACAGACCTGGCCCGCCGCGCCGGCACCACCGCGCTCACCGCCCGCCAACGCCTCGAAGCACTCACAGGAGCCCAGGTGCTGCGCCTGGCCACCGAAATCGACCTCGCAGTGCTCGGCGTGCAGACCGAGGCACTGCTGTGGATCTCCGTACGGCCAGGCGCACTGCAGGAGGCCGCGCACGTCCTGAGTACCCACCCACACGTCCGGTTCTGCGCCGCCACCACAGGTCCCGCCAGCCTGCTCGCCGCCGTCGCCGCCGCAAACCTCGACGCCCTGTACACCTTCCTCACCGACACCGTCGGCCCCCTCGACGGGGTCACCGCCATCGACACCACCCCGCTGCTGGCGACCGTCAAACGTACGGGTCTGATCCGACACTGACGAGGCAAACGACGTCCACACATACGACGCGAACCCACCGTCCGATCGGCCAAGTCCAGTTGGGGATCCACGTGGTGACTCCGGTACTGCTGAACGAAAGTGCCGTGGATCGGGCGAGGTGGGGATGCGACACGATGGCCACCGGCCCGGTCGAGTGCGGCACGTCAGGCGTTGCCCTGCTCCGTGAAGTGCTGGAGAAGGGCCTGCTGGATGTGCACGAGGAACAGGTTGTTCTGCTTGAGCTGGGTCAACCGGGTAGCGGCGTGGGCAGCGTACTCGGGTTCTTCCACGGCCGAAGCCACGAGAAAGGCGGCGAGGATGTCGATGCCGCGCGCCGTGTCCGCGAAGTGGCCCACCGGGACGAGACGGCGGTCGAGCGGGACGGTGCCGTCGAAAACCACATTCGCGACCAGCGAGGGCTGCCATTCGTCTGCGTTGGTGAGCGAGTAATGGGTGTCGAATCGGACGGTGACCGTCTCACCGGCGGGTACGTCGACGCTGTACGCGCCGTCTTCGTCGGTGTAGGCACGGTCGATGAGGGTGAGGTCGGGGCGGTGAACGCTGACCTTGATCATGAAGATCGGCTCGTCCCCGGTGACGGTGCGCACATGCCCGCGCATGCCAGCCTCCTCTCGGTCGGGGCCGGATTCTCGTCGCCGATGTGCGGGGCGGCCGAATGCGACGGATGCACGCCTGGGAAATGAACGCAACTCTGATTGAAGTCAAACTTCTGAGGGGTCATTCGGACGCGTCTGATTCCAGGTTCGTCCCGTACGCGAACCCTGTCAATTGCGCCGTGGCCTGCTTGGCACGAAAGCGGTTCCGGGAGCAGCATGGGAAGCAACGGGTGTGCTGCACAGGAGGTGACCCCCATGCCCGACGAGGCGATCCGCTGCCGTATCACCTACGAGGGACAGGACATCTGGCTGGCCTCGTTCTGGTAAGAAGTTCTGTCCCGTAAGTGGGCAGAGTGAGTCGTCTCCTGGAAGGCGGCCGTTCTCCGCCGCAGCGACGGCTACCAGCGCGAAGTCCAGCCACTTGTACACGGTGAAGAAAGTGTCGGGAGCGAACTCCATCCGGATCACGTCATCTGGAACGTTGTCGATGGTGACTTGGACGTTTCACTCCAGTGAAGAGCAGCAAGCGATGCCTTCGTTGGGCAGGACATGGTGGTTGGTCATCGGCAGCCGCGGCGAGACCAAAAAGCCGATGCTATGAGGGATTTCGCGGCCAGCTTGACGCATAGAGACTCGGGCACTAACTGATCGTTTCACAATGCGGCGTGTAGCCGTCTCAAGCAGATGACGGCGCAGGCGAGTTGGAGGAGTCCCTGGTGGAGGTCGGCGCGTATCTCGTAGCGGATGCGCAGACGCTTGAACTGGTGCAGCCACGCAAAGGTTCTCTCTACCACCCAACAGGTCTTGCCCAGGCCGGAGCCGTGCGGGGCGCCGCGTCGGGCGATCTGCGGGACGATGCCGCGGACCCATAGGAGTCGGCGGTACTTGCGGAAGTCGTAGCCTCGGTCGGCGTATAGGCGCTTCGGCTTGTGGCGGGGACCGCCGCGTTGGCCCCGGATGCGTGGAATCGCGTCCAGGAGCGGCATGATGAGTCGGTGGAAGACCGGCAGGACGGTGGGAACGGTCAGCGGCGTGGAGACCCGCAGTTCGGGGCCTGCAACGAAACGGCTGGACCCGCATCACGAACGCGCCGTCCAGCTCGACCCGGGAACCCGCGCGGGCTGGACGTAGGTGGGCGACGGCAGCCAGATCCAGCAGTTCTCCTACTGACCGGGTCCGCCGGTCGGCCGTCAGGGTCCGCGGGCGGCTCGGCGCGCCTGCGGACCCGCCGCACAGCGGCGAGCGTACGGCTCGCCGCTGTCCGGGTGGGGCGGTGGTCAGGGCACGATGTACTGGGCGGCGCGGAACAGCTCGTACCACTCCGCACGGGTCAGGGGGACGTCCGATCCGAGGGCGGCGTCCGCGACGCGCTGCGGGTTGGTCGTGCCGATGACCACCTGCATCCGGGCCGGGTGGCGGGTGATCCAGGCCGTCGCGATGGCAAGGGACGGCACCTCATACCTCGCCGCCAGGCGGTCGATGACGGCGTTGAGCTCGGGGTGGCGCTCCGAGCCGAGGAAGGGCCCGTCGAAGAAGCCGGCCTGGAACGGCGACCAGGCCTGCACGGTGATGTCGTGCAGTCGGCAGTAGTCCAGGAGCCCGTCGTCACGGCTGACCGACTGGTCCAGGCCCTGCATGTTGGCCGCGACGCCCTGCGCGACGAGCGGGGCGTGCGTGATCGACAGCTGGAGCTGGTTCGCCACCAGCGGCTGGCTGACATGGCGGCGCAGCAGGTCGATCTGGCGGGGGGTGTGGTTCGAGACGCCGAAGGCCCGCACCTTGCCCGCCGCGGCCAGGTCGTCGAAGGCACGCGCGACCTCTTCGGGTTCGACCAGTGCGTCGGGACGGTGCAGCAGCAGGATGTCGAGGTAATCGGTGCCGAGAGCCTTGAGCGAACCGTCCACCGACTCGACGATGTGCTCGTAGGAGAAGTCGAAGTACGGGCCTTCGCGGACGATGCCCGCCTTCGACTGGATGATCAGCTTTTCGCGCTGCGAGGGGCTCAGCCGCATCGCCTCGGCGAAACGGCGCTCGCAGCCGTGCAGTTCGCTGCCGTACACGTCGGCGTGGTCGAGGAACGTGATGCCGGCGTCCACCGCGGTGGCGAGGAGTTCGCGCACCTCGGCGTCGCTCTTGTCCTGGATGCGCATCAGGCCGAGCACGATGTTCGGGACGACCATGTCGGTGCCGGGCAGTTTGAACGTCTTCACGATCGGGTCCTTGTCCATGAGTGGGTAGGCGGTGCGGTACCGGGCACCTCAGGCCGCCGACAGGCGGGACATCTGCTCCGCAGTGAGCTCGACATCGGTGGCGGCCGCCGAGTCACGGATGCTTTCGGGGCGGGAGGCCCCGGGGATCGGGAGCACCACGGGCGCCAGGGCGAGTTCCCAGGCCAGGGTCACCCGGTAGACGCTGACGCCCACCTCGTCCGCGACCTCGCGGAAGGCGGCCTGCTGCGCCGAGAGTTCGGGCGCGTTCGAGATGCCACCCAAGGGGCTCCAGGGCAGGAACGCGATCCCGAGTTCGGCGCAGTGCTCCAGCTCGCGCAGACTGGAGCGGAACCTGGGCGAGAACTGGTTCTGGACCGAGTCGAGGCGACCGCCCAGGATCTGGTTCGCCTCGTCGATCTGGTCCACGGTCGCGTTCGAGATGCCCGCCATGCGGATCACGCCCTCGTCGAGCAGGTCACGGATCGCGCCGATCGAATCGGCGTACGGGACGCGCGGGTCGGGGCGGTGGAACTGGTAGAGGCCGATCGCCTCGACGCCGAGGCGCCTGGCCGACTCCTTGGCGGCCCGCTTGAGATGGGCCGGATCACCGTTCACGGTCCAGCTGCCGTCACCGGGCCGCAGGTGACCCCCCTTCGTCGCGACCAGCACGTCGTCCGCTCCCCGGCCGTACGTGCGCAGGGCCCCCGCGATGAGCTCCTCGTTGTGTCCGACCTCGGCGGCGTCACGGTGGTACGCGTCCGCCGTGTCGACGAACGTGACACCGGCGTCCAGCGCGGCGTGGATCGTCGCGATCGACCTGCGGGCTTCGGGGCGGCCCTCGATGGACATCGGCATGCCGCCGAGCCCGATCGCCGAAACCGTCCGTCCGCCGATCGTGCGCTGCTTCATCGGACGTCTCCTCCGAGTCTGGAAGACAGGTGGTCGAGGTCTTCCCCTACGGAAGGCCTGCTCGGCCGAGCCTAGGAACCGATGATTCAGAGGTCCAACAGTTGTTGGTCATGACATTGAGAAACGGAATCGATGAGTGTGTCCGGCGCGTACACCTCGGCGCCCCTGCCGGACACCCGGACGGTGTGTGCGGAACCGGGTTGTGCGGGTGCCAATGCCGCCTTCGACGACCTGCCCGCCGACACAGGACTGACCTGGCGCGGGCGTGGCCGCCGATTGCGTCCACGGCCGAAGCCAGCCGACCTGCTCACGATCTGGGATGGTGCATCACGCCGAGGCCAACGACGGGACCGTACCGTCAGCGCATGGACTTCCGAATCACCGCTGAGGAGGAAGCACTCGCCTTCCGGCTCGCGGAGCTCGACGTGAAGGGCCGGCTCCTCGTCCGCGAGGCTACGGACGGGGTGATCGTGCTCGACCTCAATGGGCCAGCATGGAAGGCCGCCGGCAAAGCAGCCCACCGCTCGGCTCCTGACCTGCGCCGACCCTGGAGACTCACTGACGCGATCCCGTAAGACCTGTGCCGTGCAGCCGTCGGCGGTGTAGCGTCGATACCAGTAGTCGTGGTTCCGAAGTTCCGATCGCCCGTGACACACGTCTCGGGCGTTCATGCTGTTCAGCGCCTCTCCGGACCAAGGCGATCACCTCCGGATCCCGCACGGTGCGGGGTCCCGCATTTCCTTGAGGGAGACAGGCATGGCCAGCGGTACCGTCAAGTGGTTCAACGGCGAAAAGGGCTTCGGCTTCATCGAGCAGGACGGCGGCGGCCCCGACGTCTTCGCCCACTACTCGAACATCGACGCCTCCGGCTTCCGCTCCCTGGAAGAGGGCCAGAAGGTCACGTTCGATATCACGCAGGGGCAGAAGGGCCCGCAGGCGGAGCACATCCGCCCCGCGTAACAACGCAACAGCAAGGCCCCGGCCAGACGTTGGCGAATTTGAGGGGTCGTTGCAACACAAGTGATCAACTGGCTGTTGCCAGGAGCTTGGCGATGCGCTCGGCTGGGGTTTCCCGGCCGAGCGTTTTACGTGGCCGGCTGTTCAGCTCGGCGGCCACGGCGTCCAGCTGTTCGCGGCTGTAGCGGGCCAGGTCGGTGCCCTTGGGGACGTACTGCCGCAGCAGGCCGTTGGTGTTCTCGTTCGACCCGCGCTGCCACGGACTGCCGGGGTCGCAGAAGTAGACCGGCATGTCGGTGGCGACCCTGAAATCTTTGTTCAGGTGCATCTCAGAGCCTTGGTCTCAGGTGAGGGAGCATCCGAGCTGGGTCGGTAGAGCCGAGACGGTCCGTACGAGCGCGTCGCGCGTCTGCGTGGGCTGGCGGCCCTCGGGGAGGTGAACGAGGGTGACGAAGCGGCCGGAACGCTCCGCGAGGGTGCCGATCGCGGACTGGTGCGCCTTGTCGATGATGAGGTCACCCTTCCAGTGGCCCGGGATTGCCTGGTCGGCTGCCTCGGCCAGGCGTTCGCTGATCATCACCATGTCCTTGGCCATGCGGGGCTGGCGCTTGTAGGGCTGGCGGTGTGAGCGGCGCGATCTTGCCCGGCTTTGGACGAGGCCGCCGGCCGTCGGCGCGCGACTGCGCGGCGTGCGGCCGGTAGACCTAGCGGGAGGTGCCCTTGCGCAGCGGCATGCCGTTGCTGCGTATCTCCCGGCTGATCGTGGACGGGCTGCGGCCCACTTCAGCTGGCTGTCTGCCGGATCGACGCCCTCTCCCGCAGTCGACCGGCGATGTGGACGCCGCCCTCACCCTTCCGCACAGCAACGGCCCAAGCGCTCGGGGAGAAACTCGGATCGGGAGTCCAGAACTTCTTCCACGGCAGCCGCGACTTGGTGCTCACGTGGCTGGGGTCCGAGCATCACGGCCTGGTGGCAGCGACTCTCTGGGCAGCTGACCGGGATGTCCCGGCGGAGACCCGGCAGACGGCGATCCTGCTGATGCACACCCTGCGGGCACACCTGATACGCGGCAGAGCTTTCGAGGATCTGTTGCGCGCCTCGCAAGCCGCCTGGGACGGCGCCCGAGACCTCGGCGACCTTGGCGGGCAAGCCACGTCTCTTGACGCTCAGGGTCAGGCGCTGCACGGCTGCGATGACCGCTCAGAGCGGGCGGACAAGGAGCGTCGCTTCCTTCATGCGTGACCCGTTGGCGGACGAGGCGAGCGAGCCGTACTTCGTGGAACAGGCACGGTCAATCTCGCCACCCAGCGCGGTTTCCGCCGGTGAGAAGACCACCTCGATGAGCTGGTCGCCGACTGCGATGCTGCCCGTTCCCTGCTTGAGTGCGGCTTGATACCACCGGGACACGGCCCCCCGATACGCGCGGACGAAGCATTCGCCGCCGACGACTACCATGCCGATCTCGACTTGCGGGCCGTCCGTCCCGCCGTCGCCGGCCATGAGCAGGAGTGAGCACGTCGTATCCAGGCTCTCAAGCTGCTGCCGGCTCCACTCGGTCATCGCCGTGGCCCTGTCTTGGTCGACTCCGCGGCAGGCCCGGTCCAGGAGGACAGGATGCGCAGCGCATCGTCGGAGGGGCTGCCGGGTTCTGCGGTGAGAACCATGAGGCGTTGGCCGGAGCCGTCGGGGGCGGTCCAGGTGTCGCAGTCGAGGGTGAGGTCGCCTACGAGGGCG
>NZ_JAKQYH010000044.1:0-80757 GCF_022343545.1 Streptomyces arenae
TCACCTGGCGCACCACCAAAGAGGAACTCACCGAGTACGCCACCGAACTGGCGACCGAGAGCGCCGCCTACATGCGGCCCAACTTCTTCGCCAACACCCCCGACATCCTGCACGCCTACCTCCAGCACGGCCACCGCCCCGCCTTCGAGGTCCGCGCCGTGCTCGCCGCCACCCTCTCCCCCACCTGGGGCATCTACAGCGGCTACGAACTCTGCGAGAACACCCCCCTCAAAGAGGGCAGCGAGGAATACCTCGACTCCGAGAAGTACCAGCTCAAACCCCGCGACTGGGACCGCGCGGAGACAGACGGCATCGCCCCCCTCATCACCCGGCTCAACACCGTCCGGCGCGCCAGCCCGGCCCTGCGCCAGCTGCGCGACCTCCACTTCCACCACGCCGACCAGGAAGCGGTGATCGTCTACAGCAAGCGGAGCGGATCGAACACGGTTCTGGTGGTCGTCAACCTCGACCCCCACCACACCCAGGAGGCCACGGTCTCGTTGGACATGCCGCAACTCGGCCTGAACTGGCACGAGTCGGTGCCGGTGCGCGACGAGCTCACCGGCGAGACCTACAACTGGGGCAGGACCAACTATGTGCGCCTGGAACCGGGACACCGGCCCGCGCACGTTCTCACCGTCCTGCGACCGTCCCCGCAGATCGGAGGGTCACCCACACAATGATCGTCAACGAACCCGTCCCGGACACCTTCGAGGACACTCCCGCCAAGGACCGGGACCCCGACTGGTTCAAACGCGCGGTCTTCTACGAGGTCCTGGTGCGCTCCTTCCAGGACAGCAACGGCGACGGCATCGGCGACCTCAAGGGCCTGACCGCCAAGCTCGACTACCTCCAGTGGCTCGGCGTCGACTGCCTCTGGCTGCCACCGTTCTTCAAGTCCCCCTTGCGGGACGGCGGTTACGACGTCTCCGACTACACCGCCGTCCTCCCGGAGTTCGGCGACCTGGCGGACTTCGTGGAGTTCGTCGACGCCGCCCACCAGCGCGGTATGCGCGTCATCATCGACTTCGTCATGAACCACACCAGCGACCAGCACCCGTGGTTCCAGGAGTCGAGGAAGGACCCGGACGGACCGTACGGCGACTACTACGTCTGGGCGGACGACGACAAGCAGTACCAGGACGCACGGATCATCTTCGTCGACACCGAGGCGTCCAACTGGACCTACGACCCGGTCCGCAAGCAGTACTACTGGCACCGCTTCTTCTCCCACCAGCCGGACCTCAACTACGAGAACCCGGCCGTCCAGGAGGAGATCATCTCCGCGCTGCGGTTCTGGCTGGACCTCGGCATCGACGGCTTCCGCCTGGACGCGGTGCCGTACCTCTACCAGCACGAGGGCACCAACTGCGAGAACCTGCCCGCCACCCACGACTTCCTGAAGCGGGTGCGCAAGGAGATCGACGCCCAGTACGCGGACAAGGTGCTGCTCGCGGAGGCCAACCAGTGGCCGGAGGACGTCGTCGACTACTTCGGCGACTACCGCAGCGGCGGCGACGAGTGCCACATGGCGTTCCACTTCCCGGTGATGCCGCGGATCTTCATGGCCGTGCGCCGGGAGTCCCGCTACCCGGTCTCGGAGATCCTCGCCAAGACCCCCGCGATCCCCTCCGGCTGCCAGTGGGGCATCTTCCTGCGCAACCACGACGAGCTGACCCTGGAGATGGTCACCGACGAGGAACGCGACTACATGTGGGCCGAGTACGCGAAGGACCCACGGATGCGCGCCAACATCGGGATCCGCAGGCGCCTCGCGACCCTCCTCGACAACGACCGCAACCAGATCGAGCTCTTCACCGCCCTGCTGCTCTCCCTGCCCGGCTCGCCGATCCTCTACTACGGCGACGAGATCGGCATGGGCGACAACATCTGGCTCGGCGACCGCGACGCCGTCCGCACCCCCATGCAGTGGACCCCCGACCGCAACGCGGGCTTCTCCTCCTGCGACCCCGGACGCCTCTACCTGCCCACGATCATGGACCCCGTCTACGGCTACCAGGTCACCAACGTCGAAGCGTCCATGTCCTCCCCGTCCTCGCTCCTCCACTGGACCCGGCGGATGATCGAGATCCGCAAGCAGAATCCTGCCTTCGGACTGGGGTCCTACACCGAACTCCAGTCGTCCAACCCGGCGGTGATCGCGTTCCTGCGGGAGTACGAGGACGACCTGGTCCTCTGTGTCCACAACTTCTCCCGGTTCGCCCAGCCCACCGAACTCGACCTGCGGCAGTTCAACGGCCGGCACCCGGTGGAGCTGTTCGGCGGGGTGCGGTTCCCGGCGATCGGCGAGCTGCCGTACCTGCTCACCCTCGCGGGGCACGGCTTCTACTGGTTCAGGCTGCGCGCGGACACGGCCTGACGGCGGCCCCGGCCCGACAGCGGACACGGCCCGACAAGACGAGAGCCCGGGCGGCGGCGGTTTCCTCCGGCCCGCCCGGGGCACGCATCACTCACACCCCCGACGACCCGGGGAAAGGACGTACCGCCATGGCGGAAACGGTCACCCCCTCCACACCCGCTCTCCTCGCCTCGCTCGACCCCCTGCTGCGCGAGTGGCTGCCTCGGCAGCGGTGGTTCGCGGGCAAGGGGCGCCCGGTCACCGGCTTCTCCCCGGTGGCCGAGACCGAGCTGCTGCCGTCGGACGGCAGGGTGGGCCTGCACCATCTGCTCGTCCGTACCGAGCAGCCGCCCGCCCCCGCCGAGGCAGGCGACTGCTACCAGCTCCTCATAGGCGTGCGCGAGGCGCTGCCACCCCGGCTGGCGCCCGCGCTGATCGGCCACGTACCCGACGGCCCGCTGGCCGGCCACACGGTCTACGACGCCCTGTACGACCCGCGGCCCGCCGAGGTGCTCCTGGAGGCGCTGCGCACCCGGGCCCGCATCGGGTCCCTGCGCTTCGAACGGGCCCCCGGCCGGGAGATACGCGACGGGCTCGCGGCCCGCCTGCTGACCGCCGAGCAGTCCAACTCCTCGGTCGTCTACGGAGATACGTTTATCCTGAAGCTGTTGCGCCGGGTGGTGCCCGGCGTCAACCCCGACCTGGAGATACCCCTGGCGCTGGCCCGGGAGGGCTGTGCCCGGGTACCGGCCCCGACCGCGTGGCTGCGCGCGGAGCCGGCCGACGAACCCGGCGCCTCCTACGTCCTGGGCGTGCTGCAACCGTTCCTGAGCGGCGCGACCGACGGCTGGGAGCTGGCGCTGCGCGAGCTGGCCAAGGGCGAGGACTTCACCGCCGAGGCACGGGCCCTGGGCCGGGCCACCGCCGAGGTGCACACGGCACTGGCCCGAGCGCTGCCCACCGTCACCCTCGGCCACGGCGGGCTGGAGCCGCTGGTCGACGGCATGACCGAGCGGCTGGCGGCGGCCGTGCAGGCGGTCCCGGCGCTGCGGCCGTACGAGGACGGGCTGCGGTCCGCCTACACGGCACTGGCCGACCTGGCCGCCGAGGGCCGCACCTGGACCGCCCAGCGGGTGCACGGCGACCTGCACCTGGGGCAGTGCCTGCGCGCGCCGTCCGGGGAGTGGTCGCTGATCGACTTCGAGGGAGAGCCGGCCCGCCCGCTGGCCGAGCGCCGGCTGCCGCAGCCGCCGGTGCGGGACATCGCCGGAATGCTGCGCTCCTTCGACTACGCGGCCCACTCGGCGGCCTCGCCCGCCCCGGGCTGGGCGGACCGGTGCCGGGCGGCCTACTGTTCCGGCTACGCCGAGATCACCGGCACCGACCCCCGCACCGACCCCGTCCTGCTGCGGGCCTACGAGACCGACAAGGCCGTCTACGAGGTCGTCTACGAGGCCCGGCACCGCCCCGACTGGCTCCCCGTGCCCCTGTCGGCAGTCCATCGCCTCGCCACCCCCGACCCGATCTGATCCCGGGAGACGCGTCCGTGACCTCCACGAAGTCCGTATCCGTAGCACCCGACGACCGCGATCGGCTGCAGCTCGGCACGCACCACGACCCGCACTCGGTGCTGGGCGCCCACCCGGTGCCGGGCGGCGGGATAGCCGTGCGGGCGTTCCGGCCGTACGCCCGCGCGGTGACGGTCGTCGCCGGCCGGGATCTGCGGGCCGAACTGAACGACGACGGCGACGGCTTCTTCTCCGTCCTGCTCCCCCTGTCCGACGTGCCGGTCTACCGGCTGCTGGTGGAGTACGACGGGACGGTCCAGGAGGCCGAGGACGCGTACCGTTTCCTGCCCACGCTCGGCGACCTGGACCTGCACCTGCTCGGCGAGGGCCGGCACGAGCGGCTGTGGGAGGCGCTGGGCTCGCGTCCCATGACCCACCAGGGCGTGGCCGGCACCCGGTTCGCGGTGTGGGCACCGAACGCGCGGGGCGTGCGGCTGGCCGGCGGTTTCAACTTCTGGGACGGCACCGGGTATCCGATGCGCTCGCTCGGCTCCTCCGGGATCTGGGAACTGTTCGTGCCGGGGATCGGCGAGGGCGAGCTGTACAAGTTCGACATCACCCGCCCGGACGGCTCCCACACCCTGCGCGCGGATCCCATGGCCCGTCGTACCGAGGCCCCGCCGAGCACGTCGTCGATCGTCCACGCGTCCCACCACGAGTGGACGGACGGGCAGTGGATGAAGCACCGGGCCGACACGCCCGTCCACGAGGCGCCCTTCTCCGTCTACGAGGTGCACCTGCCGTCCTGGCGCCCGGGCCTGACCTATCGCGACCTGGCCGAGCAGCTGCCCGCCTACGTCGGCGAACTGGGCTTCACTCACGTCGAGCTGATGCCGATCGCCGAGCACCCGTTCGGCGGTTCCTGGGGTTACCAGGTCACCGGTTTCTACGCGCCGACGGCCCGGCTCGGCACTCCGGACGACTTCAAGTACCTGGTGGACGCGCTGCACCGGGCCGGCATCGGCGTCCTGATGGACTGGGTGCCGGCGCACTTCCCGCGCGACGACTGGGCGTTGGCGGAGTTCGACGGCCGTCCGCTGTACGAGCACTCGGATCCGCTGCGGGCCGCGCACCCCGACTGGGGCACCCTGGAGTTCGACTTCGGCCGCCGGGAGGTGCGCAACTTCCTGGTGGCGAACGCCGTGTACTGGTGCGAGGAGTTCCACATCGACGGGCTGCGGGTGGACGCGGTCGCCTCGATGCTCTACCTCGACTACTCGCGCGAGCCGGGCCAGTGGACGCCCAACGAGCACGGCGGCCGGGAGAACCTGGACGCGGTGGCGTTCCTCCAGGAGATGAACGCGACCGTGTACCGGCGGGCCCCGGGCGTGGTCACGATCGCCGAGGAGTCGACGGCCTGGGAGGGCGTCACCCGGCCGACCGACGCCGGCGGCCTCGGCTTCGGGCTGAAGTGGAACATGGGCTGGATGCACGACTCGCTGGAGTACATGGCCCACGAGCCGGTGCACCGCAGGTACCACCACCACGAGATGACCTTCTCGATGGTGTACGCGTACAGCGAGAACTACGTGCTGCCCATCTCCCACGACGAGGTGGTGCACGGGAAGCGTTCACTGGTCTCGAAGATGCCCGGCGACTGGTGGCAGCAGCGCGCCGGCGAGCGCGCCTACCTGGGCTTCATGTGGGCCCATCCCGGCAAGCAGCTCCTCTTCATGGGTCAGGAGTTCGCGCAGGGCGCGGAGTGGTCGGAGGCGCACGGCCCGGACTGGTGGCTGCTGGACCCGGCGTACGGCGCCGCGGCCGACCACCGGGGCGTACGGGACCTGGTCCGTGACCTCAACACCGTCTACCGGGAGACCCCGGCGCTCTGGCAGCGGGACACGTCCCCCGCCGGTTTCCAGTGGGTCGCGGGCGACGCGGCCGAGGACAACGTCCTCGCGTTCCTGAGGTACGACGCGGACGGCACCCCGCTCCTCGCGGTCTCCCACTTCTCCCCCGTGGTCCGCCACGACTACCGCCTCGGCGTCCCGGACGACGTCCCGGCGTGGCACGAGGCCCTCAACACGGACGCGGCCGGCTACGGCGGCAGCGGCATCACCAACCCCGACCCGGTCAAGCCCGAACCCCACCCCGCCCACGGCCGCCCGGCGGCCATCCGCCTGACCCTGCCCCCGCTCGCCACGGTGTGGCTGCGACCGGCCTGAGGTCCACGGCGGCCGGGGAGGAGACCCGCGGGGCCTCCTCCTCCGTGGTCGCCCGGGCGATCACTCGCGTGGTCACCCGGTGCCGGCCAGGCCCGCCGGCAGCTCCCCGGTGTGCAGCACCCCCAGCCGCTGGGTGGCGCGGGTCAGGGCCACGTACAGGTCGCTCGTGCCGTACCGGGACGGTTCCACCACCAGGACCGAGTCGAACTCCAGGCCCTTGGCCTGGCGGGGGTCCAGGAGGACGACCCGGCGGGTGAGGTCGGGTTCGCCGCCGGCCGTGACGCCGTCCAGGCGGGCGGCCAGGGAGCGGTGCAGGTCGCGGGGGGCGATCACCGCCAGCCGGCCCTCCGCGGGGGCGAGTTCGGCCACCGCCTTGCCGACCGCGCCCGGCAGGTCGTCGTGGACCCGCCGGACCCAGGGGTGCACGCCCGTCGAACGGACCGAGCTCGGCGGTTCGAAGTCCGGGTGCTCGGCGCGGACCACGGCCGCCGCGAGGTCCATGATCTCGGACGGGGTGCGGTAGTTGACGCCGAGGCGGGTGTGCTCCCAGCGGTCCTCGACGTACGGTTCGAGGATCTTCGACCAGGAGCCGACGCCCGCCGCCTCCGCCGTCTGGACCGGATCGCCGACCAGGGTCATCGAACGGGTCGGGCTGCGGCGCATCAGCAGCCGCCAGGCCATCGGGGAGAGCTCCTGCGCCTCGTCCACGATGATGTGCCCGAACGCCCACGTCCGGTCGGCCGCGGCCCGCTCGGCCGCGCTGCGGAAGTCCTCCTCCTCCTGGCGTTCGGCGAAGCGTTCGGCGTCGATGATGTCGTGGGCCGACAGCACCTCGGAGGCGTCCGGGTCGTCGTCCTCCTTGTCGTCGAACTCGTACGTCCGGGAGGCGTACGACACGTCGAGCACGCCCTGCGCGTACGCGATCTGCGTCTCGCGCTCGCGTTCCGCCCGGGCCCGGGCGACGCGCTCGTCGACGCCCAGCAGCTCGGCCGCCTCGTCGAGGAGCGGGACGTCCGCGACCGTCCAGGCGCGTGTCACCGGGCGGCGGACCGCGGCCGCGTCCGCTTCGCCGAGGTAGCCCTCGGGCGCGGCGAGGAGGTCGGCGACCAGGCCCCGCGGGGTCAGCAGCGGCCACAGCCGGTCGACGGCGGCCCAGACCTCGGGGTTCTCGGCGAGTTCGTCGCGGATCTGGGTGATGTCGGAGGCGTCCAGGAGGCTGCTGCCGTCGAAGGGGTCGGTGCCGACCCGCTCGGCGTACAGCTCGGTGAGGGTGTTGAGGATGTGGCCCTCGAAGTACTCCCGGGCCACGTTGTGCGGGAGCCGGGCCGCGCGGGTGCGCTCGCGGGCCATGTTGACCAGGCCGTCGTCGAGCATCAGCACCTCGCGGTCGTGCTCGACGGTGATCACCGGGTCGGGCAGCGCCTGCCGGTCGCGTACGACGGCGGCGAGCACGTCGGCCATGTCCGCGCGCCCCTTCACGGCGGCGGCCTGCGGGGTGTCCGCCGCCGTCGCCTTCACACCGGGGAACAGCTCCCCGACCGTGGCGAGCAGCACACCGGTCTCTCCGAGCGAGGGCAGCACCTCGCCGATGTAGCCGAGGAAGGCGGGGTTCGGGCCGACGATCAGGACCGCCCGTTTGGCGAGCAGTTCGCGGTGTTCGTACAGGAGGAAGGCGGCGCGGTGCAGCGCGACCGCGGTCTTCCCGGTCCCGGGACCGCCCTCGACCACCAGGATCCCGCGGTGCGGAGCCCGGATGATCTCGTCCTGTTCGGCCTGGATGGTCTGCACGATGTCGTTCATCCGGCCGGTGCGGGCCGAGTCGAGGGCGGCGAGCAGCACGGCGTCGCCGGACGGGTCCTCGTGCCCGGTGCGCTCGCGGTCGCCGAGGTCGAGGATCTCGTCGTGCAGGGAGGTGACGCGGCGGCCGTCGGTGCCGATGTGCCGACGGCGCCGCAGGCCCATCGGGGTGTGGCCGGTGGCCAGGTAGAAGGGGCGGGCGACCTCGGCACGCCAGTCGACCAGGACCGGGGTGCGCTCGGCGTCGTCCAGGCGCAGCCCGATGCGGCCGATGTGATGCCTGGTGCCGGAGGTCAGGTCGATCCGGCCGAAGCAGAGGGAGCCGTCCACGGCGTTCAGCGCGGCGAGCAGTCCGGAGCGTTCGGCGACCAGGATGTCCCGCTCCAGCCGGGCCTGCATCGGCTTGTCACCGAGGGCGAGGGCGTCCGCGACCGCGCCCTCGGTGTCCCCGCGCAGCGCGTCCACCCGTTCGTACAGTCCGTCGATGAATTCCTGCTCGTGGCGCAATTCATCGTCTGGAAATTCGGTGTTTGACAATTCCGCTCCCGCCCGGATATACTGTGCCCACTGAACTTCTTCATGACCTCATCGACTTGGCTCGATGTGAAGTCACGAACTCTTGAATATACGCAAGGAAATCCCCCGAGCGCAATTGCTCGGGGGATTCTTCGTATAACCGGCCGGTTCAGTCCAGCACGTCGGACAGTTCCTCGATCAGCCGCCGCTTCGGCCGGGCGCCCACCATCGACCGCACCGGCTCCCCGCCCCGGAAGACCATGAACGTGGGCATCGACAGCACCTTGTAGGCGTTCGTCGTCTCCGGATTGGTGTCCACGTCCAGCTGGACCACCTTCAGCCGCTCGCCCTCCTCCGCGGCCAGCGCCGTCAGCACCGGCCCCATCTGCCGGCACGGCGGGCACCAGTCCGCGGTGAACTCCACCAGCACCGGCAGCTCCGCCCCGATCACCTCCGCCGCGAAGTCCGCGTCCGTCACCTCGGCCACACCCGCCGCCTTGATCATGGGAAGTTCCCTCCCAGCTCGCACACCGGTTCCGGACCCCCCGGAACCAGCGCATCGGCGGCCAGCTCGGCCCGGGTCCTCCCCCACTCTCGGCTGCGCTCGAGCGGGGGGACCCCCATGGCCCGCTCCAGCTGGGCCCCGACCGTCGCCCGCACCGACTGCAACTCGCCGATCAGCGAGTCCAGCTCCGCCAGCTTGCGCCGGTAGACCGCGAGCGAGGCGGGGCAGGTGTCGCCCTCCGGGTGCCCGGCCCGCAGACACTCCACGAACGGCCGGGTCTCCTCCAGCTCGAACCCGAAGTCCTGGAGCGTCCGGATCTGCGTGAGCAGCCTCAGGTCGCTCTCGTCGTACGTCCGGTGGCCGTTGTCGGCCCGCCGCGCGGGCAGCAGCCCACGCGCCTCGTAGTACCGCAGGGTGCGTGTGGTGGTCCCGGCCCGCGCGGCCAGCTCGCCGATGCGCATGGGTACGACCGTAGGCCTTGACGTCGGCGTCAAGGCAAGGTCGGCTGGAGCCCGGCGGACTCCTCGACCTCCAGCAGGGAGGCGCTGTGCCGTTCCTCGTCGAAGGCCCGGCGGCCGCCGCGCAGCCCGAACAGCCGCTTGGCGAGGGCGATGTAGAGCACGGCGAGGATGTTCAGCACCAGAGTGGCGATCTTCAGGTAGCTCACTTTCTCGGTGAGTTCCCAGATCTCCAGCGGCAGGAACGCGGCGGTGGCGACCACCGTCAGGTATTCCGCCCAGCGCTTGGCGTACCAGAGGCCGACCGCTTCGACGAGTTCGATCAGCGCGTACGCCAGCAGCAGTCCGGCCACCAGCAGCAGCGTGGAGTGTCTGTATCCGAAGGCCTTCTGGATGGAGCCGACGACCGGTGAATGGTCGAGGTCGTAGTGGAAGTGCCGGAAGACCGGCCGGAACGTGTTCAGGTACTCGTTGAACAGCCGTCGTACCGCGTCCTGGCTGTTGCTGAATTTCCACACCGCGACCGCGACCAGCACGATGAACACCCCGCGCACGGCCCGCTCGACCGCCAGGAACCGCAGGATGAACAGGTCCCGCAGCACCTTCCCGCGCGGCACCAGCGGGGCGTCCGCGGCCGGTCCCGAGCCGTGCGGCTCGCCGAGCACGAAGTCACCGCAGCGCAGACAGCGCCACACGTCCCCGACCGCGGTCTGGGCGTGCAGCCGCACCCGCAGCCGCGGGTCGTCCGGTGCGTAGGTGACGTGCCCCTTGCGCGCGCAGTGCCGCCGATCCCAGTCGATCTTCATCCCCCGTGCCTCCTGCCAGGAATGCCAACGTGCCGTTCCGGTTGGTCCGGAGCGGCACGTTAGTGGATTCGGGTGAGAAACGACGGCCAGGGGTCAGCGTGCCCCGGTGTCGGCCAACTCCCGTTCCTCGGCCGGGGCGTCCGCGTGGGTCTTGCCGCGCCCCGGCAGCAGCACCGCCACCAGCACGGTGCCGACGCCCAGGACCAGCGCGCCGACCAGGCTGGTGTGGGCGACCGCGTCGGCGAAGGAGGCGCCGACGGCATCCGTCATCTGCCGTGCCCCGGTGGCGAGTTGCGCGGCCTGCTGCTTCAACTGGGCGGCCTGCTGCGGGTCGGTGGCGTGGGCGGCCCGGGCCGCGGCCTGCCGGGCCTGTTCGCCGATGCCCTGGGCGACCGCGTAGCCGGCGCCGACCGAGTCCTGGGCGGTGGCGAGCGTGCTCGCGGGCAGCCTGCTGCCCCTGGTGGCGTCCGCGAGGTGACTGCCGTACGACGTGGAGAGCAGCGAGCCGAGGATGGCGATGCCGAGGGAGCCGCCGAGTTCCAGCGAGGTGTCGTTGACGGCGCCGCCGACGCCGAGTTCGGACTCCGGGAAGGCCCCCATGATCGCGTCGGTGCAGGGCGAGAGGGCGAGCCCGATGGCAAGGCCCAGGACGATCAGCGGTGCGACGAAGTCGCCGTACGAGGAGGCGGCGTCCACCCGGGTCAGCAGGGCCAGCGCGGTGGTGCCGCCGACCATGCCCGCGGTGACCGTCCACTTCATGCCGACGCGCGGGGTGAGCCAGCCGGTCAGGGCCGAGCCGGCGAAGACCGCCCCGGCCAGCGGGAGCATCCGTACGCCGGTGCCGAGGGCGTCGTAGCCGAGGACGAACTGGAGGTGCTGGGTGAGGTAGTAGAAGGCGCCGAAGACGGCCAGGAAGAAGAGGGCGACGGCGAGGTTGGAGCCGGCGAAGCGGCGGTGGGCGAACCGGCGGACGTCCAGGACCGGACGCGGGTGGCGCAGCTCCCAGAGGACGAAGGCGACCAGGCCCGCGCCCGCGACGACCGCCGCGGTGACGGCCCGGACGCCCCAGCCGAAGTGCGGCCCCTCGATGATCATGTAGACGAGGGAGCCGATCCAGAGCACGGACAGCAGCCCGCCGACGTAGTCGATGCGGTCGTGGTGGCCCGCCCTGGACGGCGGCACGAGCACGAGGGCGGCGACGATCGCGACGGCCGCGATCGGCACGTTGATCAGGAAGGTCGAGGACCAGCCGTGGTCGCGCAGCAGGGCGCCGGCGACCACGGGTCCGGCGGCGATGGCGAGCCCGGCGGTGGCGGTCCACAGCGTGATCGCCTTGGCCCGCTCCGCGCGCGGGAAGGTCGCCGCGAGCAGCGAGAGGGTGGCGGGCATGATGAGGGCGGCACCGGTGCCCATCACGGCACGGGCCGCGATCACCGTGGTGGCGCTGTCGGCGAGGTAGCCGAAGACGGCTCCGCCGCCGAACACGACCAGGCCCAGGACGAGCGCTCCCCGGCGGCTGTACTTGTCGCCGATCGCGCCGAGCAGCAGCATCAGGGCGGCGTACGGGACGGTGTAGCCGTCGATGACCCTCCCCCACTGCTAAACGCGTGGGAGGTGCCCCCAGCGGTCGGAGCTGCTGAGCCCCAGGTCGGCGGTCATGTCGGGCGCGGCGACCGTGAGGGCGGTGTTGGCCATCACGATGATCAGCAGGCTCAGGCAGAGCACGAGCAGCGCCCACCAGCGGCGCGGGTACGGCCGCGGCATCCGCTCGACGGGTTCGTTCATCACGAGTCGCATGGCAGGGATCGCCTTCCTCACAGACGCGTACGACTTGCACAGTGGCGTGCAATTGCACAACCATGTGCAATGTAAGGGATATGCACAACACTGTGCAAATGAAGGAGGTGAAGCCCTTGCGGAGGGACCGCGCACGCCCCCGCGGGGCAGGCAGAATGACAGCCATGACCACCGGTAACACGGGTGCCAGCGCCCGCGCCGACGCCAACCGGCGTCGCATCCTCGACGTCGCCCTCACCGAGCTGCTGCACGACCCCGACGCCTCGATGGACCAGATCGCACGCGCCGCCGGGGTGGTACGCCGGACCGTGTACGGCCACTTCCCCAGCCGGGAGGCGCTGATCGGCACGCTCGTCGACGGCGCGGTGGAGGCGCTGACGGCCGCGGACGCGGCGGCCCGCAGGGAGACGGCGGACCCGGCGGAGGCCGTGGCCCGGTCGGTGCTGGCGATCTGGGAGATCGCCGACCGCTACCGGCTGCTGATCGGCCTCGCCCAGCGCACGGTCACCGTGCAGGGCATCCGCGACCGGCTGGCACCACTGCGCGAGAACAAGGTGGCGGTGCTGCAACGCGGCTTGGACGAGGGCGTGTTCACCTCGCCGCTGCCGGCGCCGGCACTGGCGTACGTCCACGAGCAGCTGCTCTTCGCGGTGATGGAGGCGGTGAACGACGGCCTGCTGGACGCGAAGGAGGCGGGCCACGCCGCCGCGGTCAGCGTACTGACCGCGGCGGGTGTGCCCGCCTCGGAGGCCACCGCGCTGGTGGCCGGGTCGAGCCGGTAGACATGCCTCCGGGCGACTGAGACACGGGGGGAGTCCTCAGCCGCCCGGAGAGCGGTGACCGGACGGCCGGCCCGGGTTCAGGCCGAGCCGGACGCCCGGTGGTCGTGGCGCCCGGGGCGCTCAGGCCTTCGCCAGCTCCTCGCGCTGCTCGGGCAGTTCGGGCGTACCGCCCTCGCCCTCGCCCTCGTCCAGCAGCGTCTTCTCGTCGAACGGCAGCTCGCCGGCGAGCACCTGCTGCATCCGGGCCTTGTCGATGTCCTTGGTCCAGGTGCCGATCAGGACGGTGGCGACCGAGTTGCCCGCGAAGTTCGTCAGGGCACGCGCCTCGCTCATGAAGCGGTCGATGCCGACGATCAGGCCGACACCGTCGACCAGCGCGGGCTTGTGCGACTGCAGACCGCCGGCCAGCGTGGCCAGACCGGCGCCGCTGACGCCCGCCGCGCCCTTGGAGGCCAGCAGCAGGAAGAGCAGCAGCGGGATCTGCTCACCGACCGACATCGGCGTACCGAGGGCGTCGGCGATGTACAGGGACGCCATGGTCATGTAGATCATGGTGCCGTCGAGGTTGAAGGAGTAGCCGGTCGGGACGGTGATGCCGACCACGGCCTTGCTGACACCCAGGTGCTCCATCTTCGCGATGAGCCGCGGCAGCGCGGACTCGGAGGAGGAGGTGGACAGGATCAGCAGGAACTCGCGGGCCAGGTACTTGAAGAGCGTGAGGATGTTCAGGCCGGCCACGATCCGCAGCAGCGCGCCGAGCACGATGAAGACGAAGAGCACACAGGTCACGTAGAAGCCGAGCATCAGCACGGCCAGGCTCTTGAGCGCGTCGAGACCGGCGGACCCGACCACCGCCGCGATGGCGCCGAACGCACCGATCGGGGCGGCCCACATGATCATGCCCAGGATGCGGAACACGAGCCGCTGGATGTGCTCGACACCGCGCAGCACCGGCTGTCCGACCGAGCCCATGGCCTGGAGCGCGAACCCGGCGAGCAGCGCGATGAGCAGCGTCTGGAGCACCTGGCCCTCGGTGAAGGCGGACACGAAGGTGGTCGGGATGATCGACAGCACGAAGTCGACGGGGCCGAGCGCCTCGGAGTCGACCTGGCTGTGCCCGGTCGCCTTGATGGCGTTGGTGAGGTGCAGCCCGTCACCGGGGTGCAGGATGTTGCCGACGACGAGGCCGATGGCCAGCGCGACCAGGGACATCACCAGGAAGTAGCCGAGCGCGATACCGCCGACGGCACCGACCTTCGCGGCCTTCCGTACCGACCCGATGCCGAGCACGATCGTGCAGAAGATGATCGGCGAGATCATCATCTTGATCAGGTTGACGAACCCGGTTCCGAGGGGCTTGAGCTCGACCCCGGCGTCGGGCCAGATCAGCCCCACGACGATACCGAGCGCCACGGCGGCGATCACCGCGAGGTAGAGGTAGTGGGTGCGGTCTCTCTTGGCGGTGGGTGCGGCTGGTGCCGTTGGCGTCGTCGTCACGGCTCGCCTCCTTGACGTCATCGTCGGCATCACCGGCGTGCGGCTCACGTCCGGGGGATGTGGTGAATGCGGCTTCGGAGGAGCGGAAGTCCTGGCCGGAACCGACTGTCCGACTTCCGTTCATTCCTCGTTGCGGTGACTATCTCCTGCCCTGTGAGGCCGGTCACCCTTGTGTTCATTGAGTACATCGGAGCCGGCGAAGCCGTAGGGGGCGAGCTGCGCGGACGGCCGCCGATCACGGCGAGGCACACTGAGTCCATGCACATCCCCCGTGTCCCCGGACCGCGCAGCCTGGCCGGCCAGCTCTTCGCCATGCAGGCCGTGCTGATAGCCGTGGTCGTGGCCGGATACGCGCTGTTCACCTACGTCAGCGACCGGCACCAGGCGGAGGAGGCGGCGACCCGGCAGGCGACGGCCGTGGCCCGGTCGGTGGCCGACTCCCCCTCGGTCCGTGCGGCGATCCACACCTCGGACCCCTCCGCGCGGCTCCAGCCGTACGCCCTCCAGGTCATGCGGGGCACCGAGGTCGACTTCGTCACGATCATGACCCCGGACGGCATCCGGTGGACCCACCCCGACTACCACCAGATCGGCAGGCGCTACCTCGGTCACATCGACGCGGCCCAGCACGGCCACACCTACAGCGAGACCTACAAGGGCACGCTCGGCGCGTCGGTGCGCACGGTCACCCCGGTGGAGGAGAACGGCCGGGTGATCGGCCTGGTGAGCGCCGGCATCAAGGTGGAGGCGATCAGCCAGCGGGTCCAGGAACAGGTGACGGCGCTGTTCGGGGTGGCGGCGGGCGCCCTGGTGCTGGGCGCGCTGGGCACCTACGTCATCAACGCCCGGCTGCGCCGCCACACCCACGGGATGAACGCGGCGGAGCTGAGCCGGATGCACGACTACCACGAGGCGGCGCTGCACGCGGTGCGGGAGGGCCTGCTGATGCTGGACGGCCAGTACCGGGTGGCGCTGATCAACGACGGGGGCCGGGAGTTGCTGGGCGTGGACACGGAGGAGGAGGTCGTGGGCCGCTCGGTGGCCGGGCTGGGGCTGCCGGCCCCGCTCACGGGCGCGCTGCTGTCCTCCGAGCCCCGCATGGACGAGGTGCACCTCACGGCGGACCGGGTCCTGGTGGTGAACACCTCGCCGGTCTCGGGCGGCGAACGCCGGGGCACCGTCGTCACCCTCCGGGACGTCACCGAACTCCAGTCCCTGATGGGCGAGTTGGACTCGGAGCGGGGTTTCACGCAGGCGCTGCGCTCGCAGGCGCACGAGGCGGCGAACCGCCTGCACACCGTCGTCTCGCTGATCGAGCTGGGGCGGGCCGCGGAGGCCGTCGACTTCGCCACGGCCGAACTGGAGCTGGCGCAGGCCCTGACCGACCAGGTGGTGTCCGCCGTCGGCGAACCGGTCCTCGCCGCGCTGCTGCTGGGCAAGACGGCCCAGGCCCACGAGCGGGGCGTGGAGCTGGTGGTCTCGGACGAGAGCCGGCTGGATGACGGTTTGCTACCGGAGAGCCTGTCGGCACGCGATCTGGTGACCATCCTCGGCAACCTGATCGACAACGCGGTGGACGCGGCCCAGGGGTCGGTGGGGGCACGCGTGACGGTGACCGCCTACGCGGAGGATGCCGAGCTGGTGATGAGGGTGACGGACACGGGGGCGGGGGTCGACCCCGCGCACGCGGAACTGGTGTTCCAGCGCGGCTTCTCCACGAAGCCGGCGGGCCCCGGCGGCCGGGGGCTGGGCCTGGCCCTGGTCCGGCAGGCGGTCACCCGCCTGGAGGGGACGCTCACCGTGACGGAGGCGCCGGAGGGCGGCGCGGTGTTCGAGGTACGGCTGCCGTTGCGGAAGGCACAGCCGGTGTCCGGGGGCGAGGCGTGATGACGACCGGTGGTGACCCGATCCGGGTGCTCGTCGTCGAGGACGACCCGGTGGCCGCGGACGCGCACGTGATGTACGTCGGGCGGGTGCCGGGGTTCGTGGCGGTGGGGAAGGCGCACACGGGGGCGGAGGCCCGGCGCATCCTGGACCGTACGCCGGTGGACCTGCTGCTCCTGGACCTGCACCTGCCGGACGTGCACGGCCTCCAGTTCGCCCGTTCCCTGCGGGCGGCCGGGCATCAGGCCGACGTCATAGCGGTGACGTCGGCGCGGGACCTGGCGGTGGTGCGGGAGGGCGTGTCGCTGGGTGTCGTCCAGTACGTCCTGAAGCCGTTCACCTTCGCCACGCTCCGGGACCGGCTGACCCGGTACTCGGAGTTCCGGGCGGCGGTGGGCGAGGCGAGCGGCCAGGACGAGGTGGACCGCGCCCTCGCGGCGCTCCGCGCACCGACCCCCGCGGCACTCCCGAAGGGCCTGAGCGCGCCGACCCTGGAACGGGTGACGGTCGCCTTGCGGGAGGCCGAGGACGGCCTCACCGCGGCGGCGCTGGCGGAGAGCGTGGGGATCTCGCGGATCACGGCCCGCCGCTATCTGGAACACCTGGTGGAGGCGGGACGGGCGGGCCGGAGCCCACTGTACGGGCAGGTGGGGCGGCCGGAGCTGGTCTACCGGTGGGGCAAGGGGTGAGGACACCGGCCTGAGCGCGTCGACGGGGACGGCGGGCGCGCCCGCCGCGTCGACGGTACGGCGTCAGGCCGGGGTCCGTGCCGGTCGCGCCGGCCTCGTGTACAGCAGCACCTGCACCCCGAACCCGGCCACCGCGACGGCCTCCAGCACCGACAGGACGACGAGCGGCCCGCCTCCGTCACCGGCCGCCCAGAACACCGCCAGGGCCGCGAGCGGCACCGCGCAGAACGCGGTCAGGTCGATCGCGGCCTGGATCCTCTTGCGGGACCGCCGCCGGACATCGGTCCGGTGATACGCCTCCCACCCGAAGGTGACGAAGTCACTTTCCGCGGACGTGAGTCGTGCGAGCCGTGGTCCCAGCTCCTCGCGCACGTAGTGGCCGATCGCCGAGATCTTCTCGTCGTTGACCAGGTAGGTCCACCCGAGCACCACGCACACCGGCGGCAACGCCAGCAGCATCGACGCCTGCTTGGCCTGCGCCGCCGCGGCGATGACGGCGGCCACCACTCCGAGCGTCACGTACAGCAGGTTGTCCCGGAACCCGATCCGCGCCTTCTGCTCGTCCTTGACCGTCTGGTACTCGGCAAGCAGCAACTGCCCGACGCTGACACCCTGTTCCGGCATACGACTCTCCCCCGCACGACGTCAAACCCACGCAGACGCATTGACCTGACTAGACCACTCCACTTACCTTCGCACGGCAAGAGAGACGAACCCCCAGGCCACAGCGCAGTGGCCGCCGAGGAGGTCGTGCCCGTGCGCCCCACCGCCGTCAGCATCCTTGCCCTCGCCCTCGTCACCACCGCCGCCACCGCGTCCCTCACCTCATGCGGCAGCGGATCCGGAAGCAGCCCCGACACCGTCAGGGTCTCCTTCAAGCAGTCCATGGACAACTCCGTCAAGGTGACGGACAACTACCTCGCCGGCATCAAGAAGCAGTTCGAGAAGCAGTATCCGGGGAAGAAGGTCGAACTCGTCCCCATCAAGGCCTCGGACGCCGACTACTACACCAAGCTTCAGCAGATGCTCCGGTCGCCGAGGACCGCTCCCGACCTGGTCTACGAGGACACCTTCCTCATCAACTCCGACATCACCAGCGGGTACTTGAAGCCCCTCGACTCCTACCTCGCCAAGTGGCAGGACTGGGACCAGTTCATCGGCACCGCGAAGACCGCGGCCCGGGGTGAGGACGGGAAGACGTACGGGGTGCCGGACGGGACCGACACCCGCGGACTCTGGTTCGACAAGCGGGTGTTCAGGAAGGCCGGCCTGCCGCTCGACTGGCAGCCGAAGACCTGGGACGACGTGCTCGCCGCCGCCCGGACGATAAAGAACAAGGTCCCCGGCGTCACGCCCCTCAACGTCTACACCGGCAAACCCGCGGGCGAGACCGCCGCCATGCAGGGCTTCGAGATGCTGCTCTACGGCACCGGTGACGGCACCTCCGACCCCCTGTACGACAAGGCGGACAAGAAGTGGATCGCCGGGAGCCAGGGGTTCAAGGACGCGCTGTCGTTCGTGGAGACCGTGTACAAGGACAAGCTGGGGCCGGACGTCTCCGACGCGCTCGACCCCAACTACCGGACCACTGTCTGGGGTGAGCTCATGCCCGAGGGCAAGCTGGGCATCAACCTCGACGGCTCCTGGCTGCCGCAGACCTGGCTCCAGGGCAGCGGGCGGGCGTGGGCGGACTGGTCGAAGGACCTCGGGCTGGCCTACATGCCCACCCAGCACGGGCAGGCCCCGGGCAAGGTGAGCATGTCCGGCGGCTGGACGTGGGCGATCCCGGCCAAGGCCGGCAACCCCGACCTCGCCTTCGACTTCGTCAAGACCATGCAGACCAAGGCGAACGCCGAGAAGTGGTACATCGCCAACTCGGGTATCGCGGTGCGCAAGGACGTCGCGGACGATCCGTCGTACGTCAACGCCCAGCCCGGCATCAAGTTCTTCACCGACCTGGTCGCCAGCACCCACTACCGGCCCGCGTACCCCGCCTACCCGAAGGTCTCCACCGCCATCCAGGACGCCATGGAGGGGGTGACGACCGGGGACGCCTCGGTCGACAAGGCGGCGAGCCAGTACGACACGACGCTCAAGGACGTCACCGACAACCAGGTGACCACCAAGTGAGCGCGGGCTCACGGCGGTTGTTCCGGGCACTGCCCCTCACCCCCGCCCTCGTCCTGCTGCTCCTCTTCCTCGCGGGGCCGATCGCCTACTGCGCGTACATCGCCTTCACCGACCTCCAGCTCACCGGCCAGGCTCACGCCTCCTTCGTCGGTCTCGCCAACTTCCGCACGGCGTTCCACGACGACGCCTTCCTGAACGCCGTCTGGCTGACCCTCGTCTTCACCGTGCTGTCCTCACTCCTCGGGCAGAACACACTGGGGCTGGCGCTCGCCGCGCTGATGCGGCGGGCGTCGAAGCCGGTGCGGACGCTCACCGGCGGGATCGTGATCACGGCATGGGTGCTGCCGGAGGTCGTCGCCGGGTTCCTGCTGTACGCGTTCTTCCGGCGGGAGGGCACGCTGAACGCCATCCTGGACCTCCTCCGTCTGCCGTCCCAGAACTGGCTGTTCACCCTGCCCATCCTGGCCGTGTCATTCGCCAACGTGTGGCGCGGCACCGCCTTCTCGATGCTCGTCTACTCCGCCGCCCTCGACGAGATACCGGACGAGATCGAGGAGTCGGCGGAGGTGGACGGCGCCGGCGGCTGGCGGCGGATGTGGCACATCACGCTGCCGATGATCCGGCGGTCCATCGGTACGAACCTGATGCTCAACACCCTCCAGACGCTCTCCGTCTTCGGGCTGATCTGGGTGATGACCCGGGGCGGTCCCGGTGACAGGAGCCAGACCCTGCCCCTGTTCATGTACGAACAGGCCTTCCAGAACAGCATGATCGGATACGGCACCGCCGTCGCGCTGCTCCTGCTGCTCGTCGGCTCGCTCTTCTCCGTCGTCTACATGCGGCTGCTGCGCACGGAGGTGTGAGACCACCAGATGCCCCGCTCCAGAAGCCGTTCCCGGCGCCTCGCCGCCGACCTCGGGCTGCTCGTCGTGGCCGCCGCGTTCGTGCTCCCGCTCGCCTGGGTGCTGCTGTCCGCCGTCGACCCGCACGCCGATCTGCGGGTGAAGATCCCGGACGGGTTCACGCTCGGCAACTTCGACGCGATCCTCACCCCCGACATCACCTACACCCCGCTGCTCAACAGCCTGATCCTGTGCGGCGGCGCCACCGCGCTGACCGTCGCCTGCGCGGCCCTCGCCGCCTATCCGCTCTCCCGCTACCGGTCCCGGCTCAACCGGCCGTTCCTGCTGTCCATCCTCTTCGCGACCAGCCTGCCGATCACCGCGATCATGGTGCCGGTCTACGCGCTGTTCGTACGGGTCAACCTCATCGACACCATGCAGGGCACGATCCTGTTCTTCGCCGCCTCCCAACTCCCGTTCGCCATCTGGCTGATGAAGAACTTCATGGACGGCGTACCGAAGGAGCTGGAGGAGGCCGCCTGGACGGACGGGGCCAACTCCGCCCAGTCGCTGGTGCGGATCGTGCTGCCGCTCATGGGACCTGGGCTCGCCGTCGTCACCGTCTTCGCCTTCGTGATGATGTGGGGCAACTTCTTCGTCCCGTTCATGCTGCTGCTCTCGCCGGACCAGATGCCCGCCTCGGTCAGCATCAACGACTTCTTCGGCAACCGTGGCCTGGTCGCCTACGGCCAGCTCGCCGCGTTCTCCGTCATCTACTCGACGCCGGTGATCCTGCTGTACGTGCTGGTCGCGCGGCGGCTGGGCGGCGGGTTCGCGCTGGGCGGCGCCGTCAAGGGATGAACAGGACGAGCAGATGATCGAAACAGTACGTTCGCACAATCCGTGTTCCTGGCCGAACGGACCGTAGTCAGCGCCCCCGCCCGCCCCTACCTTGTCGGCTGTGCGCCGACCCCCAGCTCTGCCGAACCAGCCAGGTCCTCCCTTCGACGCCCCCGCCGCGCGCAGACTCCGGTCCGCGCTCGGCATGGGGCCCGAACACGTGGCCCACGACCTGCGGGCGTCGTACGGGATGCCGTACGCCACGCCCGATCTCGTGCGCGCCTGGGAGCAGGGGGCCGTGGTCCCCACCAGTCCCGAACTCACCGCGCTCGCGGGGGTGCTGTGGTGCTCGCCGGGTGACCTGATCGGCCGGCCGCGGACCCTGCGCGAACACCGGATCGCGCGGGGCGTCGCGCCGGAGGACGTGGCCATGGCGGTGGGTCTGGAACTCCTCCCCTACCTGGACATGGAGGAGGCCGGGGACTGGCGGGGCACGGAGCGGCAGTCCGCGGTCCTCGCCGACCTCCTCCAGCTGTCCCTGCCGGACTTCGTCACCGTCACCGGAAAGGAGGAGAAGCTGGCCGGCCTGCTCCGCGGCGCGGTCACCACCCGCTGGCAGGCCCACGTCCGGCAGGTGGGCAAGCTGGTCCCGCTGGACAGACACCTGCTCGAGAACACCCTGCGCGAACTCCACGAGGAGTACCAGGGCCGCATGACAGCAACGCTCTCATGGGCCGACTCACCCACGTCAGCACAGGCCCAACAACTGGGCGAGGACTTCCTGACCCGGATCGTCACGCACTTCTGGACCGCAATCGAAAACGGGAACTTCTGAACACCCCTGACCGAAAGCGCCCCGAAGGGGCGCGGGGAACTGCGCGACCAGCCCCCACGGACCCGCACTTACAACTACACCCGCAGCCGCCTAGAAAACCGACTCCGCCTCGTCCATCCGGTCCTTCGGCACCGTCTTCAACTCGGTCACCGCCTCCGCGAGCGGCACCATCACGATGTCGGTCCCCCGCAGCGCGGTCATCTTCCCGAACTCCCCCTGGTGCGCGGCCTCCACCGCATGCCACCCGAACCGCGTCGCGAGGACGCGGTCGTAGGCCGTCGGCGTGCCGCCCCGCTGGACGTGTCCGAGGATGACCGGCTTGGCCTCCTTGCCGAGCCGCCGTTCCAGCTCGTACGCCAGTGCCGTACCGATGCCCTGGAAGCGCTCGTGGCCGTACTGGTCGATCGCGCCCTTGCCGTAGTCCATCGTGCCGTCGGCGGGATGGGCGCCCTCCGCCACGCACACCACGGCGAACTTCTTCCCGCGGGCGAACCGCTCCTCGACCATCTTGACCAGGTCGGCGGGGTCGAAGGGCCGCTCGGGCAGGCAGATGCCGTGCGCGCCCGCCGCCATCCCGGACTCCAGGGCGATCCAGCCGGCGTGCCGGCCCATCACCTCGACGACCATCACCCGCTGGTGGGACTCGGCGGTGGTCTTGAGCCGGTCCATCGCCTCCGTGGCGACGCCCACCGCGGTGTCGAAGCCGAAGGTGCGGTCGGTGGAGGAGATGTCGTTGTCGATGGTCTTCGGGACGCCCACCACCGGCAGGCCGGCGTCGGACAGCATGCGTGCCGCCGTCAGGGTGCCCTCGCCGCCGATCGGGATCAGCGCGTCGATGCCGAACTCCGCCACCATGTCGGTGGCCCGGTCGCACGCCTCGCGGAGCCGGTCCCGCTCCAGTCGCGACGAGCCCAGGATGGTGCCGCCGAGGGCCAGGATGCCGCCGACCGCGTCCAGGTCGAGGGGGCGGTAGTGGCCGTCGAGCAGCCCCCGGAAACCGTCCTCGAAGCCGATGACCTCGTCGTCGTACTGTGCGACCGCGCGATGCACCACCGATCGGATGACGGCGTTCAGGCCGGGGCAGTCGCCGCCTGCGGTGAGAACTCCGATACGCATGGTGGTGTGTCTCCTGCTCGCTTTCGTGACCGATGAGCCGATCCGATTGTTTCATGCCGTGCGGGGCACTGAAATCCTGACGGGCGCCTTATCCGGCACCGGGGGTATTGTCAAGAGGGTTCTGCTCACCTCGGTGGGCGATTTTTATGCCGAAGACTTTATGCCGAAGACGAGATGCAGGGAACGGAGTGTGCGCACGTGACGCGCAGCGTGTACGTGACCGGGATCGACCGCGGCGACGGCCGGCAGGTCGTCGAGCTGGGCGTGATGGAGCTGCTGACCCGGCAGGTCGACCGGGTCGGGGTGTTCCGGCCCCTCGTCCACGACGGTCCTGACCGGCTGTTCGAGCTGCTGCGGGCGCGCTACCGCCTCTCCCAGGATCCGGCGACGGTGTACGGCATGGACTACCACGAGGCGTCCGCCCTCCAGGCCGAGCAGGGCGCCGACGAGCTGGTCTCCACCCTGGTCGACCGGTTCCACCTGGTGGCCCGGGACTACGACGTCGTCCTGGTCCTCGGCACCGACTACGCGGACACCCAGTTCCCCGACGAGCTGTCCCTGAACGCCCGGCTCGCCAACGAGTTCGGGGCCTCGGTGATCCCGGTGGTCGGCGGTCGTGACCAGAACGCGGAGTCGGTGCTCGCGGAGACCCGCAACGCGTTCCGGGCGTACGACGGCCTCGGCTGTGACGTGCTGGCGATGGTCGCCAACCGGGTGGCCCGCGAGGACCGGGACGAGATAGCGGAGCGGATCGACGGCCGGCTGCCGGTGCCGGTGTACGTGCTGCCCGACGAACCCGCCCTGTCCGCGCCGACGGTCGCCCAGATCAGCCACGCCCTGGGCGCGAAGGTGCTGCTCGGCGACGACTCGGGGCTGGCCCGGGACGCGCTGGACTTCGTCTTCGGCGGGGCGATGCTGCCGAGCTTCCTGCCCGCCCTGACCCCGGGCTGTCTGGTCGTGACCCCGGGCGACCGCGCGGACCTGGTCGTGGGTTCGCTGGCCGCGCACAGCGCCGGCACCCCGCCGATAGCCGGGGTGCTGCTCACCCTGGGCGAGCGGCCCACCGACGAGATCCTGACGCTCGCCGCCCGGCTCGCCCCGGGCACCCCGGTGCTCTCCGTGCCCGGCAACAGCTTCCCGACCGCCGCCCAGCTGTTCGCCCTGGAGGGCAAGCTGAACGCGGCCACCCCGCGCAAGGCCGAGACCGCGCTGGGCCTGTTCGAGCGGTACGTCGACACCTCCGGTCTCAACAAGCGGGTCTCGGCGCCGAGCACCGGCCGGCTCACCCCGATGATGTTCGAGCACAAGCTGCTCGAACAGGCCCGCACGGACAAGCGCCGGGTGGTCCTCCCGGAGGGCACCGAGACCCGTGTGCTGCACGCGGCGGAGGTGCTGCTGCGCCGGGGCGTGTGCGACCTGACCCTGCTCGGCCCGGTCGACCAGATCCGCAAGAAGGCCGCCGACCTCGGTATCGACCTGGGCGACGCCCAGCTGATCGATCCGGCCACCTCCGAACTCCGCGACGCCTTCGCCGAGCGGTACGCGCTGCTGCGCGCCCACCGGGGCGTGACCGTGGAGCTGGCCTACGACGTGGTCTCCGACGTCAACTACTTCGGGACGCTGATGGTCCAGGAGGGGCTGGCCGACGGGATGGTGTCGGGTTCGGTGCACTCGACGGCGGCCACCATCCGGCCGGCGTTCGAGATCATCAAGACGGAGCCCGGGTCGTCGATCGTCTCCTCGGTGTTCTTCATGTGCCTCGCCGACAAGGTCCTGGTGTACGGCGACTGCGCGGTCAACCCGGATCCGGACGCCGCCCAGCTCGCCGACATCGCCATCCAGTCGGCCGCCACCGCCGCCCAGTTCGGCGTGGCGCCGCGGATCGCGATGCTGTCGTACTCGACGGGTACGTCGGGTTCGGGCGCAGACGTCGACAAGGTGCGGGAGGCGACCGGGCTGGCGCGCTCGCGGCGTCCCGACCTGATGATCGAGGGGCCGATCCAGTACGACGCGGCCGTGGAGCCGAGCGTGGCCGCCACCAAGCTGCCGGACTCCGAGGTCGCCGGGCAGGCCAGCGTGCTGATCTTCCCGGACCTGAACACCGGCAACAACACCTACAAGGCCGTGCAGCGGTCGGCCGGCGCCATCGCGGTGGGGCCGGTGCTCCAGGGGCTGCGCAAGCCCGTCAACGACCTGTCCCGGGGCGCTCTCGTCCAGGACATCGTCAACACCGTCGCCATCACGGCGATCCAGGCCCAGAACCCGAGCGGGAAGGCAGCCGTCCAGTGAGCCCCAGTCGTGTCCTCGTCCTCAACTCCGGTTCCTCGTCGGTGAAGTACCAGCTGCTGGACATGCGGGACGGCAGCCGGCTGGCGACGGGGCTGGTCGAGCGGATCGGCGAGCAGACCTCACGGCTGAAGCACACCTGCGCGACCGGTGGCGGGACCCGGGAGCAGAACGGGCCGATCGCCGATCACGAGGCCGCCCTGAAGGCGGTGGCGGAGGAGCTGGCGCGGGACGGCCTCGGGCTCGACTCGCCGGAGCTGGCCGCGATCGGGCACCGGGTGGTGCACGGCGGGATGTTCTTCACCGAGCCGACGGTGATCGACGACGCGGTGCTCACCGAGATCGAGCGGCTGGTCCCGGTCGCCCCGCTGCACAACCCGGCCAACCTGACCGGTATCCGCACCGCGCGGGCGCTGCGCCCCGACCTGCCGCAGGTCGCCGTCTTCGACACGGCGTTCCACACGACCATGCCGGAGGCGGCGGCCCGCTACGCCATCGATCCGAAGATCGCCGACCGGTACCGCATCCGCCGCTACGGCTTCCACGGCACCTCGCACGCGTACGTGTCCCGGGAGACCGCGCGGCTGCTGGGGAAGGCACCGGAAGAGGTGAACGTGATCGTGCTGCACCTGGGCAACGGGGCGTCCGCCTCGGCGGTCCGCGGCGGCCGGTGCGTGGACACCTCCATGGGGCTGACGCCTTTGGAGGGGCTGGTGATGGGAACCCGTTCCGGCGATCTGGACCCGGCCGTCATTTTCCATTTGGCGCGAGTTGGCGGAATGTCCATGGACGAGATCGACACTCTTCTCAACAAGGGGAGCGGTCTGTTCGGACTGTGCGGTGACAACGACATGCGGGAGATCCGGCGCCGGATCGACGAGGGTGACGAACAGGCGAAGCTCGCCTTCGACATCTACATTCACCGTCTGAAGAAGTACATCGGCGCCTACTGCGCGGTGCTCGGCCGGGTGGACGCGGTGGCGTTCACGGCGGGCGTCGGGGAGAACGCGGCGCCCGTGCGGGAGGCGGCCGTGGCCGGCCTCGAGGGGCTTGGCCTGGCCGTCGACCCGGAGGCGAACGCCGTCCGGGCGGACGGGCCGCGGCTGATATCGCCGGCGGATGCGCGGGTGGCCGTCGCGGTGGTGCCGACGGACGAGGAACTGGAGATCGCCGAGCAGACGTACGCGCTGGTCGGAAGTAAACCCGGAAGTAACCACGGCGGCGCCGGCGAATAACAGCTGAGCATATCGGCGCCCATTTGTATCTTCCGCCAGACGGAATATTCCGCAGCGAAACAAACCGATAGGATCGCCCCATGCGCCGTTCGAAAATCGTCTGTACTCTCGGCCCCGCGGTCGACACCCACGAGAAGCTCGTCGCCATGATCGAGGCGGGTATGAACGTGGCCCGGTTCAACTTCAGCCACGGCTCCCACGCCGAGCACCAGGGGCGGTACGACCGCGTCCGGGCCGCCGCCAAGGAGACCGGGCGCCCCATCGGCGTCCTCGCCGACCTCCAGGGCCCGAAGATCCGTCTGGAGACCTTCGCCGAGGGACCGGTGGAGCTGGAGCGCGGTGACGAGTTCGTCATCACCACCGAGGACGTCCCGGGCGACAAGACCATCTGCGGTACGACCTACAAGGGCCTGCCGGGCGACGTCTCGCGCGGCGACCAGATCCTCATCAACGACGGCAACGTCGAGCTGAAGGTCCTGGACGTCGAGGGCCCGCGGGTGAGGACGATCGTCATCGAGGGCGGTGTCGTCTCCGACCACAAGGGCATCAACCTGCCCGGCGCGGCCGTCAATGTGCCCGCGCTGTCCGAGAAGGACGTCGAGGACCTGCGGTTCGCACTGCGCATGGGCTGCGACATGGTCGCGCTGTCCTTCGTGCGGGACGCCAAGGACGTCGACGACGTCCACCAGGTGATGGACGAGGAGGGCCGCCGGGTCCCCGTCATCGCCAAGGTGGAGAAGCCGCAGGCGGTGGAGAACATGGAGGGCGTCGTGATGGCGTTCGACGCCGTCATGGTGGCCCGCGGCGACCTGGCCGTCGAGTACCCGCTCGAGAAGGTCCCCATGGTGCAGAAGCGGCTCATCGAGCTGTGCCGGCGCAACGCCAAGCCGGTGATCGTGGCGACCCAGATGATGGAGTCGATGATCACCAACTCCCGTCCGACCCGCGCCGAGGCCTCCGACGTGGCCAACGCGATCCTGGACGGTGCCGACGCGGTCATGCTGTCGGCGGAGTCCTCCGTCGGCGCGTACCCGGTCGAGACCGTCAAGACGATGTCGAAGATCGTCGCCGCGGCCGAGCAGGAACTGCTGAGCAAGGGCCTGCAGCCGCTCGTGCCGGGCAAGAAGCCGCGTACGCAGGGCGGTTCGGTCGCGCGTGCCGCGTGCGAGATCGCGGACTTCCTCGGCGGCCGCGGCCTGGTCGCCTTCACGCAGTCCGGCGACACGGCCCGCCGTCTCTCCCGCTACCGCGCCCAGCAGCCGATCATCGCCTTCACCACCGACGAGAACACCCGCAACCAGCTCACCCTCAGCTGGGGCGTGGAGTCGCACGTGGTGCCGTTCGTGAACAGCACGGACGAGATGGTCGACATGGTCGACCAGGAGCTCGCGAAGATCAAGCGCTTCCACCCGGGCGACACCGTCATCATCACGGCCGGTTCGCCCCCCGGTGTCCCCGGCACCACCAACATGCTCCGCGTCCACCACATCGGCGGCGTCAACAAGTGACGCCCCCGTGAAGGGCCCTGTACGACGCGAAGGGCTGTGCCCCGCCGAACTGTTCGGCGGGGCACAGCCCTTCTCGCGGCTCCCGGAGAGGTTCCTGGTGGTGCTCAGCCGGTTCCGTCGGTGGTGTACACGTGCATCCCGGGCACGTGCAGGGTGCCACCGAACTGGGCCGCCTGGACGACCTTCACGTTGGTGAAGTAGATCAGCGGGATGTTCAGCGGCGGCGGGCTGTCCGGGCTGAACGTGATCGGGATCAGACCGAAGAGGTTGCCGGAGATCGACTCCGTGTACATCGTCGTGTCGCCGTCGCGGATCGTGGACGTCGAACCCGAGGCCGCCTGCACGTGGTAGGTCTTGTCGATCTTCGTGTCCTTGACCGTCTGGTGCAGGTCGCCGATGTCGGTGCCGCCGGAGATGACGTACTTCAGCACCTTCTTCGTCTTGCCGCTGGCCGTCTTCACCTCCACGACACCCTGGTAGTCGGCGCTCTTCAGCAGCAGCGAACTGGCACTGAGGTACCAGGGGTCGTCCGCCACCGCCACCTTGTTGTCGACACCGCTCACGTCGTCGGTGGCGACCTTGCAATCGTCCGCCGACGTGGTGGAACTCGCGGACGGGCTCGGCGAGGCGCTGGAGGTGGCGTCGCCGGCCGCCTTGGTGGCGTCCTTGGTGACCTTGTCGGCCGCCTTGGTCGCGGTGTCCGTGGTGTCCTTCACGGTGTCCGTGACCTTCTTGACGGTCTTGGACACGGTGTCGGAACCGCTGTCCTTGCCCGACGACGAGGAGGACGAGGACGACGACGAGGACGAGTCGGAGGTGGCCGAGGCCGACGGCGAGGGGGTGGCGCTCGCCGTGGAGTCCGACGAGGACGAACTCGTCGTGCTGCCGCCGAGGATGCCGGTGATGGCGTCCCCGATGGAGTCCAGCAGGCCGCCGCCGCTGCTGCTGCTCGCGGAGGCGGACGGCGACGGGGTGGCCGTGCCGTCGGACCCGGACGAGCCCGAGGAGGAGCCCGAACCGTCCGACGACGAGGACGACTTGGTCGCGGACGGCGTCGGCGTGGCCGTGTCGTCGGAACCTGAATCCGACGAGGACGACTTGCCGCCCGACGACGACGTGGAGCCCTTGGCGTCGTCCGACGCCGTGGCGGACGGCGTCGCCGAGTCCGTGGCCTTGTCGCTCGCGCTCGCCGAGGCGGAGGGCGAGGCGGAGTCCAGGGCGGAGACGCAGTTCTTGTAGTCCTCGGCGAGGCTCTTCGACGACGCCGACGTGTTGTTCGTGTCCGCGATGGCGAGCGTCGAGGTGAACCCCATGCCCATGATGACGGCCGTCGGCATCGCCACGGAGGCTATCGCCTTGCCGGCCGGCATCTGGAACCTGGTGAACAGCGGCTTCTTGGGTGCCGCATGGCGCGGCCCGGTTCTCACACGGGACTCGTCCACCTCAGTCCCGTGGGTCACCTCGTCAGCCGGCACTGTGCCTCCCGTTCGCCCCGTTCACCGGGCTCGTTCCTGACAGGTCGTTCTCCTCCGGGGCGGTGAAGCCCTTGGAGGGGCCGCCGTCGACCACGCCGTCCGAACCCGCGAAGTAGGGGGCCTCGTCCGGTGCGCTGTCCCCGGCCGGGGGGACCTCGCCCTCCGGCTGCTGCTGCGGGGGAGCGCCCGGCGACCAGGCAACGGCCATCGCTCCGCCGATCAGGGCGAGCAGGAAGCCCATGACGAAGCCGCCGAAGTTGGACACGGGGAGGGACACCAGCGCCAGCAGGATCGCGGCGACTCCCGCGAACGTGCGGATGTGCTTCTGGTACCAGACGCTGACGCCCAGGACGACGAGCAGCACGCCGATGATCAGGGACCCGGCACCCGCGGTGGTCGCCATCGCGATCGTGAGGTGACCGACCTGGAGGTGCGCGTACGGGAAGTACATGATCGGAAAGCCGGCGAGCAGCATGTAGAAACCGGCCCAGAACGGCCGGGTGCCCCGCCAGGCGCGGAACTGCAGCCTCCGGCGGGTGAACTGGCCGGATGCGGCAGAGGTCTCGGCGCTCATGGAAACAGCTCCCTGGTGCGGCGTTGCTGTGGTGTGTTGCTGTGATCGGGCGGTGGTGGTGCGTTGTACCGCGTGTGAAGACCGTGGACAGAAGGGGCAAGGGCGGGGGTGCCGTCGGCTCCCCCGCCCGTCACGGAGCGCTTAGTAGCACTCCGCTCCCTTCGTCGAGATCGACATGTGCAGACCGCTCAGCTTGAAGGTGGCGGCGGTGGTCGCCCACGCCGTCTGCTTCACTCCGGTCAGCGAGGCGTGGTCCGCCTCCTGCGCGAACCCGTACGGGTTCGTCTTGCCGGCCTTGAGCTCGTCGCCCTTGATGCCGGGACCCTTGGTCGAGTCCTGGGCCGCGACACCGATGTTGATGTTGGTGAACGTCGCGTCGGCGTTGAGGTCGTCGAGGTCGATGTAGAGCTTGGTCGCCTCGACCGGCTTCTTCGGGTCGGTGCCCGCGTGCAGGATGAGGCTGACGTTCCCGAAGAACGGCACATTCGGGGTGACCACGGACTGGCACAGGTTGGTGATCGTGGCGCTGTTGAACGCCGAGACCGCCACCGGGTGGGCCGTCTTGTCACCCGAGAGGGTGTAACCCGAGTCGACGGCACCGTACTGGACGAAGCCGTCACCCTCGAGCGAGTCCGCCGTGACCTTGAACTGCTGTCCCGACACACTGAACGACGCGGCGAGAGCGCCCTGCGCGAGGGCGACACCTATACACGCCGTGGCGGCCACGCTGGGCACCATGACCACAGCGAACCGCTTCCATCTGGTCCCGCCACGCACCTGGGACTCCATATTTCCTCCTTCTCGGACGTACATCTCCTGGCCCGGGATCGCCACCGGCGGCGGCTCGGCCGGGCAGGGATGGGAGAAGTGCTACGTCCTCGGAAGGGGAGCGCCCGCGCTCGGAGGCGCGAACCGCACCTCGATCACCGGCGATCACCCCCGAGCGACAACCACTGGTCGCGCCTGACACGCATCACGCACAACCTTGCCGGACAGGCTTCGCCGTACCGGCGAAGACCCCCCTGCCCAAGAGCCGGCGTCACTGCCGCCGACTCTGCTCGGTGGGGACCCAGATGAACCCGTGGACCCGACCGGCTGTCGGGGTACGGGAATGGACCGAGCGTCGCCGATCGTGGTGCATTCTCGCCGCCCGCACAAGGCCCTTCGTTACTCGGTAGTAACGGCCGGATAACCGAAGGACGACCTGCCGGTCTCGGAGTGCGACGCTGGGTGGCCTTCAGGGGCGGAACAAAACAGTTGATCCTTGGACGGAACCGGACAGGTCAACGCCCCTGATTTACTGCGAGTAACAGCGGCTGCAATTACCAAGATTTGGCAAAGAGCAGCCGCCGTGACCCCATGTCGGCCAATCTTTCACTCGGGCATCACAGGACGTGACGTTTAGCGACTGGTCAGAAGCCGGTTCAGAACAGCGCCCGTGCCAACGCCCGGCGCGCGCCGACGACTCGGGGATCGTCGGTGCCGACCACCTCGAAGAGTTCGAGCAGTCGGCGCCGTACCGCGTCCCGGTCATCCCCGGCGGTCCGCTGCACGGTCTCGATCAGCCGCCCGAAGGCGTCCTCGACGTGCCCGCCCACCAGATCCAGGTCCGCGGCGGCGATCTGCGCCTCGGCGTCGGCCGGCTTCTCGGCCGCGTCCTTGCGCACCTGCTGCGGGTCCATCCCCTGCACCCGCTGGAGCAACTCGGCCTGGGCCAGCCCCAGTCTCGCCTCGCTGTTGGCCGGGTCGTCGCTCAGCACGTTCCGGTAGGCCTGGACCGCACCGCCGAAGTCACCGGCGTCCAGCGCCTGCACGGCGGCTTCGAGGAGGTGGTCGTACGGACCCGCCGGCATCGCGGGCGCCGGCTGGGCTCCCGGCTGCGCGTCGGCGTCGACGACGAGTCCGGTGAGCCCGAACCGCTGCTCGGCGACCTGGATCAGCTGGTCGAGGGTGCCGCGGATCTGTTCCTCGCCCGCCGCCCCCTGGAAGAGCGGCAGCGCCTGCCCGGCGACCACCGCGAAGACGGCCGGGATCCCCTGGATCCCGAACTGCTGCATCAGCATCTGGTTGGCGTCGACGTCGATCTTGGCCAGCAGGAAGCGGCCGTTGTATTCGACGGCGAGACGCTCCAGGACCGGGCTCAGCTGCTTGCAGGGCTGACACCACTCGGCCCAGAAGTCGATGACGACGGGGACTTCGGCGGACCGCTGGAGGACATCGCGCTCGAAGCCGGCTTCGTCGACGTCGATGACCAGGTCGGCCGGGGCGACGGCACCGGCACCACCCTGCCGGGCCGCTTCGGCGCGCGTCTGCTCGGCCTTGGCCTTGGCCTCCTGGGCCGCCTTCACCGCGGCGAGGTCGACGACGCCGCTCATGGACATGTTCCGTGGCTGCATGCGTCTATCCTCCCCCGTTCCCGCGCGCAAGTGAAAAGCGTTGTGAAAGCCAGGTCTGCGGTACGTTTTCAGTTGGTGCCGGGTCCCCACCCGACACCCGTGGTCGTCGCCCGTGCGGTCGTCACGAGCTTTCGCTACGACTCGTAGCGTAATGCCATCGGGGCCCCGCGCGACACCGGTTTCCGGTGATCTCCCTCACGACCTCACACGAACCGCCGGTTATGGTCGAGGGATGCAGAGCCGCACCCCCGCCAGCCGTACCGGCCGCCCGCGCAGCGCCGCCGCGGACGCGGCGATCCTGGCGGCGACCCGGCAGGCACTGGTGGAACTGGGCTGGTCCAAGCTCACCCTGGGAGACGTGGCGACCCGGGCCGGGGTGGCGAAGACGACGCTCTACCGCCGCTGGGCCGGCAAGAACGAACTGGTCGTGGACGCGGTGGCGGAGCTGTTCGACGAGCTCGAACTCCCCGACCGCGGCAGCCTGGCCGACGACATCGAGGGCGTGGTGCTCCAGTTCGCGGCGATCCTGGACCGCCCGGAGGCCAGGAGCGGCCTGATGGCGGCGGTGGCCGAGTCGACCCGGGACGAGGCTCTGAGGGAACGTATCCGCACGTCCATCGTGGACCGCCAGAAGCGGCTCGTCCTGGAGGGCCGGGCCCGGGCCCAGTGCCGGGGCGAACTCCCCACGGAACCGGACCCGGGCGCGGCCGCCCGCACGGTGGACCTGATCTTCGACATGGTGGCGGGCGCGGTCGTGCACCGCACCCTGATGAGCGGCAAACCGGCGGACGCGGACTGGGTACGCGACTTCACCCGGGTGCTGCTCCAGGGCCTCGGCTCGGAGCGTGCCGAGGCGACCACCCCACCGGGCGACGGCGGCTAGGGCACGGCTGGGGCGCGTCGCGAAAGACCCGCCTGCCTCGCGACACGCCTGCCTCGCGACACGCCCCAGAACCCGGCCGGCTCCGACGCCCTAGAACCCGGCCGGCTCCGTGTACACCCCCCACTCGTCCCGCAGTACCCCGCAGATCTCGCCCAGGGTGGCCTCCGCGCGTACGGCGTCGAGCATCGGGGCGATCATGTTGGCGCCGGACCGGGCGGCGGCCAGCATGGCGTCCAGGGCGGTGCGCACCGCGCCGTCGTCGCGGGCGGCCTTCCGCTCGCCCAGCACCCGCACCTGCTCCCGCTCCACCTCGTGGGAGACCCGCAGGATCTCCAGGTCGCCGGTGACGGAACCGGTGTGCACGTTGACGCCGACGACCCGCTTGTCACCCTTCTCCAGCGACTGCTGGTACCGGAAGGCGGACTCGGCGATCTCCCCGGTGAACCAGCCGTCCTCGATGCCCCGCAGGATCCCGGAGGTGACCGGCCCGATCGGGTGCCGGCCGTCCGGGTGGGCGCGCAGTCCGCGCTCCTTGATCCGGTCGAAGATCTTCTCGGCGTCGGCCTCGATCCGGTCGGTGAGCTGCTCGACGTACCAGGAACCGCCCAGCGGGTCCGCCACGTTGGCGACCCCGGTCTCCTCCATGAGCACCTGCTGCGTGCGCAGCGCGATCTCGGCGGCCTGTTCGCTGGGCAGGGCGAGGGTCTCGTCCAGGGCGTTGGTGTGCAGCGAGTTGGTCCCGCCGAGCACCGCGGCGAGTGCTTCCACGGCCGTGCGCACCACGTTGTTGTACGGCTGCTGGGCGGTCAGCGAGACTCCGGCGGTCTGGGTGTGGAAGCGCAGCCACTGCGCCTTCTCGGACCGGGAGCCGTACACGTCGCGCATCCACCGCGCCCAGATCCGGCGCGCGGCCCGGAACTTGGCGATCTCCTCGAAGAAGTCGACGTGCGCGTCGAAGAAGAAGGAGAGGCCGGGCGCGAAGACGTCGACGTCCAGGCCGCGGCTGAGGCCCAGTTCGACGTATCCGAAGCCGTCGGCGAGCGTGTAGGCCAGCTCCTGCGCGGCCGTCGCCCCCGCCTCGCGGATGTGGTAGCCGGACACGGACAGCGGCTTGTACGCGGGGATGCCGGCCGCGCAGTGCTCCATCAGGTCGCCGATGAGGCGCAGATGGGGCTCGGGCTGGAACAGCCACTCCTTCTGCGCGATGTACTCCTTGAAGATGTCGGTCTGGAGCGTGCCGTTGAGGACCGACGGGTCGACGCCCTGCCGTTCGGCGGCGACCAGGTACATGCAGAAGACGGGCACGGCGGGCCCGCTGATGGTCATGGACGTCGTCACGTCGCCCAGCGGGATGTCCTTGAACAGGACCTCCATGTCGGCGGCGGAGTCGATGGCGACCCCGCAGTGCCCCACCTCGCCGAGCGAGCGCGGGTCGTCCGAGTCGCGTCCCATGAGGGTCGGCATGTCGAAGGCGACGGAGAGACCGCCGCCGCCGTTGCCGAGGATCATCTTGTAGCGCTCGTTGGTCTGCTCGGCGTTGCCGAACCCGGCGAACTGGCGGATGGTCCAGGTCCGCCCGCGGTAGCCGGTCGGGTACAGCCCGCGGGTGAAGGGGTACTCACCCGGCCAGCCGATCCGCTCGAATCCCTCGTACGTGTCACCCGCTCGGGGCCCGTACACGGGCTCCACGGGGTCACCGGAGAGCGTCGTGAAGTCCGCGTCCCGCTTGCGGGCCGCGTCGTAACGGGCCTGCCACCGTCGGCGGCCCTCTTCGATGGCGTCAGCGTCCATACCCTCGAATTTACTAGGACGTCCAAGTAAATGTCGATGGAGACCGCCGCACGGGTGTCCGTACGGCGGTGTGTGCCGGGTCTCAGGCCTTGGCGACGACCGGGGCGCCCTCGGTCACCCTGGCGTCGAGCTCACGGGTGACCTTGCGCTCCACGAAGAAGGCGGCCGTCGGGATCGTGCCCGCCAGCAGCACCCACAGCTGCTTGCCGACCGGCCACTTCGCCTTGGAACCCAGGTCGAAGGCGAAGACCAGGTAGACGACGTAGAGCCAGCCGTGCGCGATGGCGACGACCCGCGTGACGTCGGCCGCGCCGTCGATGTCCAGCCCGTACTTGGCGATCATGCTCAGGCACAGCAGCACCAGCAGCACACCGGTGACGTAGGCCAGGACGCGGTAGCGGGTCAGCACGCTCTTTTTCATGGGCACGAGCGTAACCACCCGTTCCGGTAGATCTTGCCCCGGGGCACCGCTCGGCGGGCGGCGCGTTCAGTCCTCGTCGAAGTCGTGCGCGGAGACCCTGAGCGGGCGCAGCATCGCGAAGATCTCGCCGCACTCCTCGGCGTCGTACACGCCGAGTCCGAAGTCCATCGCCATCAGGTCGCGGGTGGCCGCCTCGACGACCTCACGGCCCTTCTCGGTGATCGTGGCGAGCGTGCCGCGCCCGTCGTTGGGGTTGGGCCGCCGGGCGACCAGCCCGGACTTGACCAGCCGGTCGACGGTGTTCGTCACGGAGGTGGGATGCACCATCAGACGCTCGCCGATCTTCGACATCGGCAGTTCGCCGGCCTTGGAGAAGGTGAGCAGGACCAGCGCCTCGTAGCGCGCGAACGTCAGCCCGTACGGCTTGACCACCGCGTCGACCTCGGCCAGCAGGATCTGCTGGGCCCGCATGATCGAGGTGATCGCGGCCATCGAGGGGACGCTCCCCCAGCGCTGCTTCCAGAGGTCGTCGGCACGGGCGATGGGGTCGAAGGGAAGACTGAGTGGCTTGGGCACGCCACCGACCCTACCGGCCGGTCATATAGCGGTCAGCCCTGTCTCGGCTTTCGGTCACCTCTGCCCGCGACCCGGCGCGCCACCTCCGTCAGGACCCCGGCCTGACCGCCCGCCGGGCCGCCGCCGCGAGGGCGCAGCAGCACGCCGCGCCCACCACCCCGGCCGCGGCCACCGTGGCCCGTACCCCCACCGTCTCCGCGGCCACCCCCGCCAGGGCCATGCCGACGCCCTGGATGGTCATCAGCCCCGCGCTGAGCACCGTCATGGCCCGGCCGCGCAGCTCCTCCGGCACGGCCCGCACGAACCACTGGTCCAGGCCCAGCGTGTACGCCGACCCGGCGCCCGCGAGCAGCAGCAGGAGCAGCGAGACGGTGAGGGAGGGGTGCAGGGCGTAGCCCAGGTACGGCAGCAGGGTGAGACAGACCAGCGGAAGGGCGATCCGCTCCCGGGCGGCGGGGCCGAGCCGCGCCCCCGCGTACAGCTCGCCGGCGACCGTGCCGACCGGCAGCGCGCACATCAGCAGGCCGAGGCCGGGGGATCCGGCGCCGAGCGCGTCGGCGTAGGGGGCGGCGAGCGCCTCGGGGACGACGGCGAACATCGCCGGGATCCAGAAGAGCAGGAGCAGCAGGCGGATGCGGCGGTCGGCGAGCAGTTGGCGGGTGCCGCCGCGTTCACGGACCCGGGCGCGGGCGGGCCGGTGCCGGGTGCCCAGGCGCAGCAGCGCGGCCGAGGCGAGGAAGCCGGCGACGGTGATCAGCAGCGCGTGGCGCGGGGCGAGGACGGCGAGCAGCAGGCCGCCGAGGCCGTAGCCGACGAGCAGCGCGCTCTGCGCGACGATGCGGAGCAGGGAGCGGCCGAGCACGAACAGGTCGCCGCCGCCGAGGATGTCGGAGAGGGTGGCCATCCGGGTGCCGGCGAACACCGGCGAGACGACGGCCAGCGCGCAGCGCAGCCCGAGCAGCACGCCGATCCCGGTTCCCGGTACGGCCATCGCGGCCACGCAGCCCGCGCACACCAGGTCGCACACCACCAGCACCCGGCGGGCCGGGTACCGGTCGCCGACCCCGGCCAGCAGCGTGCCGCCGACCAGGTAGGGCAGAAACCCGAGCGCGAAGGTCAGCGCGCTGAGCAGCGGCGACCCGGTGAGGTCGTACACCAGCACGGACAGCGCGATCTCACTGACGATGACACCGAGCATCGACAGGACATGGGCGGCGAAGACGGCACGGAACTCGGGAACGGCGAGGACCCGGCCGTAGCCGACGGGCCCGGACAGGGCGGGAGCGGACATGGGCCCCAGCGTGCCCGCGCCGGGCCCGCCGCCTTAGAGTTTCGGCACCAGCCGAATCTTCACCGACACCACCCGGCTCCCACCCCCACGCCGACCCCCACGCCGACGCCGACACCGACCCGGCCCCGACACTGACCTCGACACCGACGCCGACCCTCACACCACCCCCGACACCGACGGCAAACCCGGCTCCCACACCGACGCCGACCCGGCCCCGACACTGACCTCGACACCGACGCCGACCCGACACCGACCCCGGCCCCGGCCCCGGCCCCGACACCAACCCCCACGCCACCCCCGACACCGACCCCGGCTCCCACGCCGACACCGACACCGACCCGGCCTCGACACCGACGCCGACCCGACACCGACCCCGGCCCCCACGCCGACGCCGACGCCGACGCCGACACCGGCCCTGACCCCGGTCCCCACACCGGCCCCGCCTCCGCCCCGGCTGACCACGTCGTGTGCGTGGGCACCGGCCGGTCCCGGGCCCGGTCTGCCGCCCTCGGCAGGCCCGCCGGTGCGGGCCGCTTCGCCTCCGGAGCGGCCGCCGCCGGGGCCACCCGCTCCCCTTTACCCTCCAGGACCCCTCCAGGACCCGCCATGCCCTCCCACCTCCACTTCGACGAGGACGACTTTCTGCGGTGCCGGTTCGTCGTGTCGCCGGTGTGGGAGACGCAGGAGGCGGTGCGTACGCTGCGGCGGCCGGACCGGCACGGTTATCACGCGCCGTGGCTGCGGCGGATCCGGGCGGTGGCCGACGGCCTCGATCTGACCCCGCTGTGGCTGGTGATGCCCCGGCGCGGTCACACCCCGGACTGGCTGGTGCCGCCGCCTTCCGGTCCCGCGGCCTCGATCGAGGAGGAGCTCGCCGTCCTGCGGGCGGTGGACCCGGAGACGGCGCGGGCGGACACCGCGCGGTCGCTCGCGGACACCCCCGGCGCGCTGGAGTCGGCGACGGGCCGGGCCTGGCTGGCCGATCCGGCGCGCCTGGTCCGGGAGCTGACGGACGCCCTGGAGGCGGCCTGGCAGGTCCTGGTCGCCCCGGACTGGCCGAGGCTGCGCTCCCTGCTGGAGGCGGACATCGCCTTCCACTCCCGGCGGCTCGCGGAGGTCGGTCTGGGCGGGCTGCTGCCCGAGATCCACCGCCGCTGCGGTTGGCGCAGCGGGACGCTGACCGTGCAGTCGGCGGGTGTGCACGAGCGGCGGCTCGGCGGTCAGGGCCTGGTGCTGATGCCCAGCGTGTTCACCTGGCCGGACCTGATCAGCTCCTTCGACCCGCCCGCGCGCCCGACGCTGGTCTACCCCGCCCGGGGCATCGGCGGCCTGTGGACCGACCCGGCCGCGACCGCGCCGGACACCCTGGTGCGGCTGCTGGGCCGGGGCCGGGCCGCCGTCCTCACCGCGCTCACCGACCCCGCCACCACCACCGCCCTCGCCCACCGGCTCCGGCTGGCCCCGTCCTCGGTCTCCGCCCATCTGACGGCACTGCGGGACGCGGGGCTGCTCACCTCCCGCCGCTACGGCCACCAGGTGCTGTACGAACGGACCCCGCTGGGCATCGCCCTGGCGTCGGGTGCCGCGGCCCCCGGGGACGACTGAGCGCCCCGGCCGTGGCGGCCCGGGGCGCTGTTCACTGTCGGCTGTCGGCTACCGGGCGAGGTGCCGCTCGACCGTCTCCACCTTGCTGGTGAGTCCGTCGGTGACGCCGGGCCGGATGTCCGCCTTGAGGACCAGGGAGACCCGCGGGGCGCGTGCCTCCACGGCGGCGACGGCCCGCCGGACGACGTCCATGACCTCGTCCCACTCGCCTTCGACCGAGGTGAACATGGCGTCGGTGCGGTTGGGCAGCCCGGACTCGCGCACGACACGGACCGCGTCGGCCACGTACTCCCCCACGTCCTCGCCGACGCCCAGCGGCGTCACGGAAAAGGCGACGATCATGCCTTCACCACGCCTTCCTGGCGGGCGCGGGCGGCGATGACGGCGTCCTCCGCCTCCCGGCGCAGCTTGCGCTCGGCGAAGAAACCGCCGGTCGGCAGCACGGAGAGGACGAAGTACAGGGCGGCGGTCCCCGCGGGCCACTTGGCGCGGTTCCAGGCGTCGGCCCAGAAGATCACGTAGAGGATGAACAGGACACCGTGGACCGCGCCCATCACGGGCACCGCGTTGAAGTCCGTGGTCCGCTTCAGCACCGAGCAGAGGAGGAGGATCAGGAAGGAGACGGCCTCCGGGGCGGAGACCAGCCGCAGGCGGCGGATGGCGGTGGCGGTCTTGATGTCCACGAGTCACCTTCGGGGGGAGAGACGTCCACTCTTTGTGAACGCGGGCACAAACGTTCAACCATTGTGGCAAAGAAGCCTCGCGGCCCCGGCACGGGGGTGGCAGGGTGGGTCCCGAGACGGAGGGGGTGCCGGGCGATGCAGTTCGTCTTCTTCATGACCCTGCCGGGGCTGGTGGTGCTGCTCACGGTCCTGGCCTTCGCGGACCAGCTGCTGCTGCGGGCCGGGCGGGCCGGGATGCTGCCCTGGCGGAACGCGGCGCGGCAGGGCCAGATCTCCGCGACCGGCTTCGAGCAGCTGCACGCGGCGCTCTCCCCGGGCAAGCAGCACGAGCTCAAGGAGCGGCAGAGCGCGCTGGTGCTGCGCGACGACGAGGAGGACGGGGCGCCCCCGCGGTCCACCGTCGACCTGGCGGCCGGAACGGCGGTCGTCCGGCTGCCCGGGAAGCGACAGCCGGCCCCCTAGGGGACGGATCCGGGGTGACGTCCACCCACGGGACCTGTCGCCGCCGTCGGCCTGCGGCTACCTTCGCAGCGTGGCGATGTTCCGACTCCAGGGCAGCAAGGTGCTCGCCGTCGAGATGACCGGGGACGCCGTGAAGGCGAAGAACGGCTCGATGGTCGCGTACGACGGGCAGATGACGTTCAAGAAGATGAGCGGTGGTGGTGAGGGGCTGCGGGGGATGGTGACCAGGCGGCTCACCGGCGAGCAGATGACCGTGATGGAGGTCAAGGGGCACGGGACGTGCTGGTTCGCGGACCGGGCGTCCGAGATCAACCTGGTCGGCCTCCAGGGCGACAAGCTGTACGTCGAGTCCAGCAACCTGCTGGCGACCGACGCCGGCCTGCGCACCGGCACCACCTTCACCGGTCTGCGCGGCGCCTCCCAGGGCAACGGCCTGTTCACGACGACCGTCGAGGGCCACGGCCAGGCGGCGATCATGTCGGACGGCCCGGCGGTGGTGCTCCGGGTGAGCGGGCAGTACCCGCTGACCGTCGACCCGGGTGCCTACATCGCCCACCAGGGCAACCTCCGCCAGTCCTTCCAGTCGGGTGTGACGTTCCGCACGTTCCTCGGGGAGGGCGGCGGCGAGGCCTTCCAGATCCGGTTCGAGGGGGACGGGCTGGTGTACGTACAGCCGAGCGAGCGGAACACGATCGCGGGGGACGTGTGAGATGGCCCTGCGCGAGGTGAACTCCAAGATGGTCGAGGCGACCGTCGTCCCCGGGCAGCGGCTGTTCAGTCAGCGCGGGGCGATGCTCGCGTACAAGGGCGAGGTGTCCTTCACACCCAACATCCAGGGCGGCCAGGGCGGGGTGATGTCGATGCTCGGCCGCCGGGTGGCCGGCGAGGCGACCCCCCTGATGACGGTCGAGGGCAGCGGCACGGTCTTCTTCGGGCACGGCGGCCACCACGTCCAGGTGATCACCCTCACCGGTGACACGCTCTACGTCGAGGCGGACCGGCTGCTCGCCTTCGAGGGCACGCTCCAGCAGGGCACGATGTTCATGGGCTCGCAGGGCGGGGTGATGGGCATGGTGCGCGGCCAGGTGACCGGCCAGGGCCTGTTCACCACCACCCTCAAGGGCCACGGCGCGGTCGCCGTGATGGCCCATGGCGGGGTCTTCGAGATCCCGGTCACCCCGCAGCGCCCGGTCCACGTCGACCCGCAGGCCTACGTCGCCCACCACGGCGACGTCCGCAACAAGCTGTCGACCGCGCTCGGCTGGCGGGACATGGTGGGCCGCGGCTCCGGCGAGGCGTTCCAGCTGGAGCTCAGCGGCAACGGCATGGTGTACGTGCAGGCGTCGGAGGAGAAGCTGTGAGCGCATACGGGGCCGCCGGACCGGTCGTGTACGACCCGATGACCCTGCCCGTCGACGACAACGTGAACAAGTACACCTTCTGCGTGGAGCTCAAGGGGAGCCAGTGGTTCCTGCAGAAGGGGAAGATGATCGCCTACTACGGTTCGGTCGACTTCAACGGCGTCGGGCACGGCCGTCTCGACCGTCTGGTCCGCACTTCCTTCCATTCGCCTCTGCACGCGAGCGACTGGGTGGTGGCGGAGGGCTCGGGCAAGATGCTCCTCGCCGACCGGGCCTTCGACGTCAATTCGTACGACCTCGACGACGGCAACCTGACCATTCGCTCCGGCAACCTGCTCGCTTTTCAGCCAAGTCTCGCTCTGAAGCAATCAATCGTTCCGGGTTTTCTGACCCTTATCGGAACCGGAAAGTTTGTGGCCGCGTCCAACGGTCCGGTGGTGTTCATGGAACCCCCGATCCGGGTGGACCCGCAGGCGCTGGTGGGATGGGCCGACTGCCCCTCCCCCTGCCACCACTACGACCACGGCTACCTGACAGGTGTCATCGGCGGCCTACGTGCGATGACGGGCCTCGGCGGGGCCTCCGGGGAGGAGCACCAGTTCGAGTTCGTGGGGGCGGGTACGGTCCTGCTCCAGTCCACCGAAACCCTGATGGCCGAGCAGGCCACGGGAGCGGTTCCGCAGCAGCCCGGGGTACCCGGCGGCGGAGGCCCCTTCACAGGGCCTCCACAGCAGCAGCCCACACCGCGCCTTCCCGGACAGCTGGGAGACCTCCAGCGTCGCTTCGGGCTGTGAGCGGTAGTCTGCGGAGTGTGACATCGAACGCGTGCGCACAGTCACACCACCCTCACTAGTTCGCCTTTCAACATTTTAGGTAGACTTCATTCATGGAGACCGAGACGGCCACGCGCTGGCTGACCGATGCGGAGCAGTGCGCCTGGCGCACCCACCTGGAGGTCAACAGGCTGTTGACGTACCAGCTCGAAAAAGATCTACAGCCGTTCGGACTGACAATGAACGACTACGAGATCCTGGTGAACCTGTCCGAGTCCGAGGACGACCGGATGCGCATGAGCGATCTCGCGTCCGCCACGCTCCAGTCCAAGAGCCGGCTCTCGCACCAGATCACCCGTATGGAGAACGCGAACCTGGTCCGCCGTGAGAACTGCGAGTCGGACCGCCGCGGGCTGTATGCCGTCCTCACCGAGCACGGCATGGAGACGATGAAGAAGGTGGCGCCACATCATGTCGCCTCCGTGCGACGGCACTTCATCGACCTGCTGTCGCCGGAGGCACTGATAGAGCTGGACAAGGGCCTGAAGCCCATCGCGGAGCACCTGAGGGGCCAACGCGGGCGCCCGTGACGACAGACAGCACCTGAAGAGCGGCGGACGAGGGTTCAGGTCTCGTTCGCCGCTCGCTGTATCGCCCCGTCCGCACCCGGAGAACAGCCCCTGCGGTGGCTAGCCCTCCGTCAGGCCCGCCACCAGTTCGTCCGCCGCGCGGTACGGGTCCAGCTCACCGGCCACGATGCGCTCCGCCAGCGCACCCAGGTGGCGGTCCCCGTGCAGGTCGCCGATGCGTTCCCGGAGCGCCGTCACGGCGATCGTCTCGACCTCCCGGGAGGCGCGGGCCAGCCGGCGTTCCGCCAGGACACCCCGCTCCTCCATCCACGCGCGGTGCTTCTCCAGGGCCTCCACGACCTCGTCGATGCCCTCGGCGCGGGCCGCGACCGTCCTGACGATCGGAGGGCGCCAGTCGCCGGGGCCGCGGGACTCGCCGAGGCCCAGCATGTGGTTCAGTTCACGGGCCGTGGCGTCCGCGCCGTCCCGGTCGGCCTTGTTGACGACGTAGACGTCGCCGATCTCCAGGATCCCGGCCTTGGCGGCCTGGATGCCGTCTCCCATGCCCGGGGCCAGCAGGACGACCGAGGTGTCGGCCTGCGAGGCGATCTCGACCTCCGACTGGCCGACGCCCACGGTCTCCACCAGGACCACGTCACAGCCCGCCGCGTCCAGCACCCGGATGGCCTGCGGGGCCGCCCAGGCGAGGCCGCCGAGGTGGCCGCGGGTGGCCATCGAGCGGATGTAGACACCGGGGTCCGAGGCGTGGTCGGACATCCGGACGCGGTCGCCGAGGAGGGCGCCGCCCGAGAAGGGCGAGGAGGGGTCGACGGCCAGCACGCCCACCCGCTTCCCCTGTTTGCGGTAGGCACTGACCAGTGCCGAGGTGGAGGTCGACTTACCGACACCGGGCGAGCCGGTCAGGCCCACCACGTAGGCGTTGCCCGTCAGCGGCGCGAGTGCCGCCATGACCTCCCTGAGCTGCGGGGACGCCCCCTCCACCAGGGAGATCAGCCGGGCCACCGCACGCGGTCGGCCTTCTCTGGCCCCGGCCACCAGTGAGGAGACGTCCTGCATCACAGCTCCGTTCGCTTCAGAAACGTACTCAGGCCTTCGGTACCCGCACGATCAGGGCGTCACCCTGCCCGCCGCCACCGCACAGCGCGGCCGCGCCGACCCCGCCGCCCCGTCGCTTGAGCTCCAGGGCCAGGTGCAGCACGAGACGCGCGCCCGACATGCCGATGGGGTGGCCCAGGGCGATGGCGCCACCGTTGACGTTCACCCTTTCCGTGGACACGCCGAGGTCCTTCATTGACTGCACGGCGACCGCGGCGAAGGCCTCGTTGATCTCGATGAGGTCGAGGTCGGAGACGTCCAGGCCGTCCTTCTTCAGGGCGTGCCGGATCGCGTTGGACGGCTGGGACTGGAGCGAGTTGTCCGGTCCGGCCACGTTGCCGTGGGCACCGATCTCGGCGAGCCACTCCAGGCCCAGCTCCTCGGCCTTGGCCTTGCTCATCACGACCACGGCGGCCGCGCCGTCCGAGATCTGCGAGGAGGTGCCGGCCGTGATCGTGCCGTCACGGGTGAACGCGGGACGCAGCTTGCCCAGCGACTCCACGGTGGTGTCGCCGCGGATGCCCTCGTCCTTGCTGAAGACGACCGGCTCGCCCTTGCGCTGCGGGATCTCGACCGGGGTGATCTCGGCCTCGAAGAGCCCGTTCTTCTGGGCGGCGGCGGCCCGCTGGTGCGACAGGGCGGCGACCTCGTCCTGCTCGGGGCGCAGGATGCCGAGGCGCGTGTTGTGCTTCTCCGTGGACTCGCCCATGGCGATGTTCTCGAAGGCGTCGGTGAGGCCGTCGTACGCCATCGCGTCGAGCATCTCGACGGCGCCGTACTTGAAGCCCTCGCGGGACTTGGGGAGCAGGTGCGGGGCGTTGGTCATGGACTCCTGACCGCCCGCGACCACGATGTCGAACTCACCCGCACGGATCAGCTGGTCGGCCAGCGCGATCGCGTCGAGGCCGGACAGGCACACCTTGTTGACGGTGAGCGCCGGGACGTTCATCGGGATGCCGGCCTTCACGGCGGCCTGACGGGCCGGGATCTGGCCGGCGCCGGCCTGCAGCACCTGGCCCATGATCACGTACTGCACCTGGTCGCCCCCGATGCCCGCACGGTCGAGGGCGGCCTTGATCGCGAAGCCGCCGAGGTCGGCTCCGGAGAAGGACTTCAGCGAGCCGAGCAGTCGTCCCATGGGCGTCCGGGCGCCCGCGACGATCACCGAGGTGGGCCTGCCGGGAGTTTCAGAAGTCATGAGCGGTGATTCCCCTTACCGGCTGCACTGCCGAGGAGTGAACGAGGGTTTACTTCGAATGTATTGCGTGGCACTCCGTGCCGTCATCGGGCCGTCAGTGTGATCGCTGGCACGTTGCGTAACCATCGCGGTGGCGCTGCACTGAATCCATGCTGACGCGAATCGACCACATCGGGATCGCCTGCCACGACCTCGACGCGACCGTCGAGTTCTACCGGGCCACGTACGGCTTCGAGGTGTTCCACACCGAGGTCAACGAGGAACAGGGCGTGCGCGAGGCCATGCTCAAGATCAACGAGACGTCCGACGGAGGCGCCTCCTACCTGCAGCTTCTGGAGCCGACCCGGGAGGACTCGGCGGTCGGGAAGTGGCTCGCGAAGAACGGCGAGGGGGTGCACCACATCGCCTTCGGCACGGCGGACGTCGACGCCGACGCCGCGGACATCCGTTCCAAGGGCGTACGCGTTCTGTACGAGGAGCCACGGCGCGGCTCCATGGGGTCGCGGATCACCTTCCTGCATCCCAAGGATTGCCACGGAGTACTGACAGAACTGGTCACTTCGGCGGCTGTTGAGTCACCTGAGCACTGACCCTCGTACATATGGGCCGGTAGGGTTGGGGGCGGTCGTCCCTTCGCAGGTTCGCAGGGCCGGGGCGGCCGCATGCCGGGGTCCGGGTTTCGGGGGACGAGCGTCGGGGCAGCAGCCCGTGCTCCGCCGTTGATCTGACACCATTCCCCGGGGGCCCCGTTCGGCGGAAGGACGGAGCTCGTACGGAGAAGGTTGCGACCAGGGGACGGATGGGACCGCGCAGTGCGGGGCTACGAGAGCCAGGAGCGAGAGCCGGCGGCTGACGTCGACCACCTCTCTCGGTTCGAGGCCGAGATGAAGCGGCTGAAGACCGAGCGGGAAAAGGCGATCCAGCATGCCGAGGACCTCGGCTACCAGGTCGAGGTGCTGCGCGCCAAGCTGCACGAGGCGCGGCGCACCATCATGTCCCGGCCCGCGTTCGACGGCGGTGACATCGGCTACCAGGCCGAGCAGATGCTCCGCAACGCCCAGATGCAGGCCGACCAGATCCGCCAGGAGGCGGAGCGGGTGGCCGCGGAGGCCCGGGCGCAGACCCAGCGGATCCTCCAGGAGCACGCCGAGCAGGCCGCGCGGCTCCAGTCGGAGCTGCACCAGGAGGCGGTGACCCGCCGCCAGCAGCTCGACCAGGAGCTGGCCGAGCGCCGCCAGACCGTCGAGTCGCACGTCAACGAGAACGTGGCGTGGGCCGAGCAGCTGCGGGCGCGCACCGAGTCCCAGGCCCGCCGGCTGCTCGACGAGTCGCGGGCCGAGGCCGAGCAGGCCATGGCGGCCGCCCGCGCCGAGGCCGAGCGGCTGACGAACGAGGCCCGGCAGCGGCTGAGCAACGACACCGAGGCCGCGCGCACGGAGGCCGAGCAGATCCTGCTGCGTGCCCGCCGGGACGCCGAGCGGCTGCTGAACGCGGCCTCCACCCAGGCCCAGGAGGCCACCGACCACGCGGAGCAGCTGCGCAACTCGACGGCGACGGAGTCCGATTCGGCCCGTCGGCAGGCCACTGAGCTGAGCCGGGCCGCCGAGCAGCGGATGGCGGAGGCCGAGGAGGCGCTGCGCAAGGCGCAGTCCGAGGCCGAGAAGCTGGTCACCGAGGCCGAGGCCACCGCCGCCAAGGCCCTGGCGAGCGCCGAGGCCACCAACGAGCAGCGCACCCGCACGGCCAAGGAGCAGGTCGCCCGGCTGGTCACCGAGGCCACCAAGGACGCCGAGGTCACCAAGGCGGACGCCGAGCAGATCGTCACGGACGCCAAGGCCGAGGCCGAGAAGATCATCGCGGAGGCCTCCGAGAAGGCCCGCACCCTCACCGCCGAGGAGAGCGCCTCCCAGCTGTCCAAGGCCGCCAAGACCGCCGAGGACGTCCTCAACCGGGCGGCCGAGGAGGCCAAGCGGACCACCAAGGCCGCCGCCGAGGAGGCCGAGCGGATCCGCACCGAGGCGGAGACCGAGGCGGACCGGCTGCGTGCCGAGGCCCACGACATCGCCGAGGGCCTCAAGGGCGCCGCGAAGGACGACACCAAGGAGTACCGCGCCAAGACGGTCGAGCTCCAGGAGGAGGCCCGTCGGCTGCGCGGCGAGGCCGAGCAGCTGCGTGCCGACGCGGTCGCCGAGGGCGAGTCGATCCGTGCCGAGGCCCGGCGCGAGGCGGTGCAGCAGATCGAGGAGGCGGCCAAGTCCGCCGAGGAGCTGCTCGCCAAGGCCAAGGCCGACGCCGACGAGCTGCGGCAGACCGCCACCACGGACAGCGAGAAGGTCCGCACCGAGGCCATCGAGCGGGCGACCGCGCTGCGCCGGCAGGCCGAGGAGACCCTGGAGCGTACCCGGCAGGAGGCCGACCGGCTCCGCGCGGAGGCCCAGGAGCAGGCCGACCGGGTCCAGGCGGACGCCGAGCGGGCCGCGGCCGAGCTGCGCGAGGAGACCGAGCGGGGCGTCGAGGCGCGGCGCGCGGAGGCCGCCGAGGAGCTGGCCCGCCTGCACACCGAGGCCGAGGACCGGCTGGCGGGCGCCGAGCGGTCGCTGACCGAGGCCCGCGAGGAGGCCGGCCGGATCCGCCGGGAGGCCGCCGAGGAGAGCGAGCGCCTGCGGTCCGAGGCCGCCGAGCGCATCCGTACGCTCCAGCAGCAGGCGGAGACCGAGGCCGAGCGGCTGCGCGACGAGGCCGCCGCGGACGCCTCCGCGTCCCGTGCCGAGGGCGAGAGCATCGCCGTACGGCTGCGGTCCGAGGCCGCGGCCGAGGCGGAGCGGCTCAAGCAGGAGGCGCAGGACACCGCGGACCGGGTCCGTGCCGAGGCGCAGGCGGCCGCCGAGCGGCTGTCCACCGAGGCGTCCGAGACGCTGGCCGCCGCGCAGGAGGAGGCCACCCGGCGCCGTCGCGAGGCCGAGGAACTCCTCGGTTCCGCCCGGCAGGAGGCCGACCAGGAGCGGGAGCGCGCCCGCGAGCAGAGCGAGGACCTGCTCGCCTCCGCCCGCAACCGGGTCGAGGAGGCGCAGGCCGAGGCGGTGCGGCTGGTCGAGGAGGCGGACCGGCGGGCCACCGAGATGGTGTCGGCCGCCGAACTCCACGCCCAGCAGGTGCGGGACTCGGTCTCCGGGCTGCACGAGCAGGCGCAGGAGGAGATCAGCGGGCTGCGCTCGGCCGCCGAGCACGCGGCGGACCGCACCCGGCGGGAGGCCGAGGAGGAGGCGGACCGGGTCCGCGCCGACGCCTACGCCGAGCGGGAGCGGGCCAGCGAGGACGCGACCCGGATCCGGCGGGAGTCCAGCGAGGCCTCGGAGGCGGCGAAGGCGCTCGCCGAGCGGACCGTCGCCGAGGCCATGGCCGAGTCCGAGCGGCTGCGGTCCGAGGCGGCCGCGCACGCCCAGCGGGTGCGCACCGAGGCCTCCGACAGCATCGCCCAGGCCGAGCAGGACGCCGCCCGTGCCCGGGCCGAGGCCCGGGAGGACGCCAACCGGATCCGTTCCGACGCGGCCACCCAGGCCGACACCCTCATCACGGAAGCCCGCAACGAGGCCGAACTCCTCCAGAACGAGACCATCGCCGAGGCCGACCGCGTCCGCGCGGACGCCATCGCCAAGGCGGAGAAGCTGATCTCGGACGCCACCGGGGACGCGGAGCGGCTGCGTGCCGAGGCCGCCGAGACGGTCGGATCGGCCCAGTTGCACGCCGACCGCACCCGCAGTGACGCCGAGCGGCTCAAGGCGGAGGCGGAGGCGGAGGCCGAGCGCATGGTCAACGCCGCGCGCGAGGAGTCCGACCGGACGCTCGACGAGGCCCGCAAGGACGCCAACAAGCGGCGCCAGGACGTGGCCGAGCAGGTGGACACGCTCATCAACGAGACCACCGCCGAGGCCGACAAGCTGCTCACGGAGGCGCAGGCGCAGGCCCACAAGACCACCGCGGACGCCGAGGCGCAGGCCGACCTCATGGTGGGCGCGGCCCGCAAGGAGGCCGACCGGCTGGTGTCCGAGGCCACGGTCGAGGGCAACTCGCGGGTGGAGAAGGCCCGTACGGACGCGGACGAACTGCTCGTCGGTGCCCGCCGGGACGCCACCGCCATAAGGGAGCGGGCCGAGGAGCTGCGGGACCGCATCACCAGCGAGATCGAGGAGCTGCACGAGCGGGCCCGCCGTGAGGCGGCCGAGACCATGAAGTCCACCGGTGACCGCTGCGACGCGCTGATCAAGGCCGCCGAGGAGCAGCTCGCCAAGGCCCAGGTCAAGGCGAAGGAACTGGTCTCGGAGGCCAACTCCGAGGCGGGCAAGGTCCGGATCGCGGCCGTCAAGAAGGCGGAGGGGCTGCTCAAGGAGGCCGAGCAGAAGAAGGCCACGCTGGTGCGGGAGGCCGAGGAGCTCAAGGCCGAGGCGATCCGCGAGGCCCGGCGCACGGTCGAGGAGGGCAAGCGCGAGCTGGAGATCCTGGAGCGCCGGCGGGAGAACATCAACGGCGAGATCTCCCGTGTCCAGGACGTCCTGGAGGCGTTGGAGTCCTTCGAGGCCCCGTCGGGCAGCAAGGACGGCGGGGTCAAGGCGGGCAGTTCGGTGGGTGCCCCCCGATCGGGTGGCAAGTCGTCAGAAGGCTAGGGACCAAGGGTGATTCTGTAGCTGTCTGAGGCGTTTGCCCGTTTCATCCGCTGAGGCTTTGGCAAGCGTTCTCACAGCCAGCCACCCAAAAGGGGTGTCATTCTCCAGATCAAACGCGCATCCGCTCGATGACACACCGCTTTCGCCCCTAGGATTCCACCTATCACCTCACCGGTCTCACTCGACAGGAAACCCATGAGCGACACTTCCCCCTACGGCTTCGAGCTAGTGCGGCGTGGGTACGACCGCGCTCAGGTGGACGAACGGATCTCCAAGCTCGTCTCCGACCGTGACAGCGCTCTCGCCCGCATCACCGCTCTGGAAAAGCGCATCGAGGAGCTCCACCTCGAGACGCAGAACGCCCAGGCCGCCGTTACCGACGCCGAGCCGTCGTACGCCGGTCTCGGCGCGCGTGTCGAGAAGATCCTCCGCCTCGCCGAGGAAGAGGCGAAGGACCTGCGCGAGGAGGCCCGCCGGGCCGCCGAGCAGCACCGCGAGCTCGCCGAGTCGGCGGCCCAGCAGGTGCGCAACGACGCAGAATCGTTCGCTGCGGAGCGCAAGGCCAAGGCCGAGGACGAGGGCGTCCGGATCGTCGAGAAGGCCAAGAGCGACGCGTCGCAGCTGCGCTCCGAGGCTCAGAAGGACGCGCAGTCGAAGCGCGAGGAGGCGGACGCCCTCTTCGAGGAGACCCGCGCCAAGGCCGCGCAGGCCGCCGCCGACTTCGAGACGAACCTCGCGAAGCGCCGCGAGCAGTCCGAGCGTGACCTGGCGTCCCGTCAGCAGAAGGCCGAGAAGCGCCTCGCGGAGATCGAGCACCGCGCCGAGCAGCTCCGCCTGGAGGCCGAGAAGCTCCGTACGGACGCCGAGCGCCGGGCGCGTCAGACCGTCGAGACGGCACAGCGTCAGGCCGAGGACATCGTCGCGGACGCGAACGCCAAGGCCGACCGGATCCGTTCGGAATCGGAGCGTGAGCTCGCCGCGCTGACGAACCGTCGCGACAGCATCAACGCCCAGCTGACCAACGTCCGCGAGATGCTGGCGACGCTGACGGGCGCCGCGGTGGCCGCGGCCGGCTCCCCGACCGAGGACGAGCCGATCTCCCGCGGGGTCCCGGCCCAGCAGTCCCGGTAAGCCCTGGCGACACCCGGCGACACCGAGGCCCGCATTCCCTACGGGGGTGCGGGCTTTCGTCATGGGCCGCGGGAGGGGACGGTCGGTCCGGGGCGGCTGGCCCTCGTCGCCGACGTGCGGGCCGGTGGGGGCTGGTCGCGCAGTTCCCCGCGCCCCTGAAGGGGCGCCGGTGGACGCCCCTGAAAGGGGCGCGGGGAACTGCGCGAGCAACCACACACAACCCGCACCCGGCTACACCGTCCGCCCCCGCGGCGCCACTCCCCCGATTTCCACCAGCACACTCTCAGGGGCCGCTCAGGTGGCAGCCCCCGCACCCCGGTCATAGCGTGACCGCATGATCGAACTGGCGGGCCTGACCAAGCGCTACGGCGACAGGACGGCGGTCGACGACCTCACCTTCGCCGTGCGGCCCGGCATCGTGACCGGGTTCCTCGGGCCCAACGGCGCCGGGAAGTCCACCACCATGCGGATGATCCTCGGCCTCGACCACCCCACCTCCGGCCGGGTCCGGATCGACGGCAAGCGGTACGAGCAGCTCAGGGACCCGCTGACGTACCTGGGTGCGCTGCTCGACGCCAAGGCGGTGCACGGCGGCCGGAGCGCCTACAACCACCTGCTGTGCCTCGCGCAGAGCAACGGCATCCCGAAGGCACGCGTCGCCGAGGTGCTGGACACCGTCGGCCTCACCGCCGTCGCGAAGAAGAAGGCCAAGGGGTTCTCGCTCGGCATGGGGCAGCGGCTCGGGATCGCCGGTGCGCTGCTGGGCGACCCGCGGATCCTGATGTTCGACGAACCGGTGAACGGCCTCGACCCCGAGGGCATCCACTGGATCCGGACCCTGATGAAGTCGCTGGCCGCGCAGGGGCGGACGGTGTTCGTCTCCTCCCACCTGATGAGCGAGATGGCACTGACCGCCGACCACCTCGTCGTCATCGGACAGGGCCGGCTGCTCGCCGACACCTCCATGGCCGATTTCATCCGGGCGAACTCACGGTCGTACGTCCGGGTCCGCTCCCCGCAGCGCGAGCGGCTGCTCGACGTGCTGCACCGGGCCGGGATCACCGTCGTGGAGACGGACACCGGGGCGCTGGAGGCCGAGGGCGGGAAGGCCGAACCGATCGGGGAGCTCGCCGGCCGGCACGGGATCGTGCTGCACGAGCTGAGCACCCAGCAGGCCTCGCTGGAGGAGGCGTTCATGCGGCTGACCGCGGAGACGGTGGAGTACCACGCGCACGCCGACTCGCCCCCGGCGCCGCGGGCCTGGGGCGCCGGCTGGGACAGGGGAGCCTGAGATGGCGGTCGTCACCCAGGTCGTACGGTCGGAATGGACCAAGATCCGGTCGGTCGCGTCGACCGTGTGGACACTGTCGCTGGCCGTCGTGGTCACCGTGGCGCTCGGGATGCTGCTGTCCGCGCTGGCGAACAGTCAGTTCGGCAACATGCCCGTGCGGGAGCGGCTCTCCTTCGACCCGACGAACATCAGCTTCGCCGGGATGACCCTGGGCCAGCTCGCGATGATCGTGTTCGGGGTGCTGGTGGTGTCCAACGAGTACAGCACCGGCATGATCCGCACCTCGCTGGCCGCCGTGCCGCAGCGGGCCACCTTCCTGTTCAGCAAGATCGCGGTGGCGACGGCCCTGGTGCTGGTGGTCGGCATGGTGACCAGCTTCGCCGCCTTCTTCCTGGGACAGGCGATGCTCGGCCCGCACCGGGCGTACCTCGGTGACCCGGGGGTGCTGCGCGCGGTCGTCGGCGGCGGGCTCTACATGACGCTCATCGCGGTGTTCTCGATGGGCGTGGCCACGATGCTGCGCTCGCCGATGCTGTCGCTGGGCATCCTGATGCCGTTCTTCTTCCTGATCTCCAACATCCTCGGCAACGTCGACGCGACCAAGAAGATCGGCCGGTTCCTGCCGGACCAGGCGGGCAGCCATGTCATGCAGGTGGTGCCGAGGGTCGGCGACGAGGTCCCCTACGGTCCCTGGGGCGGGCTCGGCATCATGGGGCTGTGGGTGGTCGCCGCGCTCGCCGGCGGTTACGTGCTGCTGAAGAGACGGGACGCCCAGTGAGGCGGCGGGACGCCCGGTGACCTGACCGGTACGGACCGGCTTTGCCAGCTCTTGATGGGAACCGTCAGCGCCCCGATATCCTCCTAACCCTTACGGGGGCGTCTGCCCTGCTGTCCTGATCCTTTCGATGGGTGCGGAGCATGATCGAGGCTGTCGGCCTGACCAAGCGATACGGCGACAAGACCGCCGTGTACAACCTTTCCTTCCAGGTACGGCCCGGAGCCGTCACCGGCTTCCTCGGGCCCAACGGCTCGGGCAAGTCGACGACCATGCGGATGATCCTCGGTCTGGACAACCCGACCGCCGGCTCGGTCACCATCGGCGGCTACCCGTACCGCAAGCTGCCCAACGCCGCCCGCCAGGTCGGCGCGCTGCTCGACGCCAAGGCCGTGCACGGCGGCCGGTCCGCCCGCAACCACCTGCTCTCGCTGGCCCAGCTGTCCGCGATCCCGGCCCGCCGGGTGGACGAGGTGCTCGGCGTGGTGGGCCTCCAGGACGTGGCCGGGAAGCGCTCCAAGGGCTTCTCGCTCGGCATGGGCCAGCGCCTCGGCATCGCCGCCGCGCTGCTCGGCGACCCCCAGGTGCTGCTCTTCGACGAGCCGGTCAACGGCCTCGACCCGGAGGGCATCCTGTGGGTGCGCAACCTGATGAAGTCGCTGGCCGCCGAGGGCCGCACGGTCTTCGTCTCCTCCCACCTGATGAGCGAGATGGCGCTGACCGCCGACCACCTCATCGTGATCGGGCGCGGCCAGCTGCTCGCCGACATGAGCGTGACCGACTTCATCTCGGCCAACTCCGCCGACTTCGCGAGAGTCCGCACCCCGGACACCGAGCCGCAGCTGCGCGAGAAGCTCACCTCGGCGCTGACCGAGGCCGGCGGCCACGTGCTGCCCGAGCAGGACGGCGCGCTGCGGGTGACCGGCCTGCCGCTGCCGCGCATCGCCGACCTCGCGCACGAGGCGGACGTACGGCTGTGGGAGCTCTCCCCGCACCAGGCCTCCCTGGAGGAGGCGTACATGCGGATGACGCAGGGCGCCGTCGACTACCGGTCCACCGCCGACGAGCTGGCCGGCTTCCAGCCGCCGCTGCCGCCCGGCGCGCAGCCGCCGATGCCGGTGCCCGGGCAGGGCCAGCCGGGCTGGTACGCCCCGCCGCCGCCCCAGCAGGGCAGCGGGCCCTTCCCCGGGGCGTACGGCGCCCCGGGGGCACCCGCCAGTCCGTACGGCGCTCCGCAGGCCCCCCAGGGCCCCTACGGCGCTCCGAACCCCTATGCGGCGCCCGTTGCCGCGCCGGTGCCGCCCGCGGCCGCCACGCCCGCACCGGCGGCGCCCGCACCCGCGCCCTCCCCCGCCGCTCCCGCCCCCGCCTCCGCCGACCTGACCAAGCCCGAGGACGCCCGATGAGCACCCACCAGCCCGTGACGCCGCAGGCGGCCCCGGCCGCGCCCGAACGGCAGGCGGCGCCCGGCGGCCCGTACGCCGGCTACGTCTCGCCGATCCCGGTGGTCCGCACCCACCTCGGGCACGCGATCGGTTCCGAGTGGACGAAGATCAGGTCGGTGCGTTCGACGATATGGACGCTCGGTGTCTTCGTGGTGCTGGTCGTCGGCATCGGCCTGCTGGCCGGCGCCCTGGTCAGCGGCGCCTCGTCGTCCTCCGGCATGAGCGGTGAGAACCCGCTGTCGCTCGGCTTCTTCGGACTGCTCATCGGCAGCATGTGCATCATGACGCTGGGTGTGCTCACCACCGCCTCCGAGTACGGCACGGGCATGATCCGTACGACGACGGTGGCCTGCCCGTCGCGCGTGCGGGTGCTCGCGGCCAAGGCGATCGTCTTCTTCGCGGTCGCCTTCGTGGTCACGCTCGCGGCCAGCGCGTTCGTCGCCATGGCCCAGGCGTCCATGCTGAGCGACACCGGCGCGCGGACCCCGACGAACGAGGACTGGCTGAAGGCGACCCTGGGCGTCAGCTTCTACATGGCGCTGCTGGGGCTGCTCTCGCTGCTCGTCGGCTCGATCATCCGGCACTCCGCGGGCGCCATCACGATCATGATCGGCGCGCTGCTCGCCCCGCTGGTGATCGCGCTGTTCATGTTCTCGCAGTCGCTGGAGAAGGTGCGGAACGCCCTGTTCGAGTACTCGATCCCGAACCAGCTGAGCATCTTCTACTCCAACTCGCTGAGCCAGGACGGCCCGTCGGGCTGGGACCCGCTGTGGATCATGCTGGTGGTGACCGCGCTGGCCTTCGGCGGCGCCTTCCTGCTGCTGGAGAAGCGGGACGTGTAGCCGGCTAGAACTTCGGCGCGTTACGGGACCGCTGCACCCGCGTGGTGCGGCGGTCCTTCGCGTTCCAGCAGGCCTTGTGCCAGTGCCGGCGCTCGTCGACGCCGGAGTGCTCCGGCCAGGCCACCACGTGCGGCACGCCGGAGGGGATCACCTGGTCGCAGCCCGGGCAGCGGTACGTCTTCCCGACCGCGCTGGCGCCCGCCACATGCCGTACGCTCCACTCCTCGCCCTGCCAGCTCTCCGTGGACTGCCAGCCGCCGTAACGGTCCGTACGGTCGTCCTCGGCGCTCTGGCCGGACGAGGCCGCTCCGTTCGGGCCCTTGGGTCGGTTGCGACGCGGGGACACGGGACACCTCTCGGGGCTATACAGGAAGCACGGGCTGTGTCCAGCCTACGACGCGCACGCGGGGGTACGCGTAGGGAACCAACCCGCACAAGTCCCCCTTCAGGGCGACCCATTCTCCAGACAATCCGCAAATCTCTCCGTCAGGCCGTGTCCTCGGCACGTGTCAGACGGTTATGCCGGGTGGGGGAGCTCCGGGTAGGAGCCAGGAAAGCAGGAAATGCGATGCGCGTAGGAAGTTTTGTGCTGGCCGCCCAGTTCCCGGGCCAGGGCCAGGGGGAGGCCCTGCACCGGGCGGTGCGCACGGCGGAAGTGGCCGAAGAGGCCGGTCTGGACGCGGTCTGGCTGGCCGAGCACCACTTCGTGCCGTACGGCACGTGCCCGTCGGCGGTCACGCTGGCGGCCCTGTTGCTGGGCCGCACCCGGCGGCTGCGGGTCGGTACGGCGGTCAGCGTGCTGCCCACCGTCCACCCGGTCGCCCTGGGCGAGCAGACCGCGCTGCTCCATGTGACGAGCGGCGGCCGCTTCACGCTCGGCGTGGGGCGCGGCGGACCATGGGTGGACCTGGAGGTCTTCGGGGCCGGACTGGAGGCGTACGAACAGGGCTTCCCCGAATCACTCGATCTGCTGATGCGCTGGCTGCGCGAACCGGCCGTGTCGGCCTCCGGGCCGCGCTTCTCCTTCCGTGAAGTCCCCGTCGTACCGCGCCCGTCGGAGGCGCTGGCGGAGAACCTGGCGGAGGTGCCGGGGCCGGAGGTCGTGGTCGCCTGCACCTCGCCGGCGAGTGTCCGGCTGGCCGCCGAGCGGGGCCTGCCGATGCTGCTCGGCATGCACGTCGGGGACGAGGAGAAGGCCGAGATGGTGGCGCTGTGGCGGCAGCACGCGCGGGCCGCCGGACGGCCGGGCGACGAGATCGCCGGCGCGGCCCACGTGTCGGCCGGCGTCTGCCAGATCGCGGACAGCCGCGCCGACGCCGCGGAGACGCTGACGAAGGCGATGCCGGGCTGGCTGAAGCAGGGCCTGGAGGCCCATGTGACGGTGGACGGCCGGATTCGCTCGATGCGCGACCCGCTCGCCTACACCGAACTGCTCTGCGGGCTGCACCCGGTGGGTACCCCGCGGCTCTGCGCCGACCGGCTCGCCGCGACCTCCGAGCGGACCGGCATCTCCCGGTTCGCCCTGCTGACCGAGGGCTCGGGGGATCTGGCGGCCACGGAGGAGAACGTACGACGGCTGGGTGCCGAGGTACTCCCCAACCTCGGGTGACCCGGCCGCCGCGGGGAGCTTGCCGCCCCAGTGACTGATGCACCTCCCGCGTGTGGAGCGGCAAGCAAGCGGCTCACTGCGTCAGCAGTGGCGAAACACCGCGTCAGCAGTCCCGGAGTTCCGGGGACTGGTTCAGCAGCTGACTGCGCACCGAGGTGAAGCGGGCCAGCGTCTCGTCGACCGAGGCGTCCAGCGGGAACACCGCAACCCGGTGGCAGTTCTGGAAGGCCAGCCGCACACCGAAGTGCCGCTGCAGGGCGCCGCGTATGGCGTCACTCGCGAGCGCACGCAGCAGCTGACCGCGTGCCTGCTCGTCCGGCGGGGGCGTCTGGTTGTCGGCGAACTGTCCGCCGTCCACCTTCAGCTGGGCCACCAGGGAGCTGATCATCTCCCACGCGTAGGGCAGGGAGGTCCGGACGCAGTCGACGAATTCTGCTTCGTCGACCTCGCCTCGCTCGGCCTGTTCGAGTAGGGCCGGTGAGACGTCGAGCGACATGGGTTCTCCTCTCGCACCCCCGTACAGCAGGGGTTGCCGGACAGATAAAGGGAGTTCGCGATACCGAACACGCTGAGTACACACATCGCGACCTCCCGTTCACTACGGTAGGCAACGGACGGTGACCCCACCAGGAGATTGCGTATATGCGACGGTCCCTTTAGGCACACAATCGGCCAGGGTTGAACAGAGGTGTGCAGGCGACACGTCAGTCTCCGGTCACGGGGGCACCGGGCGAATCGCGTCCGGGGCGGCGCGTCGAGTAGCGTTGCCGACCATGCGTCTCGTCATCGCCCGGTGCTCCGTCGACTACGCCGGCCGGCTCACCGCCCACCTTCCCTCGGCTCCCCGTCTGATCCTGGTCAAGGCGGACGGCAGCGTGTCGATCCACGCGGACGACCGGGCCTACAAGCCCCTCAACTGGATGTCGCCGCCGTGCACGCTGAAGGAGGGCACCGGCGCCGAGGAAGGCGTCTGGACCGTCATCAACAAGGCGGGCGAGAAGCTCATCATCACGATGGAGGAGGTCCTGCACGACTCCTCGCACGAACTCGGCGTGGACCCTGGCCTGATCAAGGACGGCGTGGAAGCGCACCTCCAGGAGCTGCTGGCCGACCGCATCGAGACCCTCGGCGACGGCTACACCCTCATCCGGCGCGAGTACATGACCGCGATCGGCCCGGTGGACATCCTCTGCCGCGACGCCGAGGGGCAGACGGTCGCGATCGAGATCAAGCGGCGGGGCGAGATCGACGGCGTGGAACAGCTCACCCGCTACCTGGACCTCCTGAACCGCGATCCGCATCTGGCCCCGGTCCGCGGCATCTTCGCGGCCCAGGAGATCAAGCCCCAGGCGAAGGTCCTGGCCACCGACCGGGGCATCGGCTGCACGATCCTCGACTACGACGCCCTCCGAGGCATCGAGGACGACAAACTCCGCCTGTTCTGAGAGCCGCCCGAGCCACCCCCGACACGGCCGACCCGCCCCCAGACGGCCGCGCCCTCCCCACGGCAGCCGTACCTTGTTCTGGGTCCGCCGCGACGGCGGACCACCACGACGGTGCGGACCGGCGGTGCCGAACCCGCTCAGGCCGGAGCGGCACCGCCGGCCACCGCCGTGGGGGCCGAGCGCCGTCGCGGCGGTCTGGAAGTGAGCGGCGATCGGCCCTCGGCCGTCGGTCAGATGACCGTGCCGGTGGACGTGCCCGGGGTGATGCTCTCCGACGCGCTGGACGTGGTGATCGACGGGGCCTTGCTCTGGGTCCGCCGCGACGGCGGACCACCACGACGGTGCGGACCGGCGGTGCCGAAGCCGCTCAGGCCGGAGCGGCACCGCCGACCACCGCCGTGGGGGCCGAGCGCCGTCGCGGCGGTCTGGAAGTGAGCGGCGATCGGCCCTCGGCCGCCGGTCAGATGACCGTGCCGGTGGACGTGCCCGGGGTGATGCTCTCCGACGCGCTGGACGTGGTGATCGACGGGGAGTCGGACACCGGGCCGCTGGCACTGTCCGTCGTGGACGGGGTGTCGGACGGCTCCGGAGACGTCGACTCGGACGGGGACGCCGACGTGGAGGGCGTGGACGACCTCGACGGGCTTGCGGACGGGGAATGCGGGGTCGACCTCGTCGGTGTCGGGGACGTGGACGGTGTGTGGGTCGTGCCGCCGCCCGACGTGCCCCTCGTGCCGCTCGGTGTGGTCGACGGGGTCGCCGTGTCCGAGGGTGGGGTCGGGTCGTCCGAGGTCCCCAGGGTGCCGTCCGGGCCGGGATCCGTCGGCTTCGTCGTCACCGTGCCGCTGTGCCCCGTGCCGGCGCTCTGCCCCGGGTCCGCGCCCAGGCCGCCCCCGTCCCCCGTGCCGTCGCTCGCCGACGGGTTGACGCTGACGTTGTTGGACGGGTTGTCGGCGTTGTCGTGGGAGGTCATGCCGAGCCCCACCACCGTGCCGAGGACCGCCGTGAGCAGGACGCCCGAGCCGACCGCGACCAGGTTGCGGCGGGCCATCCGGCCGAGACCGGCGACTCCGCCGCGGCGGCCGGGCTCCTGCTCGACCCGCGGGGTGACGATCGTCTCCGAGATCGGCGAGTGGACGGCCGGGAAGGGCGTCGTGACCCCTCCCGCCGGGGATATGGACTCCTCGTGCCGGGCGTCGGGGATCTCGTCGCCCGTCATCGCGGCGAGGACGGGAAGCACCTCGCCCGAGCGGTCGGCGACCAGGGCCAGCGCGCGACGGCCGGCCGTCGTACCCCGTTTGTCGGCGAGCGCGCCGCGCAGCCCGATCGACGCCTCCAGCTCCGCACGGGCCCGGTCCAGGCCGCCCTCGCAGAGCGCGAGGACGCCCAGCTCGTGGTGGAAGTAGGCCTGTTCGCCGACCTCGCCGGCGAGCCGGGAGGCCTCGGTGCCGGCCCGCAGGGCGCGTTCCCAGGCGCTCCATCGCAGCCCCGCGGCGAACGCGGGCGCGGCCGTACGGGCCAGCCGTACCGGCGTGGACTCCTCTCCCTCCGCGGGCGGCACCGTGGCCGGGACCACGACCGCCAGGGCGGCGAGGATCGCGTCGGCCTCGGCGCAGACCCGCTCGGGCGTGACGGACGGGTGCCCGGCCCACCAGGAGTAGTGCCGGGCCGCGGCGAGCGCCTGCGCCTCGATGTCGTCGGCGTAGCCGGCGGCCGCCAGCTGTTGCAGCACGCCGGTGGCGAGCCGGTAGCGGGACCCCACCGGGGACACCAGTCCGCAGCCCGCCAGTTCACCGAGGGCCGCGTCCGCGTGGGTGTCGCCGACGAGGGCCGGCAGATGCGCCTGGTGCGGCACCTCGCCGTCGAGGGCGACCGCGAAGCGCAGCGTGGCGCGGGCGGAGGCGCTGAGCCGGGCGGCGAGCAGCGAGGCGGGCGCGGCGGCCTCGCCCAGGGACGGCAGCGGGGCCTCCTCGACGGCCTCGGCGTCGAAGGGCACGTCGGCCGGCAGGGCGTCCTCGAAGACGCCGAACTCGTCGACGGCACCGGTGCTGGCGCGCAGTTGGTCGCGCTGCCGCAGCAGGGCGCCGGCCTGGACGAAGCGCAGCGGCAGGCCCTCGGACTCGAACCAGAGGTCGCCGGCCCAGTTGGCCTCCTCCTCGCTCAGCACCCGGCCGACCGCGCGCTCCAGGATGTCCACGCCCCCGGCCCGGTCCAGGCCGCCGAGGACGACCTCCTCGACGGCGGAGTCGGCGGACGGCGCCGGCACGTCCGGGGTGGCGCCGATCAGGAAGGCGCACTCGGGGGTGGCGTCGATCAGCTCGTCGAGCCCGGCGCCGCCGAACTCGATGTCGTCGACGACGACGACCGCGCCGATGTCTCCGGCCAGTTCGAGGAGTTCCTCCGGGTCGGGCCGGTGCTCGGGCGCCTTGTAGACGGCGTGGAAGAGGTCCTGGAGGAGGTCCTCGGGTGTGCGGTGGAAGCCCGTGAGGCGGACCACGCCGTCGGGGGCGAGGTCGGAGCAGTCGTCGGCGACCAGGTCGAGGAGCGCGGTGCGGCCGGAGCCCGGGGGGCCGGTGAGGCGTACGGAGCGGCCGCGGGCGAGGAGCCGTACGAGCCGCTCACGGTCGTCCTGGCGCTCCAGGAGCGGCAGCTCGGGGCCGGCGGGGCCGGGCGGTACGGGCGGCCGGGCGGCGCGCTCGTACTCGGCGCGCTCGGCGGCGGTGCGCTTCTCCGGCCGGGCGGGGCGCTCGGTCGGCGGGCAGGGTTCTATCTCGCTGCCGTCGACCGGGTTCACGGTCAGCAGGAAGTCACCGGTGACCAGCCGCGCGGTGCGGGCGAGCGGCGGTGCGCTCTGGCCGAACTCGTTGGTCAGGGATTCCCTGGGCGGGCGCTGGCGCGGCGCGCTGCCGTCGCCGTCATGGCCGTACCCCTCGGGTCCCGGGTTGATCGGGTCCATAGGTTCCTAGCCCCCCAAAAGCGTCGTGTGCCGTGAATACCGGCCCCTCCCGGCCTGTTGCACAACGCGCTGTCGCTTCTGGTCCGGGCCCGTGCTCGAAGGGTGGCAAGGCAGCGGGCGACCGAACCTTAAACCTTCGCACAGTATCTACGACAGTCCGGGGTACCGCGCCGTCCGGGACATCACGGTCTCGTGAGGATTGCACCCCACACGGATCTGACGTGCACCTGACGTGCACCGCGGCACCCAGGGGTCACACCCGGGGCAGTGACTCCACCCCGATACCGCCCTCGATCGCCAGGATGCGGTGCAGCCGGGTGGCCACCAGCAGGCGCTGCATCTGCGGTGGCACACCGCGCAGCACCAGACGCCGGCCGCAACGGCCGGCCCGCCGGTGGGCCCCCATGATCACCCCGAGGCCGGTGGCGTCCCAGGAGTCCAGCTCGGACAGGTCCAGCACCAGGTCGCCGACTCCGTCGTCGACGGCCGAGTGCAGGACCGTACGGGCGTCCGCCGCGCTGCGGACGTCGAGGCGGCCCCCGACGACCAGCTCGGCGTGGTCGCCCCTGATGTACATATGCGCTCCCCGAGAGTGCGTGTCCTACTCCGCGAAAGTGATGTCCGGTGATGCAACTTCTGACTGCGTTGGACAGCCAGAGGTTGCCATCTGTAAGCGAACCGATACCGAATTCACCCCCGAGAGTGAAACTCCCGGGATCTGTGCGTTTTCCGGAGGCGGTCAGGGGTTCTGGGTACTGATGTTTCAGTACGTGTAGAAGCCCTGCCCGCTCTTGCGTCCGATGTCACCGGCGTCAACCATCCGGCGCATCAGCTCCGGCGGTGCGAACTTCTCGTCCTGCGACTCGGTGTAGATGTTGCCGGTGGCGTGCAGCAGGATGTCGACGCCGGTCAGGTCGGCCGTGGCCAGCGGGCCCATGGCGTGACCGAAGCCCAGCTTGCAGGCCAGGTCGATGTCCTCGGCGGTGGCGACACCCGACTCGTACAGCTTGGTGGCCTCGACGACGAGCGCCGAGATCAGCCGGGTCGTCACGAAACCGGCGACGTCCCGGTTGACGACGATGCAGGTCTTGCCGGTCGACTCGGCGAACTCCCGCGCGGTGGCGAGGGTTTCGTCGCTCGTCTTGTAGCCGCGGACCAGCTCCACGAGCTGCATCATCGGCACCGGCGAGAAGAAGTGGACGCCGACCACCCGCTCCGGGTGCTCGGTGGCCGCGGCGATCTTGGTGATCGGGATGGCGGAGGTGTTGGAGGCGAGCACGGCGTCCGGGCGCACGATCTTGTCGAGCGCGCGGAAGATCTCGTGCTTGACCTCCAGCTTCTCGAACACGGCCTCGACCACGATGTCCGCGTCGGCGACCGCGTCCAGGTCGGTGGTCGTGGTGATGCGGGCCAGGGCGGTGTCGGCGTCGTGCGCCTCCAGCTTCCCCTTGCTCACGAACTTGTCGTACGAGGCCTGGATGCCGCCGACGGCGCGGTCCAGCGCCTCGTCGGTGACGTCCCGCAGGACGACGTCCCAGCCGGCCTGCGCGGCGACCTGGGCGATGCCGGAACCCATCAAGCCGGCACCGATGACGGCAAGCTTCCGTGCCACTCCGCTCCCCTTACACGCTGTTCAGGTATGCCTCTTGGCCGGACCCTAGCGCTGGGAAGGTCCGGGAAACCCGGTAAGTAATGCGTGTCACGGTCTCAGGGGGTGAGACAACCGTCACGTCCCGTCAGGCGGGCGCGGTCCGGGTCCCCTTGACGGCGTCGGCCGTGACAGCCGGCACACGCGTGTGCCGTACCGGCGGGCCGTTACTACGCTGGTCACATGGTCAATCTGACGCGCATCTACACCAGGACCGGCGACCAGGGCACCACCGCCCTCGGGGACATGAGCCGGGTCGCCAAGACCGATCTCCGGATCTCGGCCTACGCCGACGCCAACGAGGCGAACGCGGCGATCGGGACGGCGATCGCGCTGGGCGGGCTGGACGAGGAGATCGTCGCGGTGCTCACCCGGGTGCAGAACGATCTGTTCGACGTGGGCGCGGACCTGTCGACGCCGGTGGTGGAGAACCCGCAGTTCCCGCCGCTGCGGGTCGAGCAGTTCTACGTCGACCGGCTGGAGGCGGACTGCGACCGCTTCAACGAACGGCTGGAGAAACTGCGTTCCTTCATCCTGCCGGGCGGCGCGCCGGGCGCGGCCCTGCTCCACCAGGCCTGCACGGTGGTGCGCCGGGCGGAGCGGTCAACCTGGGCGGCGCTGGAGGTCCACGGAGAGGTGATGAACCCGCTCACGGCGACCTACCTGAACCGCCTGTCGGACCTGCTGTTCATCCTGGCCAGGACGGCCAACAAGGACACCGGGGACGTGCTGTGGGTGCCGGGCGGGGAGCGCTAGCGGCCGTACGGGCAGGGGGAGTCCGGGATCTGACGGCCCGTATACAGAGTGGTCCAGACCTATTGACCGGTGGTCCAGACCTTTCTATTCTCGCGGCACCATGGGCATGAAGGCTCAGTCATGCCCACGTCATTCCCGATGAAGAGGGAGGCGCAGCATGCGCTTCAGACACAGAGCCGCGGCAGGGTTCGCGACCCTGTTGCTCCCCCTGGCCGGCCTGGTCGGCCTCGCGAGCCCCGCCCAGGCCGCGACGGCCGCGACGGCCACCTTCAGCAAGACCTCGGACTGGGGTACCGGGTTCGGCGGCCAGTGGACCGTCAAGAACACCGGCACCGCCTCGATCAGCTCCTGGACCGTCGAGTGGGACTTCCCCTCCGGCACCTCGGTGACCTCCGCCTGGGACGCCGACGTCACCTCGTCCGGCACCCACTGGACCGCCAAGAACAAGTCCTACAACGGCACCCTCGCCCCCGGCGCCTCCGTCTCCTTCGGCTTCAACGGAGCCGGATCCGGATCGCCGAGCAACTGCCTCGTCAACGGCGGCAGCTGTGACGGGGGTACCACCACCCCCGGCGACTCGGCCCCGTCCGCGCCCGGCACCCCCACCGCCTCGGGCATCACCGACACCTCGGTGAAGCTGAGCTGGTCCGCTGCCACCGACGACAAGGGCGTCAAGAACTACGACGTGCTGCGCGACGGCAAGGTCGTCTCCACGGTGACCACCACCTCGTACACCGACACGGGCCTCACCGCCGGCACCGACTACTCGTACACCGTCCAGGCCCGGGACACCGCGAACCAGACCGGCCCGGTCAGCGGCGCGGCCGCGGTGCACACCACCGGCGGTACGACCACTCCCCCGACCACCGGCTCCAAGGTCAAGCTCGGCTACTTCACCGAGTGGGGCATCTACGGCCGCAACTACCAGGTCAAGAACCTGGTGACGTCCGGCTCCGCGGCCAAGATCACGCACATCAACTACGCCTTCGGCAACGTGACCAACGGCCAGTGCGCGATCGGTGACGCCTACGCCGACTACCAGAAGACCTTCACCGCCGACCAGTCGGTCAGCGGCGTCGCCGACACCTGGGACCAGCCGCTGGCCGGCAACTTCAACCAGCTGCGCGAACTGAAGGCCAAGTACCCGAACATCAAGATCCTGTGGTCCTTCGGCGGCTGGACCTGGTCCGGCGGCTTCGCGCAGGCGGCGGCCAACCCGACCGCGTTCGCGAACTCCTGCTACAACCTGGTCGAGGACCCGCGCTGGGCCGATGTCTTCGACGGCATCGACATCGACTGGGAGTACCCGAACGCGTGCGGGCTGAGCTGTGACACCAGCGGCTCGGCGGCCTTCAAGAACCTGATGTCCGCGCTGCGCGCCAAGTTCGGCTCCGGCAACCTGGTCACCGCCGCCACCACGGCCGACGGCTCCACCGGCGGCAAGATCGACGCCACCGACTACGCGGGCGCCTCCCAGTACGTCGACTGGTACAACGTGATGTCGTACGACTTCTTCGGCGCCTGGGCCGGCACCGGGCCGACGGCCCCGCACTCCCCGCTCACCTCGTACTCCGGCATCCCCACCGCGGGCTTCGACACGGCCGACGCGATGGCCAAGTTCAAGGCGCAAGGCGTACCGGCGAGCAAGCTGCTGATCGGCATCGGGTTCTACGGCCGCGGCTGGACCGGGGTCACCCAGGACGCGCCCGGCGGGACGGCCACCGGACCGGCGGCGGGCACGTACGAACAGGGCATCGAGGACTACAAGGTCCTCAAGACGTCCTGCCCGGCCACCGGCACGATCGCGGGCACCGCGTACGCGCACTGCGGCAGCAACTGGTGGTCGTACGACACCCCGTCGACGATCGCCGGGAAGATGAGCTGGGCCAAGTCCCAGGGCCTCGGCGGCGCGTTCTTCTGGGAGTTCAGCGGCGACACGAGCAACGGCGAGCTGGTGAGCGCCATCAGCTCCGGGATGTCGTAAAAAGCAGCGCTAAGCGACGTTGACGCGCTGACCGGGCGGGGCCGCTTCCAGCCACGCGAGGAATCCGGTCAGCGCGTCCTCGCTCATCGCGAGTTCGAGGCGAGTGCCCCGGTGGGCACAGGCGAGGATCACCGCGTCGGAGAGCAGGGCCAGCTCCTCCTCGCCCTCGGGGAGCCGGCGGCCGGCCACCTCGATCTGGGCCCGCTCCAGGACCCGGCGGGGGCGGTAGGCGTAGGAGAAGACGCGGTACCACTCGACGCTGTCCCCGTTGTAGCGGGCGACGCCGTAGCTCCAGCCCTTGCCGTTGGCGTCGGGTTTCTCGGGGACGTCCCAGCGCAGGGAACAGTCGAAGGTACCGCCGGAGCGCTGGATCAGTCTGCGGCGCAGGCCGAAGAGGAACAGTCCCACCACCACCAGCGCGACCACGATTCCGGCCACAGTCAGAGCGAGGACCATCGGCACCGACCTCCCCGTCTCCTAGGTAATGGAACGTAAAAAGACCCAGATCTACCTCAGCCGCGGCTGGGACCCGAAGGTCCCAGCCGCGGCTGAATGGTGTCATTGCACAGCGTGCGGTGTCAGCGTGAGGTCGCCGCCCGCAGGCGGACGTCGGCGCGCCGCTCGGCGGTGGCGTCGCCCTCCGCCTTCGCGCGCTCCAGCTCCCGCTCCGCGCGCTGGACGTCGATCTCGTCCGACAGCTCGGCGACCTCGGCCAGCAGCGACAGCTTGTTGTCCGCGAACGAGATGAAACCGCCGTGCACCGCGGCGACGACCGTCCCGCCATCACTCGTACGGATGGTCACCGGGCCCGACTCCAGCACACCGAGCAGCGGCTGGTGACCGGGCATGACGCCGATGTCGCCGGACGTGGTGCGCGCGACGACCAGGGTGGCCTCGCCGGACCAGACCTCTCGGTCGGCCGCGACCAGCGCGACGTGCAGCTCAGCAGCCAAGGTGGCTCCTCGGGTCACCACCCGGCAGGGGGTGCCGGGTGTTGGGGTCAATTCTAATGGGCGTGAGAGAGGGGGCGGGACGCACCCGCCCCCTCAGTCAGAGCACGAGGCTCAGGAGACGCCCAGCTCCTTGGCGTTGGCCTTCAGGTCCTCGATGCCACCGCACAGGAAGAACGCCTGCTCCGGGAAGTGGTCGTACTCGCCGTCGATGATCGCGTTGAAGGCCGCGATCGACTCGTCCAGCGGGACGTCCGACCCGTCGACGCCGGTGAACTGCTTGGCGACGTGGGTGTTCTGGGACAGGAAGCGCTCCACGCGACGGGCACGGTGGACGGTGAGCTTGTCCTCCTCGCCCAGCTCGTCGATACCGAGGATCGCGATGATGTCCTGGAGGTCCTTGTACTTCTGGAGGACCGTCTTCACCCGCATAGCGGTGTTGTAGTGGTCCGCCGCGATGTAGCGCGGGTCCAGGATCCGGGACGTGGAGTCCAGCGGGTCCACGGCCGGGTAGATGCCCTTCTCCGAGATCGGACGGGAGAGCACCGTCGTCGCGTCGAGGTGGGCGAAGGTGGTGGCCGGGGCCGGGTCGGTCAGGTCGTCCGCGGGGACGTAGATCGCCTGCATCGAGGTGATCGAGTGACCACGGGTCGAGGTGATGCGCTCCTGGAGGAGACCCATCTCGTCGGCCAGGTTCGGCTGGTAGCCCACCGCGGAGGGCATGCGGCCGAGCAGGGTCGAGACCTCGGAACCGGCCTGCGTGAAGCGGAAGATGTTGTCGATGAAGAACAGCACGTCCTGCTTCTGGACGTCACGGAAGTACTCGGCCATGGTCAGGCCGGCCAGCGCGACGCGCAGACGGGTGCCCGGGGGCTCGTCCATCTGGCCGAAGACCAGGGCGGTCTTGTCGATGACGCCCGAGTCGGCCATCTCCTCGATGAGGTCGTTGCCCTCACGGGTGCGCTCGCCGACACCGGCGAACACGGAGACACCGTCGTGGTTGTTGGCGACGCGGTAGATCATCTCCTGGATGAGCACCGTCTTGCCGACGCCGGCACCACCGAACAGACCGATCTTTCCACCCTTGACGTACGGGGTGAGAAGGTCGATGACCTTGACGCCGGTCTCGAACATCTCGGTCTTCGACTCGAGCTCGTCGAAGTTCGGGGCCTTGCGGTGGATGGACCAGCGCTCGCCCGTGTACTGCTCGTCGACGTTCAGCACCTCACCGAGGGTGTTGAACACCTTGCCCTTGGTGAAGTCGCCGACCGGGACGGTGATGCCGTCGCCGGTGTCGATGACCGGGGCCTGGCGGACCAGACCGTCGGTGGGCTGCATGGAGATGGTGCGGACCAGGCCGTCACCCAGGTGCTGGGCGACCTCCAGGGTCAGCGTCTTCTTCTCGCCGGCGTTGGCCGGGTCGGCCACCTCGACGTGAAGGGCGTTGTAGATGTCCGGCATCGCGTCGACGGGGAACTCCACGTCGACGACCGGGCCGATGACCCGGGCGACGCGGCCCGTGGCCGTCGCGGTCTCAACAGTGGTCATTTATCGGTCACTCCCCGCGGTCGCGTCGGCCAGGGCACTGGCGCCACCGACGATCTCGCTGATTTCCTGGGTGATTTCGGCCTGGCGGGCCGCGTTGGCAAGACGGGAGAGCGTGTTGATCAGCTCGCCCGCGTTGTCGGTGGCCGACTTCATCGCGCGCCGCGTGGCGGCGTGCTTCGAAGCCGCCGACTGGAGCAGCGCGTTGTAGATGCGGCTCTCCACGTAGCGCGGCAGCAGGGCGTCGAGGACGTCCTCCGCCGAGGGCTCGAAGTCGTACAGCGGGAGGATCTCGCCCTTGGCGGGGTTCTCCTCCGCGACCTCTTCGAGGCGCAGCGGCAGCAGCCGGGCGTCGAGCGCCGTCTGCGTCATCATCGACACGAACTCGGTGTAGACGATGTGGAGTTCGTCCACGCCGCCGTCCGCCGTCTCCGTCTCGATGGCCTCGATCAGCGGCGCCGCGACCTTCTTGGCGTCCGCGTACGAGGGCTCGTCGGTGAAGCCGGCCCACGACTCCACGACCTTGCGCTCGCGGAAGTTGTAGTGGGCCAGACCGCGGCGGCCGACGATGTACGTGTCGACCTCCTTGCCCTCCGCCTCGAGACGCGCCGTCAGCTGCTCGGCGGCCTTGATGGCGTTGGAGTTGAAGGCGCCGGCCAGACCGCGGTCGCTCGTGAGGAGCAGCACCGCGGAACGGGTCGGCGACTCCGCCTCGGTGGTCAGCGGGTGCTTGGTGTTGGAGCCGGTACCGACCGCCGTGACCGCGCGGGTGAGCTCGGTCGCGTACGGCGCGGAGGCCCGCACCTTGCGCTGCGCCTTGACGACACGCGAGGCGGCGATCATCTCCATCGCCTTGGTGATCTTCTTGGTCGCGGTGACGGATCGGATGCGACGCTTGTAGACCCGGAGCTGGGCTCCCATGAGTCAGGTCCCTTCCTTACGTCACTTGGCCGCGGCCGGGGCGTCCTCGCCGAGAAGCTTGCCGTCCGAGGTCTCGAACTGCTTCTTGAAGTCGGCGATCGCGTCGGCAACAGCGGTGAGGGTGTCGTCCGACATCTTGCCGCCCTCCTTGATGGAGGTCATGAGGCCCTGCTCCTTGCGGTGCAGGTACTCGAGCAGCTCCTTCTCGAAGCGGCGGATGTCGGCGACCGGGACGTCGTCCATCTTGCCGGTGGTGCCGGCCCACACGGAGACGACCTGGTCCTCGGTCGGCATCGGCTGGTACTGAGCCTGCTTGAGCAGCTCGACCAGACGCTGACCACGCTCCAGCTGCGACTTCGACGCGGCGTCCAGGTCGGAACCGAAGGCGGCGAACGCCTCGAGCTCGCGGTACTGGGCGAGGTCCAGACGCAGTCGGCCGGAGACCTGCTTCATCGCCTTGTGCTGCGCGGAACCACCGACTCGGGAGACGGAGATACCGACGTTCAGCGCGGGGCGCTGACCGGCGTTGAACAGGTCCGACTCCAGGAAGCACTGGCCGTCGGTGATGGAGATGACGTTGGTCGGGATGAACGCCGAGACGTCGTTGGCCTTGGTCTCGACGATCGGCAGACCGGTCATCGAACCGGCACCCATCTCGTCGGAGAGCTTGGCGCAGCGCTCCAGCAGACGCGAGTGCAGGTAGAAGACGTCACCCGGGTAGGCCTCACGGCCCGGCGGGCGGCGCAGCAGCAGGGACACGGCGCGGTAGGCGTCGGCCTGCTTCGAGAGGTCGTCGAAGATGATGAGGACGTGCTTGCCGTCGTACATCCAGTGCTGGCCGATGGCCGAGCCGGTGTACGGCGCCAGGTACTTGAAGCCGGCCGGGTCGGACGCCGGGGCGGCGACGATGGTCGTGTACTCCAGCGCGCCGGCCTCTTCCAGGGCGCCACGCACGGAGGCGATGGTCGAGCCCTTCTGGCCGATGGCGACGTAGACGCAGCGGACCTGCTTCTTCGGGTCGCCCGAGCGCCAGTTGTCGCGCTGGTTGATGATCGTGTCGACGGCCAGGGCGGTCTTGCCGGTCTGGCGGTCGCCGATGATCAGCTGACGCTGGCCGCGGCCGACCGGGGTCATCGCGTCGACGGCCTTGTAGCCGGTCTCCATCGGCTCGTGCACCGACTTACGGGCCATGACGCCCGGAGCCTGCAGCTCCAGGGCGCGGCGGCCGGACGTCTCGATCTCGCCGAGGCCGTCGATCGGGTTGCCGAGCGGGTCGACGACGCGGCCGAGGTAGCCCTCGCCGACCGCGACGGAGAGGACCTCACCGGTGCGGTGCACCGGCTGACCCTCCTCGATGCCGCTGAACTCACCGAGGACGATGGCGCCGATCTCGCGCTCTTCCAGGTTCAGCGCGAGGCCGAGGGTGCCGTCCTCGAACTTCAGCAGTTCGTTGGCCATGGCCGAGGGAAGACCCTCGACCTTCGCGATGCCGTCGCCGGCAAGGGTGACCGTACCGACCTCCTCGCGCGAGGCCGCGTCCGGCTTGTACGACTGGACGAAGTTCTCCAGCGCGTCCCGGATCTCCTCCGGCCGGATCGTGAGCTCCGCCATCTGGGTTCCCTGCTCTCCTTGTTGGGCCCGAAGTTTCACTTGGGGGGTCTGGGGGCGACCCCCAGGATTCTTCTGCACACCGGCCCAACCAGGGCCGTAAGTACGTACTGACTCTTGAGTTGGGTACTAGCTCGCCATGCGGCGGGCCGCGTCCTCGAGCCGGTCCGCGATCGAACCGTTGATGACCTCGTCACCGACCTGCACCCGGATCCCGCCGACGACCGCGGGGTCGACGTCGAGGTTGAGGTGCATCGTGCGGCCGTAGAGCTTCGCGAGGGCGGCGCCCAGGCGCTGCTTCTGCGGCTCGCTCAGCGGCACCGCCGAGGTGACGACGGCGACGACGCGGCTGCGGCGCTCCGCGGCGAGCTTGGACAGGGCCTCCAGGCCCGCTTCCAGGCTACGTCCCCGCGGCACGGTCACAAGGCGCGTGACCAGACGCTCGGTGACCGGCTTGGCGCGGCCGCCGAGCAGCCGGTGCAGCAGCTCGACCTTGGCGGCGGCGGTGGCCTTCCGGTCGGTGAGCGCGGCACGCAGCTCGGTGCTGGAGGAGACGATCCGGCCGAACCGGAACAGCTCGTCCTCCACGTCGTCCAGCGTGTTCGACTTCTGCGCGGCGGTGAGGTCGGCGATGTTCGCCAGCTCCTCCAGCGCGTCCACCAGGTCGCGGGGCTGCGACCAGCGGGAGCGGGCCAGACCGGCGACCACGTCGGCGGTGGTCTCGGAGACCTGGCCGCCGACCAGGCGCCGGACCAGCTCGGCCTTGGCCTCGCCGGGCTGCGCCGGGTCGGTGAGGACCCGGCGCAGGCCTGCCTCGCGGTCGAGCAGCGCGGTGACAGCCGCCAGCTCGTCGGCGAGCCGCGTCGCGTCCACGGACGTGGAGTCCGTCAGCGCGTCGAGACGCTCGCGTCCGGTTGCCAGGGCCTCGCGGCTCGCTCCGTGCGCTGTCATCGAGCCGCCTCGGCCTTCTCCTCGAGCTCGTCGAGGAAGCGGTCGATGACACGGCTCTGCCGGGCGTGGTCCTCGAGGGACTCGCCGACGAGCTTGCCGGCCAGGTCGGTGGCCAGGTGGCCGACGTCCTGGCGCAGCGCCTGCGCGGCCGACTTGCGGTCGGCCTCGATCTGGGCGTGACCGGCGGCCACGATCTCCTCACGCTGCCGCTGGCCCTCGGCGCGCATCTCGGCGATGAGCGCGGCGCCCTGCTCCTGAGCCTCCTGGCGCAGGCGCGCGGCCTCGTGCCGGGCCTCGGCGAGCTGGGCCTTGTACTGCTCAAGGACGCTCTGGGCCTCGGTCTGCGCGGCCTCGGCCTTCTCGATACCGCCCTCGATCGCCTCGCGGCGCTGCTCCAGAACCTTGTTGATGTTCGGAAGGAGCTTCTTGGCGAGGAAGCCGAAGACGATGACGAAGGCGATGAGGCCGATGACGAGCTCTGGGATCGGCGGGATGAGGGGGTTCTCGGCCTCCTCCGCCGCCAGCTGAACCAGGGGGCTCATATCAGTGCCTTTCGTCTAATGGTGCGCGGCAGTCGGGTCAGGAGGCCGGGTAGACGAACGGCATGACCAGACCGATCAGGGCGAGCGCCTCACAGAAGGCGAAGCCGAGGATCTGGTTGGCGCGGATCAGGCCGGCCGCCTCGGGCTGGCGGGCGAGGGCCTGGGTGCCGTTACCGAAGATGATGCCGACGCCGACGCCCGGGCCGATCGCGGCGAGGCCGTAACCGATGGAGCCGAGGTTGCCCTTGATCTGGACAGCGGCCAGGGTCTCGTGCAGAACGGACATGCCGGTTCTTCCTTCTCTTTCAAGGACCGGTGGGGGTTGGCCACCGGATGTCATGGGTGGTGGAGCGGGTGGGCGCTCAGTGGGACTCGGCGAGCGCGCCCTGAATGAAGCTGCAGGTCAGCAGTACGAAGACATAGGCCTGGACAGCCTGGATGAAGAGCTCGAAGGCGGTCATCACGATGACCATCACGAACGACACGGCGGAGTAGGCGATGCCGATGCCGTTCAGCATGTACCAGCTGGCGATCGTGAAGAGCAGCAGCAGGGTGTGGCCGGCGAACATGTTCGCGAAGAGTCGGACGGCGTGGGTGAAGGGCCGCACGAGCAGGTTCGAGAAGAGCTCGATCGTCATCGACAGCGGGAGCACCGCGCCGAGCGACTTGTCGTAGCCGGTGAAGTTCTTGAAGGCGCCGACGAAACCGTGGCGCTTGAAGGTCAGCGAGACCCACGTGATGTAGACGAGGCCGGCGAGGACCGCGGGGTACGAGATGATCGCGGTGACCGGGAACTGGGCGAGCGGGATGATCGACCAGAGGTTCATCATCCAGACGAAGAAGAACAGCGAGACGACGAACGGGACGTACTTCTCGCCTTCCTTCTTGCCGATGGTCTCGTAGACGACACCGCGGCGGACGAAGTCGTAGCCGGTCTCGGCGATCATCTGGAGCTTGCCCGGGACGACCTTGGGACGCGCGAAGGCGGCCCAGAAGAAGCCCACGATGATGATCGACCCGAGCAGCGCCAGCAGCATCGTCTTGTTGAAGTACACGTTGCTGTCCGCGTCGCCGAAGAGCGGCTTGAACAGGAACGAGTGCAGGCCCGGAGCCGGGAAGCCACACCCGTCGAACAGGTGACAGCTCGTGTCGAAAGCGAGCGTCTGCGTCGGGTCAGCACTCACCGCGGGCTCCTTCATCGTGGCGCATGGGTACGGCAACCTCGTTGTGTCGGCGCGGCGCAGGGCCGCGGTTCGGCACGGGACTGGTGTTACGGATGTGGGGGCGGCTGGGGGGCATCTCGCCTCGCGATTGAGCAGGCGTCAGCTCAGATGCCCGCGCCCGCGATGCCGCAGTTGGCACCGGACGATAGCAGCATCTCTCGTGCGCCTTTATCCCGGCCCTACCTCTCACGAGGAATGCCCGGTCTTCTCGGCCTTGTCGGCCTTGTCGGGTTCGACGTAGAGGATTTTCGCCTTCATGTGGGCGCGCGTCTGGGCGGCGATCCACGTGAGGGTGGCGACCACGAGCGTGATCGCGAAGGCACGGGGGTTGAACAGCGTCGTGTTCTTGAACATGGCCATGAAGATGAACAGCAGCAGAAGCTGGGCCGCGTAGAGCATCAGGCCCATCATCTGGAAGAGCTGCGGCATGGACCTGGCCGTGCGCTGGAGGACGTAGAGGCCGATCCCCATGAAGAGGATCACGATCACCGCCCCGACGAGCGCCCCGATCGCTCCCTTGCCGCCCGCGACCACACCGCCGACGACGGCGGCGAGCACGCCGACGGCGGCCGTGGGTACGGCGGCCTGGGCCAGGATCCGGACGTCATTGGACGGCATGGCGGCAACTCCGCTTTCACAGGGGGGCAGGTGTCGTCATGGACGAGCGTAGTCCCGGTCGGAGGGGCGAAAACCTCACGCCGACCTCACGCCAATGGACCAACGCACTTGGGTCCTTCGGCTCTGTCCGGGGTTCTCGTGAACCGTATCACAAACTATTTGATGAGGTCTTTACCTGCTGGGTGTGCTTGCTGTCACACATGAGAGTGAACCTGCCCGTCTGAGCGAAAACCGAGCCGTTGTGTCTGGTATTGGGGGTCTTTGCTCCCCCACGACTTGGCAATGCTCTAGTCAGATTCTTACCTTGGCGAGCCTCAGTGAGAGCTTCCCGACGTCCGCCGGTCCAGGAAGCGCGAGCGGCCTCCGATGGCCGTCGCGCCGTTGACCGAGGCCGCTCCGGCGGGCACCGGGGAGCGGTGTCCGTCGGCCTCCTCCGGGCACTCCTGCTCCGCGACGACGGCCGCCGTCCGCGGAGTCGCCGCGGCCGGCGCCTCGGCCGCCGAAGCGGCCCTGGGACGCCGGTAGCGGGGCGGCACGAAGGCCTGCGCCCACCGGGGCGCCCGCGGCGTGAACCGCGGCAGCAGGAGCAGCACCAGGCCGACCGCGCTGAAGAACGCCACGCCCAGCACGATCCACATGGACGCCGAGTTCACCGAGTAGGCCAGCGTGCCGAAGCCGATCAGCGCCGACCAGAAGTACATGATCAGCACGGCCCGGCTGTGCGAGTGGCCGATCTCCAGGAGCCGGTGGTGCAGGTGCCCGCGGTCCGCCGCGAACGGCGACTGACCGCGCCAGGTACGCCGGACGATCGCCAGCACCAGGTCGGCGGCCGGCACCGCGATGATGGTCAGCGGCAGCAGCAGCGGGATGTACACCGGCACCGTCTGGTGCACGGCGTTGCGCTCGGAGCCGGCGAACAGGTTCATCACGTCCGGGTCGACCTGACCGGTGATCGAGATCGCGCCCGCGGCCAGCACCAGCCCGATCAGCATCGAGCCCGAGTCGCCCATGAAGATCCGCGCCGGATGGATGTTGTGCGGCAGGAAGCCCAGGCACATGCCCATCAGGATCGCCGCGAACAGCGTCGCCGGTGCGGCGGCCTCGATGCCGTACGAGTACCAGATGCGGTAGGCGTACAGGAAGAACGCCGCGGCCGCGATGCACACCATGCCGGAGGCCAGACCGTCCAGGCCGTCGACGAAGTTCACCGCGTTGATCGTGATGACGACCAGGGCCACCGTCAGCAGCGTGCCCTGCCACGGGGTCAGGGCCACGTTCCCGACGCCAGGGACGGGCAGCCACAGGATCGTCAGACCCTGCATGACCATGACGCCCGCGGCGATCATCTGGCCGCCCAGCTTGATCAGGGCGTCGATCTCGAACTTGTCGTCGAGCACACCGATCAGCCAGATCAGCGCGGCGCCGGAGAGCAGCGCGCGCGGCTCGTTGGACTTCTCGAAGACCTCGTTGAGGTTGGTCATGTGGTCGGCGACCAGCAGACCCGCGCACAGCCCGAAGAACATGGCGATCCCGCCGAGCCGCGGAGTGGGTTCCCGGTGCACGTCACGGGCCCTGATCTCCGGCATGGCCCCGGCCACGATCGCAAACTTCCGTACCGGCCCTGTCAGCAGATACGTCACCGCGGCCGTGATGCAGAGCGTCAGCAGGTATTCACGCACGGGCTTCCCCACAGGTCTCGCTGGCCATCACAGCCCCACACCCTAGCGAGGGACGCATATGTATGGGGACTTCCGGGTAGCGACGATGGTTGCACGGACGGCTGTGAACCGGGCGCACAACAGTGTGTACGACGCTGCGTTTACCCCGTCTCAACGGGGATACGGCGGAAATCTACCGGTGAGCTCACGCACCTCGTCACGCACCCTCCCCACCTGGGCCTCCCCGCGCACCACGGCCGCCAGCAGCACCGCGATCCGGGCCATCTCAGGCGCCCCCATGCCCTGGGTGGTCACGGCCGCCGTGCCCAGCCGCAGCCCACGCGCGTCACCGTGGGGAAGAGCACAGCAGTCGAGGACGATCCCGGCGGCGGCGAGCCGCCCGCGGGCGACGCGCCCCTCCACCCCGAGGGGGGCGGGGTCGGCGACGATCAGATGGGTGTCGGTACCGCCCGTCGTGACCGTGAGCCCCTGGTCGGCGAGGCCGGCGGCGAGGACGCCCGCGTTGACGACCACCTGATGGGCGTACGCGGCGAACGCCGGTGTGGCCGCCTCCCCGAACGCCACCGCCTTGGCGGCGATGGTGTGCATCTGCGCGCCGCCCTGGGTGAACGGGAACACCGCCCGGTCCAGACGCTCGGCCAGTTCGGGCGACGCGCACAGCAGCATCCCGCCGCGCGGCCCGCGCAGCACCTTGTGCGTGGTCGCGCACACCACGTCCGCGTACGGCACCGGGTTGGGCGCCGCTCCCCCGGCGACCAGCCCGATCGGGTGCGCGGCGTCCGCGATCAGGTACGCGCCGACCTCGTCGGCGATCTCGCGGAAGGCGGCGTAGTCGAGGTGGCGGGGGTAGGCGATGGATCCGCACACGATCGCCTTGGGCCGGTGGGCGCGGGCCAGCGCGCGCACCTGGTCGTGGTCGACGAGCCCGCTCTCCGCGTCCACCCCGTACCCGATGAAGTCGAACCAGCGGCCGGAGAAGTTGGCCGGGGACCCGTGGGTGAGGTGGCCGCCGTAGGGCAGCCCGAGGGCGAGCACGGTGTCCCCGGGGCGCAGCAGGGCCGCGTAGGCGGCCAGCACGGCGGAGGACCCCGAGTGGGACTGGACGTTGGCGTGCGCGGCGCCGAACAGGGCCTTGGCGCGGTCCACGGCGAGCCGCTCGGCGACGTCCACGATCTCGCAGCCGCCGTGGTGCCGGGCGCCCGGATAGCCCTCGGCGTACTTGTTGGCGAGCGGCGAGCCGAGCGCGGCCAGCACGGCCGGGGAGGTGAAGTTCTCGGCGGCGATCAGCTGCAACGACGTCGACTGCCGGGTGAACTCGCCCAGCAGGAGCTCGGCGAGCTCCGGGTCCTGCCGGCGCAGCAGCAGATCGGCCTCGTCGAGGGTAGGGGTGACCGACATGACGGGCTCCGGGCGGTCGACGGTGACGTACAGCCAATGTAGGCCCGGTATGGAGCGAACGCGCGGTTTGTGCGTACGGGTGTGGTCAGGTGTGGCGCCGCCGGTTCCGCCGCCGGGACTACATCCGCGCGGGGACGCCGGTGAGTGCCGTGACCACCGGGTCCAGGGCCTCGTGTATCTCGTCGCCGATGGACCGGAAGAACGGCAGCGGGGCGCCGTACGGGTCGTGGACCTCGTCCGCCTCCGCCGTCGGTGCCAGCAGCCACCCGCGCAGCGCGGCGGCCGCGCGGACCAGCGCGCGGGCCCGGACCACCACGCCCTCCGAGAGCGGCGGCAGCGTCGCCGGGTCGATCGCGCGGACCAGGCGGGTGAACTCCTTCAGCGTGAAGGTGCGCAGGCCCGCGGAGTGGCCCATGGAGATGACCTGGGCGCGGTGGTCGCGGGTGGCCGTCAGCACCAGGTCGGCCCGGATGACGTGCTCGTCGAGGAGTTCCCGGCCGACGAACCCGGACGGGTCCGCGCCGAACTCGGCGAGCACGGCCTCCGCGTTGGCCTCCATGGGCGCGCCCTCGTGGCCCCAGGTGCCCGCGCTCTCCACGATCAGACCGCCGCCCAGGAAGGTACCGAGCCGGTCCGTCACGAGATGGCGGTTCAGCCGCTCGGTGATCGGCGAGCGGCACACGTTGCCGGTGCTGACGTGGAGGATGCGGAAGCTGTCGCGCGGCAGCCCCACGAACGTGGTCGTGATCTCCGCCGCGCGCTCCCCGTTGCCTATGCCACGCCCCGCGTCAGGGGCTGTCAATTCGCCACCTCGAGGTCGGGTACGACCTTGCGCAGCTCCTCCGCCGAGATCGCGCCCGCGCGCAGCAGCAGCGGAACCTCACGGGTGACGTCGACGATCGAGGACGGCACGTTGCCCGGGGTAGGGCCGCCGTCGAGGTAGACGGAGACGGAGTCGCCGAGCATCTCCTGCGCGGCGTCGCAGGTCTCCGGCGACGGGTGGCCGGTGAGGTTGGCGGAGGAGACGGCCATCGGGCCGACCTCGGTGAGCAGTTCGATGGCGACCGGGTGCAGTGGCATGCGCACGGCGACCGTGCCCCGGCTGTCCCCGAGGTCCCACTGGAGGGACGGCTGGTGCTTGGCGACCAGGGTGAGCGCGCCCGGCCAGAACGCGTCGACCAGTTCCCAGGCCTGCTCGGAGAAGTCGGTGACCAGGCCGTGGAGCGTGTTCGGGGAGCCGATGAGCACCGGGGTGGGCATGTTGCGGCCCCGGCCCTTGGCGTCGAGGAGGTCGGCGACCGCCTCCGAGGTGAACGCGTCGGCGCCGATGCCGTACACCGTGTCGGTCGGCAGCACCACCAGTTCGCCCCGGCGGACGGCGGACGCGGCCTCGCGCAGACCCGTCACGCGGTCGGTCGCGTCGTTGGTGTCGTATCGCCGTGCCATGTCTAGCTGGCCTCCTCGTACACGAAGTACACGTACTTCCAGGACATCCGGTTCCGGGAATTCCGGGACTTCCGGGAAACAGTCTGCGGGGTGATCACGGCAGCGCCTTGCGGGCGGTCGCGAAGCGGGGGCGCTTGTTGAGGTCCGGGTGGTCCGCCGCGTCGGCCCAGCCCCGCTCCTCGGTGAAGATCCACGGCACCTGGCCGCCCTGGGTGTCGGCGTGCTCGATGACGACGACACCGCCGGGGCGCAGCAGCCGGTGCGCGGTGCGTTCGATGCCCCGGATCAGGTCCAGGCCGTCCTCGCCGGAGAACAGGGCGAGTTCGGGGTCGTAGTCGCGGGCCTCGGGGGCGACGTACTCCCACTCGGTGAGCGGGATGTACGGCGGGTTGGAGATGACCAGGTCGACGTGGCCGTCGAGGTCGTGGAAGGCGTCCAGGGCGTCTCCCTGGCGCAGGTCGACCCGGGAGCCCGCCATGTTCTTGCGGGTCCACTGGAGCGCCTCCTCGGACAGCTCCACGGCGTGCACGCGCGAGCGCGGGACCTCCTGGGCGAGGGCGAGCGCGATGGCGCCGGAACCGGTGCACAGGTCGACGATGCGGGGCTCGACGACGTCCATGGCCCGCACGGCGTCTATGGCCCACCCGACCACCGACTCGGTCTCCGGGCGCGGCACGAACACGCCCGGACCCACCTGGAGTTCGAGGTACCGGAAGTACGCCCGCCCGGTGATGTGCTGGAGCGGTTCGCGCTGCTCCCGGCGGGCGATGACCTCCCAGTAACGGGCGTCGAAGTCCGAGTCCTTGACGGAGTGCAGCGCGCCCCGCTTCACGCCGTGCACGAACGCGGCGAGTTCCTCCGCGTCGTTGCGCGGCGAGGGCACGCCGGCGTCGGCCAGCCGCTGGGCGGCCTGGGCCACCTCGGCGAGCAGCAGGTTCACGCTGGTCCTCCGTGTAGTAACTCGTACCTCTTATGCGGCTGCCAGCTTGGCGGCCGAGTCCGCGTCGACGCAGGCCTGGATCACCGCGTCGAGGTCGCCGTCCAGGACCTGGTCCAGGTTGTACGCCTTGAAGCCGACGCGGTGGTCCGAGAGACGATTCTCCGGGAAGTTGTACGTGCGGATCTTCTCGGAGCGGTCGACGGTGCGGACCTGGCTGCGGCGGGCGTCGGCGGCCTCCTTCTCCGCCTCCTCCTGCGCCGCGGCGAGCAGCCTGGAGCGCAGGATACGCAAGGCCTGCTCCTTGTTCTGCAGCTGGCTCTTCTCGTTCTGGCAGGAGGCGACGACTCCGGTGGGCAGGTGCGTGATGCGCACCGCGGAGTCGGTGGTGTTGACGGACTGCCCGCCGGGTCCGGAGGACCGGTAGACGTCGATGCGCAGGTCGTTGGGGTTGATCTCGACGTCGACCTCCTCCGCCTCGGGCGTGACCAGCACGCCGGCCGCGGAGGTGTGGATGCGGCCCTGCGACTCGGTGGCCGGCACGCGCTGCACGCGGTGCACACCGCCCTCGTACTTCAGCCGTGCCCAGACGCCCTGGCCGGGTTCCGTCGCGCCCTGGCCGCCCTTGGTCTTCACGGCGACCTGGACGTCCTTGTAGCCGCCCAGCTCGGACTCGGTGGAGTCGATGATCTCGGTCTTCCAGCCGACGCGCTCGGCGTACCGGAGGTACATGCGCAGCAGGTCACCCGCGAACAGCGCGGACTCGTCGCCGCCCGCCCCGGCCTTGATCTCCAGGATGACGTCCTTGTCGTCGGACGGGTCCCGGGGTACGAGCAGCAGCCGCAGCTTCTCGGTCAGCTCGTCGCGCTGCTTGTCCAGCTCCTTGACCTCGGCGGCGAAGTCGGGGTCGTCGGCGGCCAGTTCACGCGCGGTCTCGATGTCGTCGCCGGTCTGCTTCCAGGAGCGGTACGTGGCGACGATCGGGGTGAGTTCGGCGTAGCGCTTGTTCAGCTTGCGCGCGTTGGCCTGGTCGGCGTGGACCGACGGATCGGCGAGCTTCTTCTCCAGGTCTGCGTGCTCGACGACGAGTTCCTCGACGGCCTCGAACATTTTTGGCTCCTGATACTGCTACGGCGTGGGGAAGGGAAGGCGGGCGACCAAAAACGCCGGTCCCGGACACACCCCTCGCGGGGCGCGACCGTGGACCGGCGAATTGAGGCTCGCTACTTCTTGGAGCCGGCGGCAGCCTTGCCGAAGCGGGCCTCGAAGCGGGCCACACGGCCACCGGTGTCGAGGATCTTCTGCTTGCCCGTGTAGAACGGGTGGCACTCGGAGCAGACCTCAGCACGGATGGTGCCGGACTGGATGGTGCTGCGGGTCGTGAACGACGCGCCACAGGTGCAGCTGACCTGCGTCTCGACGTACTCGGGGTGGATGTCGCGCTTCAAGGGGGTCTCCTAGGTATCGGGAGGGCACCGGGTCGCCGTCGCGGGCTGCGGGGCGTGAACCGGGGCCGACGGTCCAGTCTGCCAGGGCTGGCCGCATCTCCCAAAACCGGGGGCCTTGGATCTTTATTCCGGGGGTGGTGAGGGTCGCCTACGGGGGGG